>QBMS01000100.1 GCA_003249095.1 Snowella sp.
GGTCGACTATTCCCGTTATTATCCCTAAATGGTCTATATTTCTGATTTTTAGTTTATCCATTGTTTTTTTCAAACCACTATTCTACTTTTTTCTGTTTCTCTAGTCCATATAGTACAAATGTATTATCCCATCCCTTGAGTCAACCTGCGGAATGCGTGATAGAACAGCGATATGAAGTCGATCGCAGGAATGTATTCAATTTAAAGATTATCCTAACGGTATCACTTTACTTTGTTGCCAATAAACTAAAATCATTTCTTGTAAAGCATCTCGGACTGATTGACAACATAATTCCAGAGATAAGAATAAGAGGGATTTGGAGACCAAAACCTCACGGAGAAAACACAACAACACGGAAACCAAAATTGCGGTCACGAATGTCGGTAACGTAGCAGTAACGATTCGCTGAGCGGCAATTAATGGGAGATTCGAGCCATGAACCGCCTCGCAGTACTACCGATGTACTAGTATTTATATTGCCAACTGTCCAAGCCGTATTACCATTTTCTTTAAAATTCCCTGGTTTATCAGCATAACTGTCATCCCACTGATCGGCGCACCATTCCCAAACATTACCGTGCATATCGTACAAGCCCCAAGAATTCGCCTTTTTTTTACCCACAGGATCAGTTTTGTTTCCTGAATTATCGGAAAACCAAGCATAATCCCTTAGTTGAATCACATCATCGCCAAAACTAAATTGAGTTTGAGTTCCTGCTCTACAGGCATATTCCCATTCCGCTTCCGTCGGTAAACGATATTTTTCACCTGTTACCTCACTCAGTTTTTGACAAAAAGCCTGGGCATCAAACCATGAAACACTTTCTACAGGATTTTGGGGATTACCAGAAAAATAAGAAGGATTGGTTCCCATCACCGCTTCATACTGGGCTTGGGTAACGGGATATTTGCCTATCTTAAAAGCATTTACCGTTACTTCATGAATCGGTTTTTCAGAATCATGTTCATCCGACCCCATCATAAATTTACCCCCAGGAATATTCACCATTTCTAGATTACAATCTCCAGACAAATGAATAATCTTCGTTTGAGCAATTTGCTGCTGACTAACTTGAGATTGATTACTCTGTCGAATCACTTTTGGTGAAACTTGTAATAGTTTCTCTATTCGTAAATTGGATAAACTATAGTCAGGATGAAGAAGATTTTTACTACCTAATTCTTTAAAATCCCCAACATCAAAAGACACACCCACATTCATTAATTCCTTCAGTTTAAGATGACTGCTCCAAAAATAAACTGCTTGTCCGTCTATTTTCACTTGTTCTTCTTTTACGTTTTGATGTTCTCCCAAAAAAAGTTGGTGTAATTTAGTCAACAGTTGATTATCCTGTTCCAAATCTAACAATAACAAGGGCCATTTCAAACTAATGGCTGTAAATTTACCTAGCTGTTCAAGAGTTAAACCATACGATAATAAATTTCCGTTTCCATCTTCTTCGTCATCAAACAAGCCAGTTTTATCGGCAATATAGACCTTGAGACGAAATAAATTGATAAATTGTTTAATACGTCGCGGATTATAATTTAGTGCGGAAGCCACCATCATCGTAACATTCCGAATTTTATCGGAATCCTTGTCCCAATTTTCAATCTTGATTATTTCTTTTCGTTTAATTATTCTTCTTTTTTCTTTACTTTTTTCTTTACTTTCTTCTTTTTCAGATTCAGTAGTTAGCTCATTTACTTCGATTTTTGAATTTATTTCAAATTTAGTACTGATTGGTGAATTAGCTAATACTTTTGGTTCTTGATTTAAAAGTCTTGCCAATAATTTGTTTAAATTCCACCACAAAGATTGTGTTGATTCAGAATTTTGATTTTCTTTGGGTTCAGAAGTAGATAGCTTAACCAACAAACGTTCAAAATCACTTTTAGAAGGTTGAGGAACTAAAAAAGGAAGCTGGACAAATTTTTCAATAAAAGTATAACCGTAGGCTAATCCTTTACTAGCAGAACGGCGGGCTAAAATATCAGGATCAATTTCTGGGGTTTCTGAGGGTAAATAGGCCAAAATACTTTCATATTTCACTGCTAAACTAGCCGCGACTTTTTCCCGATCCATTCCCAAAATAAACACCACAGACGGATCATCCGCAATCATCAAATTAATCGCCTGCATCAGATCGGCAGATTTGGGATGCTCACAACGATCTAAATCATCAATAAAAACAAATACCTTACCATCGCCAATATAAGCATCGACAATCTTAGAAAAATCTTCATGAAATTCTTCAATAAAAGCTGATTGTTTCTTATAATCTGGAGCTTCTAGGTATTTAATGAGGTTATTCTTCGGACTGACGAGTAATTTTTGAAAATTCCCGAACAAACTTCTGATACCCGCAATAACTCCCGTTCCCGATAACGTTAGACCGCCAACGGTAAATAGGAGCTTAAAAGCCGCTTGAATTCTTTCCTCCCAAGCTTCTTTAGACGTTGTTGCCCTGACCAGTTCCGTAATCCCTTCCACTCCATAAATAGCCAGAATAAAAGGAATGGCGATCGCGGTACAAATCACAAAAAGAATTAATGGTAAAGCTTTTATTACCTCAAACAAGCCTTTTTCTCTGTTAAAACGCAAGTATTGTAATTTGCAATAACCTTTGATCGCTCTAGGTAAATCTTTGTAACCTTGAGGAGTAGAAATTTGCTTAATAAACGACAAGGCAAAGGCCGCCCAAACCGCTTCTGCTTTATCATGTCGCCAAGCATTGAACCAAACCGTGCGTTGTTTTCCCTTTTCTCGTAGATATTTCTCCAACTGCTTCATAAACGAAGACTTGCCACTGCCCCACTCTCCTTCAATCGAAAGCGTTAATGGGGGCTTAGTCTCTGGATTTAATAAAAATTCCGCGATCGCGGTGACATAGGGTTCAAATCCAAGGTAATCATCACCAGTCGATTGGTCACTAATACCAACATTACGCACAGATTCGGGAGAAGAGGACATTTGCTAATTCTTGCATCTTTCTATGGTCATATTATTAATGATTTCAGTTGATTTTGTCAATTATTAATGGATTTATGGGGGCGATCGCATTCACAAAAAAAAGCTCCCTATTGCTAGAGAGCCAAACTAATTTCAGAGTTGATTAACCTGAATCAAATTAACCTAATAAAGCCTTAGCCTTAGCCAAAACATTATCTACCGTGAAACCAAATTTTTCCATACAAGTTCCACCAGGAGCCGAAGCACCAAAGGTATCAATACTGACCGTATCGCCTTCGGTTCCGACGTATTTGTGCCAGCCAAAACTACAAGCCGCTTCTACAGATAGACGTTTGGTAACCGCTTTCGGGAGAACAGACTCTTTATAATCCGCCGTTTGAGCTTCAAACAAATCCCAAGAAGGCATAGAAACCACCCGAACTTTTTTACCTTCCGCCGTAAGCTTCTCAGCCGCCGCGACACAAAGACTGACTTCTGACCCTGTCCCAATCAAAATTAAATCAGGGGTTCCCTGGCTATCCACTAAAACATAGGCTCCTTTACTGACTCCCTCGATGGAAGCTCCCGCTAAATTAGGAACATTTTGACGAGTGAAGGCTAAAAGGGAGGGTTTGTTCGCTTTAGAGTTTTCAATGGCAACTTTGTAAGCTCCAGAGGTTTCCGTACCGTCTGCGGGGCGAATCACGGTAAGGTTAGGGATGGCTCGCAAAGAAGCGATCGTTTCAATCGGTTGGTGGGTGGGGCCATCTTCGCCCTGACCGATGGAATCGTGGGTCATTACCCAAATGGAACCTGCTTCAGAAAGTGCGGATAAACGGATTGCCGCCCGCATATAATCGGTGAAAATCAAGAAAGTCGCACCGTAGGGAATTAAGCCTGACTTGTGTAAGGCCATGCCGTTACAAATCGCACCCATTGCGTGTTCCCGTACCCCAAAGTGGATATTACGGTTTTCGTAATGACCTTTTTGGAAGTCACCTGAAGATTTGATTTCCGTCAAGTTGGAGTGGGTCAAATCGGCAGAACCACCAATTAATTCGGGAAGAACTGCCGCTAATTTGTTGAGACAATTTTCGGAATGTTTACGAGTGGGTAGAGCTTTATCTTCTGGGGTATAGGTGGGTAATACTTGATCCCAACCGTCGGGGAGTTTACCGCTTAGTAAACGCTCGAATTCTGCGGCTTCGGCAGCATATTTCGCTTTATATTGGGCAAACGCTTGATTCCATTCGGCTTCGTAGCTGGCTCCCCGTTCGACGGCTTTGCGGGTGTGTTTGAGGACATCATCGGGAACTTCAAAGGGGCCGTAGCTCCAACCCAAGCTTTCACGGGTCAACGCAGTTTCTTCTGCACCTAAGGCCGCACCGTGAACGCCTGCGGTATCGGCTTTGTTGGGGGAACCATAACCGATGGTAGTGGTCACTTTAATCATGGTGGGTTTGTCGGTAACCGCTTTGGCTTCTTCGATCGCTTTGGCGATCGCGGCTAAATCCGTATTGCCATCTTTCACATGAAGAACGTGCCAACCGTAGGACTCAAAGCGTTTGCTCACATCTTCGGTAAAGGCGACATCAGTAGAACCATCAATGGAGATGTGATTATCGTCGTAAAGAGCGATTAATTTGCCTAATCCCCAATGGCCTGCAATGGAAGCCGCTTCTCCAGAAATTCCTTCCATGTTGCAACCATCACCCAAAATTACATAGGTATAATGGTCAACAATGGTGGCATCGGGCTTGTTGTATGTGGCGGCTAAATGGGCTTCAGCGAGGGCTAAACCGACACCGTTGGCAATTCCTTGACCGAGGGGGCCTGTGGTGACTTCTACGCCAGGCGTTTCAAAATTTTCGGGGTGTCCAGGGGTTTTAGCTCCCCACTGACGAAATTGTTTGATATCTTCGATGGAAACGCTATCGTAGCCCATCAAATAGAGCAGAGCATACTGCAACATGGAACCGTGACCCGCCGACAAGACAAAGCGATCGCGATTAAACCACTGGGGATTTTTGGGGTTATAGCGCATGAATTTATCCCAGAGGACAAATCCCATTGGAGCGGCTCCCATCGGTAAGCCAGGATGACCAGAATTAGATTTATTAATCGCATCAACCGCCAAAAAACGGATGGAATTAATGCAAAGTTCTTCAAGGGACTGGGTAGCAACAACCATAATGAATTAGGGAATGAATTTTAAAGATAGGACAGTTGGTTAAATTTAAGGTCGAGGGGTCGCTAGGAGACTAAAGTTTGACTCTATCTTCCCACCATAGGGGATTCGTTAACGATATTTTTTAAAGGCTAACGTTACGTTATGACCGCCAAAGCCAAAGGAGTTGGACAAGGCCACTTCAACAGGTAAAGCGCGACTCACGTGGGGAACGTAATCTAAATCACATTCGGCATCGGGATTTTCCAGATTAATGGTCGGTGGAACCTGATCATTGGCGATCGCCATCACGGTGGCAACGGCTTCAATCCCGCCCGATCCGCCCAAAAGATGGCCTGTCATCGATTTAGTAGAACTGACCACCAGATTATAGGCATGGGAGCCGATCGCTTTTTTGATTGCATTGGTTTCCGTCACATCATTGGCGGGAGTACTGGTTCCGTGAGCATTGATATAACTCACCTGCTCTGGGGATAAACCCGCATCTTGCAGAGCCAACTCGATCGCACGGGTGGCACCCTGACCGCCTGGCACAGGTAACGTCATGTGGTAAGCATCACAGGTCATGCCATAACCCACCATTTCTGCATAAATTTTTGCTCCCCTCGCCAGAGCGTGATCAAGTTCTTCCAGTAATAAAATTCCCGCGCCTTCTCCCATCACAAAACCATCTCGGTCTTTATCAAAGGGACGACAAGCATGGAGCGGATCGTCATTACGAAAAGACAACGCCCTAGCCGAAGCGAATCCTGCTACGGAAATATGAGTCACTGCCGCTTCCGTCCCACCACAGATCATGGCTTTGGCATAGCCGCCCTGGACTAAACGAAAAGCATCTCCAACGGCATTGGCTCCTGCGGCACAGGCGGTCACTGTACAAGAGTTTGGCCCCTTTGCACCGAGATTAATCGCCGTCAAACCTGCGGCCATGTTGGCGATCATCATGGGAATCATGAAGGGACTACAACGACTAGGGCCTTTTGTGAGGTAGATTTCTTCTTGATCTTCCAAGACTTTGATGCCCCCAATCCCCGTGCCAATCAAAACACCTATCTGATCTGCACTGAGGTCATTAATAACAAATTGGGCATCGGCGATCGCCTGTTGACTGGCCACCACCCCAAATTGAGAAAAGCGATCCATGCGCTTGGCTTCCTTGCGGTCTAGAAATTGAGTGGGATCAAATCCCTTCACTTCCCCCGCAAACCGACAGGCGTGCTTGGATGCGTCAAAATGGGTAATCGGCCCAATGCCATTAGCTCCTGCCAATAATCCCTGCCAGTATTCCTCTAGGGTGTTACCGATGGGAGTAATTGAGCCTAAGCCTGTGACAACCACTCGTTTTTTGGCTAAATTTGTCATGATCCTCGTTCGTATTGGGGCTTATTGACCCAAAATGCAGATAAAAAGGGTGAACTTAAGACGTTAGGAGGTAAAAATTGAGATGAATTTAGGAAGTAGCTTTTTCGATATGCTCAACCGCCTTTCCAACGGTATCAATTTGTTCAGCGACTTCATCGGGAATTTCGATATCAAAAGCTTCTTCCAGGGCCATGACCAGTTCAACGGTATCGAGGGAATCGGCTCCAAGATCATTAGCAAAACTCGCTTCAGGCTTCACCGCTGTGGCTTCAACGTCTAATTGTTCGACAACAATTGTTTGTACTTTATCAAAAATAGTTTGGTTCATTGATACCTATTATATGTAACCGCTAAAAACCCTATGTACTTTAGAGTACCAGGGGGAAGCAGGGCGGGGATTACTACTTCCGTTAGATTATAAATTTGCAATTGTCAGCATTCTCTATCTTATCGGAAGAGGCATACTCTACATAAATTTTCTCTGAATTTTGGCGATCGCGTTTTGCAAAAAAGTCGAAACCAGTGGACAGAATGAAAAATCGCTGATCAAAGGTGCAACTGACCGAAATTTTTCTCCCAAAACTCTGTTAAAGTCAGTTGATTGTTGTAATGACGCAGGGTTTTCATCAACAACTGCCAAACTTCACCCGCACTAACCCCATTGATTCTTCTAAAATAGTGAACTTGAAATTATTTTATGCTTAATTTTTATTTGCTAATTCTTCAATTTATGACGGAAAGAGAGTGTAAAAGTGATGATCCCGAACAAGGTCGAAATTGCGATCGCGAATAGGCATAGTTTATTTCTGAGAAAAAATCCTGACTAGCCCCGTAAAGCAAGCTCATGGCAGATTCATCAAAAATAAAAGAGCGATCGCCACCTAAAACCTGGGGGCAAAAACGGGGGATCGCCTATTCCAAAAGATGATCCCGATCTTTTCGATAAAAAAATCCCTTTAGCCTTGGAATATGAATCATCTTTACCTAAAAAAAGAAGGGAACAAAATTATCATCAAAAACCGACATAACCTTTATCATTAGACATGATAGTTTTTAATGACCTATCAATTATGCTATTTTCACCACCATCTTTTGAACAATTAACAACGCCATGACTGCCCTGCCTAAAGCATTTCCTCGCTCTCTACCGTCCCAAACCCGCCATACCAGTAAAAACAACCCGCGTTTAGTCTCTCGGAGAAACCGTTCCCAATCTCCTGCTCCTGAACCGATTGACCTGACCCAACAGCCCTTGCCCACAGGATTACAGTTTTTGCTCCGTTTTCAGCAGGCAACCTCGATCGCGACCTTGGGATTAGTCGGTATTGCCTTGGCTGTGTATGGTTGGACAGTCTATACTCCCAGGGCTTGGAGTCAGGAGTTTAAAAAATTGCGGACTCTCCAAAGTCATGAACGTCAGCTAGTCGCGACCAATGAAATATTGAAAAATCAATTAGCTAAACAAGCAGAAAAACCGAATTCAGGTTTAATTCGCCCCAATCCCAATTACAATGTTTTTCTACCTAGTAGTCAAGCTATGGCCCCTGTAACCCCAAAAACCTCAGATAATCCGTCTTCTAAACTGATGGTGAGTACCAAGCCCATCGCCTATTAAGGAACTATATTCCCTAATTCCCCTAAATTTTAGTTTTCTACCATTGATTCAATTTCGGATAACTAAACACCATGAATAATTGCACAACGGTTGTTGTTCCCCAGTATGGCTTCCTCCCACTTTAAATCCACCCCCGCCCCAGATAACTCTCGCCCTAGCCGTCAGTCCAAGGTCACTAAGTTGAAGCCCTCATCTGCTAAGACGAAAACGACCCCATCGATTCGCGATCGCAAACTCAAATCAACACCTTTACCGAAAACGAGATTATTGTCGGTCTGGGTGATTTTAGTGGCAGGAATTTTGGGATTGGGCTACAAACTTTACCAATTGCAAGTGATTCAAGGGGCTTCTTTACAGAAAAAAGCGCGTTCCCAACAAACCACCAATCTGAAACCCTACATTCCCCGTCGTAGCATTATCGATAGCCTGGGGAATGTGTTGGCAACGGACAGCTTGATGTTTACCTTGTATGTTCATCCCAAGTTATTTAAAATTCCTCAAGCGGAGATTGCGGATAAATTGGCATTGATTCTGTCCAATGAAACACCCGATCGCTTAGTGAAAAAATTTCAAAAACAAAAAAGTGGTATTAAACTCGCCACCCGCTTAAGTGAATCCCAGGCGACTAAGATTCAAGAGCTGAAATTAGATGGATTAGAACTAGAACAGCAGTATGCTCGTTTTTATCCCCAGGATGAAATGGCGGCAGAAGTGGTGGGATATGCCGATAACGACCACCGAGGTCAGGCGGGAGTTGAATTAAGTCAACAGGAATTGTTAGAACGCAACGCCCTCAGTTTATATATCCGCCGTTCAGGACACGGAACCATTTTACCGGCATTTTTGCCCCAGGATTTGCTCCAGTCTAATGATTGGCAAGTTAAATTAACCCTAGATATGCGCTTACAGCGAGCCGCGAGGGAATCTTTGAAGGAACAATTAAAGGCCTTCAAAGCTAAACGGGGAACGGTGATGATCATGGATGCGATGGATGGAGCTATCCTCGCAATGGTCAATGAACCGACTTTTAATCCGAATCAGTATAGTCAGGCCAAGGTTGAGTTATTCAAAAACTGGTCAGTCAGTGACCTCTATGAGCCAGGCTCGACCCTCAAGCCCGTCAATGTTGCGATCGCGCTCAACGCCAAAGCCATTACCCCCGAAACAACGGTTAACGATGGGGGTTCAGTCAGAGTCGGCCCCTGGACAATTTCCAATGCCGACAAATCTGGGGGAGGAATCGTTGATGTTGCCCACATCATCCAATATTCTAGTAATGTCGGTATGGTCGGTTTGATGCGCCACCTAAAACCAGATGACTATTACACACGCTTGCAAGAAGTCGGTCTAGATAGTAAAACGGGAATTGATTTACCAGGAGAAGTCGCCAGCTACCTGAAACCCCGCGAAGAATTTGTCAGTCAACCCATTGAACTTGCGACCACCTCTTTTGGGCAAGGACTTTCTCTCACACCTGTTAAATTATTACAACTCAACGCAGCCCTCGCCAACGGAGGACGATTAGTGACTCCCCACGTTGTCAGAGGCTTAGTCGATGCGGGCGGAACCCTCCACTGGAAACCCAATCATCCAGAGAAAAATATTTTTACTCCCCAGGATGCCTACCGAGTGGTTCAGATGATGGAAAATGTCGTCACTCAAGGAACCGCAAAAACCGCTCAAATTAAAGGCTATCGCATTGGCGGTAAAACAGGAACCGCCGAAAAAGCTGGCCCCAGGGGAGGATATTCAGCGACGGCGAAAATTACCAGTTTTATTGCGATTTTACCCGTTGAAAAACCCCGTTATGTCGTCCTAGCGGTTGTAGATGAACCCCAGGGCGGCAATACTTACGGTGGAACCGTTGCGGCTCCAATTGTTAAAAAAGTGATGGAAGCCTTGATTGCGATTAAAGGGATTCCCCCGTCTTCGGCGGCGGCGCTCAATAATTTAGACCCTGTTAGCGACGATAAAACCAAGCCCCAATAAGTCTTTTGGCTTAAAATGAATCATCAACCAATTAAAAACGCTCAATCTTTTCCTTAAAGAGGATTTAGGGCGGTATTCATATAAGTAAAGTATGACCAAACCTTAATTAACAAGGGGCTTAAGCCCCTTGTCTAGACCTTGATACGATTGCACACCACTATAAAACAACCTGAATTCCCTTATTTGTTAATTGAGTTACCCAAAAATCTAAAGTTGGATCGCCTATTTCAGATTCCGCTTGATGGCGAATTTGTTTGGCTTCCGCTTCAGATTGACAAAGGGTAAAAACCGTTGGCCCTGAGCCTGACATCATCGTTCCCAAACCGCCTGCTTCGGCTAAAATGTTTCTCAACTTAGCAACGGATTCGTATTCGGGTAAAACCACTTTTTCGAGGTCATTGTAGAGTAATTGACCAATTTTTTGAGGATTTTTATGAACAATGGCAGAAACCAACGGCCCCGAATGAATTTCTGACGTGCGAGACTGGATATCACTGTTTTCTTGTAAATAATTAGTCTTAAATTGCTGACGATAGGTTTGATAGGCCCAGGGCGTTGAAACGGCAATATTTCGATATTTAGCTAACACAATCCAGAGATTATCTAAATCTTTGATCGGGTCTAATTTTTCTCCTCGACCTGTGGCGATCGCGGTTCCGCCAGCAATACAAAACGGCACATCCGATCCCAGTTGAGCCGCTAGGGTTTGTAATTCGGGTTGAGTCAAGCCCAATTGCCAGAGTAAATCCAGTCCAACGAGAACTGCTGCCGCATCCGTTGAACCTCCCGCCAGCCCTGCCGCAATGGGAATGCGTTTGTCAAGGGTAATATCCATTCCACCTAAATTCGCGTAAACTTTAGGGAAATTTTCAGTCATTAATTTAGCGGCACGATAGGCCAAATTACTTTCATCTAGAGGTACATCGGGATGAGGACAAAAGAGACGAATTTTTTCTGTTCCGTTGGCTCGTACTTCTATCTGATCCGCGAGTTCAATACTCTGCAAAATCATGATCAATTCATGATAACCATCGGGGCGATCGCCTAAAATTTCTAAATAAAGATTAATTTTTGCTGGGGCTAAAAGGGTATAGGAGCGCATAATAATTAATAATCAGAGTTAAATTAAATTCAAATTAAAGTTTCTAATAAATTACTCAAGTTAATCCATTGTCTCAAACTGAGTTCTTCGGCCCTTGCCTGGGGTTCGATGCCCAGTTGTTCTAAAATAGCCGAGACGCGATCGCTGTCTAAAAGACTTTTTAAATTATTGCGTAACATCTTACGACGGGTAGCAAAGCCTAATTTGACTAATTGGTCTAAAAAACGAGGATTACTCGCAGGATTTTCGATCTGGTAGGGAGAAAGACGAACAATGGCTGAATCGACTTTAGGGGGTGGTTCAAAGGCAGTTCTAGGGACATCGGCAATCCAATCACATTTGGCTAAATATTGCACCCGAACCGATAATGCTCCATAGGCTTTTGTGCCAGGTTGACCGACTAATCTTTCTGCGACTTCTTTTTGCATTAATAATACCATCTGTTCATAGGCTGGTTGATGGGGTTGGGCAATTGTCCCTAAAAGCTTTTCTAAAATGGGGCCTGTGATATTGTAGGGGATATTAGCGACAACTTTATTGAGGGGTTGAAACTGGGGAAATTGTCTTAATTGAGCGATTAAATCTAATTCTAAAATATCTCCTTGTAACAGCAAAAAATTCTCTTTTTGTCCAAAACTTTTTACTAATCTTTGGCACAAATCACGGTCGATTTCGACGGAAACTAATGATGCAATCTGGGGCAATAAACGACGGGTCAGAATGCCTGTGCCTGGCCCAATTTCTAGTAGGCGATCGCCCTTGCTTAACTCAGCCGCCGTCACAATTTGAGAGAGAGCTTTTTCACTCCGTAACCAGTGTTGGCCAAAACGTTTGCGGGGACGAAAATTCATGGATTAAGCTCAGTGCAGAAAATCAGGCCAATTTGCGCCTAGACTATCATAGAGGTTTTGGGGGATTCCTAGATAGGAGGATTAAAGTGACCTATGTTATTTCTGAGTAAATCTTTTGACAGCACTTTGGCCATTACTGGCTTGATTTTGACCGCGATCGCTGTTATGCCCCAAACAATTAGAGCAGGAAGGGTTGGGGATAAAATTACCTTTGATTTGTCGGCTATTTCTCCCGCGGGATTAATCGGGAATCAGCAGAGCCTACGCTCGGTCAGTTACGAATTTTGTATCCCCGCTCAAACAGATAGGGTAAACGAGGTGAAAGCAATCGATCCGACGGTTCAATTTTCCCGCAGTCGGGGACGCATCGGTTGTCAGAGCCATCAATATCTCTGCATTGGAGAAACCCATCAACCAGAATGGAAAACAGTTTTATTCAAATTGGCTGACCTTGATTATGTGAAAAGAATTGATCGGTTTTGGGGAGAATAGCTTAGTCATTCTAATATCAATAAGATCCCCCGTCTCCCAACTTTGTCAGACGATCGCATTTGAGAGACTACCATTTTAACCAATATATTCACTGAATCAAAGATTTAGGAGATGGAGGTGATCGCCTAACTGACTGAGTTCGATGCTATTACATGGTCTGGGGAATAGAGTTACGCTAATCACTCGATTGATCTAAGGAGTGTAGGAGAATTATCGACTGGGATAAGCCCTAAAATAGGTTAGATTATAGCAAAATCAAATTATTGATGTTTTTAACAAAATGAATATTAAACAAAAAAATAATAAAGTTAATCTGTTACTGCTCGTTATTGGGGCGATCGGCATCATGGGGGCGATCTCCTGGGGAATTCTTCAGGTATTGGGGGGGAATATCAAACCCGTTACCTCGGAAACGAAACAAAATAACCCCTCTGTCTCCATTAATTTGAATAATCCCCCTAATCTGCATTCTGCCCAATCTTTTGCAGATATTGCTAATGTCCCCAATGGTCTCTTTAGTAATGGGGGAAGTACCACCTGGGCGGTGATTCGAGCAACCGTTAATCCTACGATCGCCAAAGCTTGGCCCCAATTTCAAATTCGTTATACTGACCCGCCAACGGGTTCGCCTGGTTCAAGTCAGGGGATTAAAATGCTTTTGCAAGATCAACTTTCCTTTGCCGAATCTTCCCGCTCTTTAACCATTGAAGAATATCAAAATGCCGTTGAACGGGGTTTTAAATTAAAACAAATTCCCGTTGCCATTGATGGTCTGGCGATCGCGGTCAATCCAGACTTAAACCTTAAGGGAATCACCCTAAATCAATTAAAAAAGATTTATATCGGTGAAATCACCAATTGGAGGCAAGTGGGCGGCCCTAATTTACCGATTACAGCCTATTCTCGCTCTCCAGAGATGGGGGGAACCATCGACTTTTTTCAAGAAAATATTCTACAAGATCAACCCCTGGGTGACGACGTTCAATTTGTGCGCGATACCACCGAAGGCTTGAGAAATGTGGCAAGAAATCGGGGCGGAATTTACTATGCTTCAGCCTCCGCCGTCGTTCCCCAATGTACGGTTAAAGCTATCCCCCTGGGACGGACTCTCACTAGCCTAGTTTCTGCTTATAAGGAACCCATCACTCCTAGATCTCAATGTCCCACCCAGCGCAATCGGGTGAATCAGCAAGATTTTAAAACGGGGAAATATCCCATTACACGGCGTTTATTCGTTATTGTTAAAGAAAATGGGCAACTGGATGAACAAGCAGGAAACGCCTATGCTAACCTTCTCTTAACCAACGAGGGGCAAGATCTGATCCAACAAGCAGGATTTGTGAAAATTCGTTAGTCCAATAGCAAATATAACTTTATGTCTCAATCCAAAGAAACCAGCATTTTAGTAATTTCTCTACTGATCACAGGGGCAATTTTAGGCGGCGGAGCCTGGTTTTTTATCCGTAATACGAATGTTTCTTCCCAACCTCAATCTTCTCCATCCCTGCCTTCTCCTCCTAAACCGACGGATGTGAGTGTTTTAGGGGAACCGACCCAGGTTGCTAAGGGGACTCAAATTAAAATTGACGGTGCAACCAGTATGGTGGGCATTAACCAAGCTCTGAAAAATAATTTTGAGCAAAAGTTTCCAGGCACGTTGATCCAGACTGATGCCAAGGGAACCGATAAGGGAATTTTAGGTATTTTGACGGGCGAGATCGATGTTGCGGCGATTTCCCGTCCTCTGACTGCCCAGGAACAGGCCCAGGGTTTAGCGGCTATTCCCATTGCCAAGGATGCGATCGCGATCGTGGTAGGTCAAGACAACCCCTTTAGGAAGGGATTAACCCAGGAACAAATTAAAGATATTTTTCAGGGAAAAATCACCAATTGGTCACAGGTGGGCGGCAAGGATGCCCCCATTAAAGTGATAAATCGCCCCCCGATTAGCGGAACCTATCAAACGTTTCAATCTTTGGTATTGGGCGGAGAAAATTTTGGGAATACCCCCAACTTTATTAACCTAGAACGAGATGCCACAACCCCTATTTTGCAAGCCTTGGGAAAAGACGGCATTAGTTACGCGACCTACGCCCAAATTATTAATCAGCAAACTGTCCGTGCGATCGCGGTAGAAGGACTCACGCCTGAAGCAACCAATTATCCCTACATCCGTACCCTCTACTACGCCTACAAAAATCCCCTCAAATCCTCCGTCAAAGATTTTTTGGGTTACGCCACCTCTCCCACAGGACAAGACGCAGTGGATAGTGTTGAATAAAATCCCAATTCAATTAACTCCAATCCTCTGGTTCATCCCCTTTTTTGGGTTGATAGGCCTGACCCGTTGCATATAACTGGCGCGTTTGTTCAAATAAGGTTTCTTCTGTTAACTGCCAATTCTGGAGAACCTTTTGCAAATTTTTTTGAATTTCTCTAGCTCCAGGAAAATTATTATAACGAATCAACAAACGAGCAAGATCTGCCAAGTTTTTCGGCTCAGGCTGACTCTCTAATAAGCGATTAACCACTTCACCATCTTTTCTAGCTTGCGGATGGGTTTGATCGAGACCTGCCATGATGAAAATACCTATTGAGGAGTAGAACTAAACATACAATGGGACTGTTCGGTAAATGGGCTTTGGCTTTTCGGCTTCCTGAATTTGCCAACCAATTCGCAAAGACTTCTGTTTGACGAACAAAGATTAATAGCCTTGGGGTTGAAAGTTTTCAGGAGTATCGAGTTCAAACACTTGGTCATGAATCCGAGCGACATAAAATCCTTCTTGTAGCGTTTTTTGGCGCAATTCAGGGGACATATCAACGGCGGCTAAAATGCCATAGAGTTGTTTATCTTTATGTTCAGGAAAAAAGATGCGAAAACGTTGCAAAATACTTTTTAATTGAGTAATAGATTCTTCCCTGGCATGACTTTTAACCTCGACAATATAGGCAGTATTCAAATTACCATTGGTATAGGCAAGGACATCAATTTCTATATGTTGCCCTTCTTTACTAACTCGCACACTAGGACTGATAACTTCCATGCCAAAACGTTGTCTTAAAATCTTTTCCATTGAGGGAAGAGCTAGACCCTCGGTAAAACTGCCAAATTTTGAACCCAGTCCTCCAATTTGTTTGCCTAATTCTTTGAGTTGGCGATCGGTTTGTTTGCCTAATTCTTTGAGTTGTTGACCAGTCTCTTTGATTTGGCGATCAGTTTCCTGCTGTCGTCGTTCGGTCTCTTTTTGAGCGGCAGTTAATTCTGCTAACAGTTGCCATACATCTTCTGCGGTGGTTGCCATAGCTTATTTTTCTCTGTTGTGTTTAGATTTCTCTATTTTAATAGATTATCTGCGATCGCCTTCTAGCTCTCAATTCAAAAAACGCGATCGCTTGCTACAGTTTTCCCAGTAAAACTAAACATAAAGGGCGACTTTCTGTAAAAATTCCTCTGCAAATTTCAAGAAAGCCTTAGATCCCTGACTATTGGGCATAGCCGAAACAACAGGCATAAAACTATCTACCGCTTTTGCTACATTTACATCCATTGGAATATTATTATTAAATAATTGATGGGGTTGGAAATCTTCCTTCACTCTCCGCATGACTTGATTATAATAACGACTCAACAAACCCCCGCCCGACATAATAAAAATAACTCCCACTAAATTTATTTTTAAAGGATATTCCGAATTTTTGTGACTCTCTTTTAACTTCGCAATTCTTCTTTCTAATAACTGAATCCCCACAATAGATAAGGGTTCAGGACGCGCAGGTAATAAATAAAAATTGCTAGCCGCGATCGCGCTCCGAGTTAAGAGATTGTAACCAGGGGCGCAGTCCATAATCACAAAATCGTATTCATCCATCACGGGATCTAAAATCTTCTTAATCAAAACTGACTCAAATTTATTCCAAACTGATTCAAAATTTATGCCTTCATTTAACTGAGCTTCTTTGTGGAGCATTTCCGACACTAAGTATTCATCGTATAACTCAATATCACCAGGCAATAATTCCAAACCTTCAATATCACAAACCGCAGGACAAATAATATCAAATACATCCAACTTACTGTGGGGATTGGGTTGAATAATATTATCAATTAAATAACTCAGGGTTTTACGTTTTTTACGGGTTTGGGCAAATTCATGGGGGGACATCAAACTTAATGTCGCACTAATTTGAGCATCTAAATCTAAGACTAAAACTCGTTTTTGATGATATTTTGCCAAACAAGTTGCCAGATTAACCGTTAGAGTCGTTTTTCCCACGCCGCCTTTCATATTGACGGTGCTAATCACTAAGGCCATTGAGCGCATCCCCAAAAATGTCTTCAGTCAGTTTATCAGACTATTGTTAAAATATATTTTTGCGAATTAGTACAGGCGGCTTAAAACATAATCCGCTAACTCAAACAGCGATCGCGACGCACCCGATGGCTTAAGACATTCAAGTTGCTTAACGGCGAGTTTGGCGTGGTAGCCCGCTAACTCCCTAGCTCGATCAATTCCCTGACTTTCATTGACAATCTGCAACGCCTGTTCAATATCTCCTTTTTGCTTAAATTCGCGATCGATTAGGGTTACCAACTCAGGATTTTCTTCCATTGCAAACAATACAGGAGCCGTAATATTACCACTAATCAAATCAGAACCCGCAGGTTTTCCTAAAATTTCTGTGGGAGAAGTGAAATCTAGAATATCATCCACAATCTGGAATGCTAATCCTAAATCACGGCCATAGCCATACAATTGCTCGGCAGTTTCATCGGACACATCACTCAGAACTCCCGCCGCCTTAGCACTATTGGCAATCAAAGAAGCAGTTTTATAATAACTTTTTTCTAAATAGGATTCGAGGGAAATATCCACATCAAACCGATTAATACTCTGTAAAATTTCTCCTTCAGCAAAATCTCGAATCACCTCTGAAAGTAGCTTGACGACTTGTAAATTATCCAAATTAGCCAAATACCAAGAAGATTGGGCAAACAGAAAATCCCCTGCCAACACCGCAATGCGATTATCAAATAAATTATTAACCGTCGGCACATTTCTCCGCAAATCTGCCTCATCCACTACATCATCATGAACTAGGCTTGCCGTATGAATCATCTCCGTAATTTCAGCCAAACGCCGATGACGGGGAGTAAGATCTTGATCCAGCATGGTTGCCCGCGACACCAACAACACAATCGCTGGACGCAGGCGTTTTCCCCCCGCCTCAAATAAATGTTCTGCCGCCGCCCCTAGAATCGGGTGACGCGCACTAATAAGCTGCTTAAGATTGTCCGTCAAGAGACGCAAATCAAGTTCCACAGGGTCAAAGAGGGAGGTGCTGGAAATCATCGGTTAGCCAGGTCTGGCAGATTTTAGTTACGAAAGTTTACATAGATTAATACTTATTTTAAGATAACCTTTCCAGTCCCGAAAATGTCGATTCTCCTTTTTTGGATTTGTCGGAGTTGGAATCTGCCCTGAAAAAGATTTTTCTATGGGTAAATTTTATTGACAGGCCACGTTTCTGTGTTAGCCTGTAGGTAAGGATTTGAAGAGCTTTACGTTTTTCTGAAAGTTCCCCAAAAGTCTTTTGGCTTTGAGGGTTTGCAAGTTAGGGCGTGAGTCTGGCATTTTTGCCTGATATCCGCAAATAAGAGAAATTCTTTCTGTCGGTTAAGTTGGCTCAGGACATGGACGAGTAGAACATTTTCTGGGGCTACTACTCCATAGCAAGGAACGGTTAAAAATCTTAAGAGGGTATGAAGAGCTAAGTCATTTAACTGGCTTATTTTTCGCACTCGTTATTGCTGAACATAGGGAACAAACAAGCAAGTCTTTATAAGGATTTGTTAGTTTTCTTTTGTCTGTTATTGTTGAACTTATAAATACTTACCAGGAACAAGGAAATGATTGTAGTCCAAATTTTGGCATTGGCTGCCGCTTATTTATTGATCGTTTATATTTCGTTGGTTATTGCTAAACGATTAAAAAATACCAAACAAGGTCAATATTAATTATTTTAGTATTGGCATTTGAGTATAGTTTGTTCATCAATAGCTAAAGATTCTACGGTATCTAGGGTTTCTTAAAAGGTAAGATAAGTTTTTAGGGGTTCAGGAAACAAGTCAGATTTAAGCGGGATAGGCAAAAACATCAACCGCGATCGCTCTTAAGGGTTTTTGTTTA
>QBMS01000101.1 GCA_003249095.1 Snowella sp.
CTAAGCCTTACACCATACCTTTTTTCGCCTTTAATCAAACTACACCAGTGCCAAATTCACACTAGCAATGAAAATAAAAATCATGAGAGAAACTCGTACTCAAATTGATGAATATATCAATAGTTTTTCTCAGTTGGCGGATGAATGGAATAGCATTCAATCAGAATTATCAACATTACCCAAACAAGGTATACTATCACTTAGAGATAAATCTAAAATTAATGAATTACAACGCTCTTTTCAACAACAGTTATCTAGCTATGATTTTTCGAGCTTAGATAACATCGAAGATATTATTATATCGCAAGGTATTTATTTACCTGAATATGAAGGATTTGACTTACAAATAGACCTTTCTAAAAATACAAGTGCAAGCGACTATATTCGGGTTATTTGGGCTTATTTATTAGGATTACTAGAAGTTGCCAGAAATTTTAATACTAATCATCCTGGATTATTAATTATGGATGAGCCTAGACAACAAAGTACAAATGAAGAAGGGCTTAAAGCTTTTTTTAACCGTGCTAGTCAATCCAAACAATATGGACAACAAGTAATTATAGCAACAAGTGAAACCGATGAAGTTTTAGAACGATGTCTGGTTAATGTACAACATAAATTAAAGAAATTTGATGGAAAAATTATTGCGCCAATTTAACAAACAATAGACACAACATATAAACTCTATTATGACTATTGTTCGTAAAGGTCTTGAAGAAATTGAACCGATGAGTCAGGAACGGGCTGAAGCTATTCGTCAATTACCTGATGAAGAAATTGATCTCTCGGATATTTTTGAGTTAGATGAGACTTTTTTTAAACAAGCTAAGCAAGTTAGAAGAATTGAAGAATTTTCTGTGGCTCCTATGACTAAGTATTTTAGTACTTAGGATTTCTATCATCGCGTCTTTAACGTTCTGCCTAAGAAAATTAGAGCATTAAAAACAATACTTTTGTGATCAGGTTTCACCTGTAAATCGAATGAGGAAAATCATGCAAAATAATATCCTCTCTTTAGTTATTTATTGGATTAAAATAGTAAATATCCCAAACGGAAAATTACGATCATGCTAGCCATAACAGAACAGTGATCGCCAATTGTGATGATTATGTATTGTTCTGTATTAAAATTTTTAAGTCGAGCAATCTTTATTTCTATTGATTTTTTATGATTGATCTAAGAAAATTAATCTATTATGAATTTATCGATGATCAAACAGTAGAAATTTTTGATCGATACAAATGGGGATTGGAAGATCTAGGCGTGAATTTTACTGAAGAAGTTGGTGAAATAATAATCGCTTGTTCATACAACTTAGAAAATTCGCTGAGAGCCTTTTGTGCTTGGATTCTATCTAAAAAAGAGCAGGGAGTACAGTTTACAAAAGAGAATGTAACGCAGATACTAATTGACGCGATAAAATCAGGCTGGATTCCAACTGAATTTCAAGAAAACTTCTTAAATAAAAATTCTAAAATTTTAGAGAATCCCCGAAATTTGATTTGGGAAAGATGTGCCAAAATACTAGGTTACGATCTAAGAAATCAATCAATTTTAGATATAACAGAAGAAGGTGAAATAATTTTTAGAGAAAACTTAAATCTTTCTAGTGATGATTGGGAGAAAATAACTACTTTAAAATCCTATCTTCCGTAAAAAATAATTTTTAATGAATCGGGTGGTAATAGCTGGATGAACTAGATTATCAGGAACATGATTCCGTTCAATATATTCGTTAATTTCGGTTTGATTATCCAAATAAAAACCAAGGGCATCAAAAACTTGAGCTAACGATAAATGGGACAAATGCAGCGGAATTTCTTCGGGTCTAAGCCCTAATCGCCAGTTTTCAACGATCGCCCTTACAGGAGTTCGAGTTCCTTCGATAATGGGCTCGCCTGATAATATATCGGGATGACGAGTAATATAACGGGTATGAGTTTGAGAGATCATCACTGTTAAGATAGCTGGAGACTTCTCCAATTTAACACAAGGTCATCTCACTAAAGTTAATACTTCAGTAAAAATGCGATCGCTTCTTTAATATTACGTCTAAGAAAATTAGTAAATCAAAAGCTAAAAATGGTATTTTCGGGATCGCTTTTTACCTGTAAATCGGGTAAAGAGAGTCACACAAAATGATATTCCCTCTTTAGTTATTGATTAGATTAAAATAGTAAAGACCCTAAACCGAAAGTTACGATCATGGTAGCCATAACAGAACAGCGATCGCCGACTAACCCCCTGCCCTTAAAGCAAATCCCTGAAAACTCAGACATCTTTTATCCTAGTTCCGATGGAGAACCCTTGGCCGAAACTCAACAGCACGTCCTCGCCATCCTGATGGCCCTTGCCCTCCTGCGCTTATATTTAGAAGATCAACAAGCCGTTGTCTTTGCCGATCAATTTTTTTATTACATCGAGAAAAAACCAAAAGCGCGAGTTGCTCCTGATGTAATGGTAGTCTTTGATATTCCCCAAAAACTCTATCCCAATTACAAATTATGGGAAGGAAAACAAACCCCTGCCATTATTTTTGAAGTCACTTCGGCGGGAACAAAAGAAACAGATTGGGGCTTTAAAAAAACACTCTATGAACAGTTAGGAGTAACAGAATATTGGTTATTTGATCCCTATGGAGAATGGATAACAGAGCAGTTACAAGGTTATCGCTTAAATGAAGAAGGCATCTACAAACCGATTACTGATAATTGTAGTGAAGTATTGCAATTAAAGTTGCAACCAGAAGAGTATTTAATTGGTTTTTATCGTTTAGATAATGGCGAAAAATTATTAACCCCAGAAGAGTTATATACTGCGGCACAAGAGGCAAATCAAAAAGCAGAAGAAGCCCGCTTAATGGCTGCTCAGGAAAAAACTAAGGCAGAAGAAGCTTATTTGTTAGCATCCCAGGAAAAAGCTAGGGCAGATCGTTTAGCTGAAAAATTGCAACAATTAGGGGTTGATTTGGAATGATATATTTATTAGGTCTCACTTAAAAAGCGATCGCAAGGCGGCACTGGATAATCGCGACAGTCCTCCCTGATAATAAAAAAGACTGTTCAACTATGACCCAAGCCTAGTATTATTACTGATTAATCTCTATTGCCCTGTTATGCAACCTTCACCGTTACCCCGTCGCACGAAAATTGTCGCTACAATTGGCCCCGCTACGCAAAATAAGGCAGTTTTACGCCAATTGATCCAAGCTGGGGCAACGACCTTCCGTTTGAATTTCTCTCACGGCGATCACGATTATCACCACCACAGTATTCGCCTGATTCGTCAAACTGCCTTTGAACTCAATCAACCTGTTGGGATTTTACAGGATTTACAAGGGCCCAAAATTCGGGTCGGCAAATTCACGAATGCAAACCAGTCGATTGAACTCAAGAACGGCGATCGCTTTATTTTGACCAGTCGTAAGGTGGAATGCTGTCAGGAAATGAGTTCGGTTTCCTACGATAAGCTGGTGGATGAAGTCCCTGATGGCGCAAGGATTTTGCTTGATGATGGCAAATTAGAAATGGTCGTGGAGAAGATTGATAAGGAAAAGCAGGATTTAATTTGTCGAGTCGTCGTCGGCGGGACGCTATCGAGTAATAAAGGAGTCAATTTTCCTGGCGTTTGTCTCTCGATCAGAGCTTTGACAGATAAGGACAAAGAAGATTTGATGTTCGGACTGGATCAGGGAGTCGATTGGGTCGCCTTAAGTTTCGTTCGCAATCCTGATGATATTGATGAAATTAAAAGTTTAATTGCCAGTGCAGGGAAATCTGTACCTGTGATCGCCAAAATCGAAAAACATGAAGCGATCGAAGGGATGCAAGAGATTTTGGAAAAATGTGACGGAGTAATGGTTGCCAGGGGAGATTTAGGCGTTGAACTACCCGCCGAAGATGTGCCGATTTTACAGAAAAGGTTAATCGCAACGGCCAATCAGTTGGGCATTCCCGTGATTACCGCCACCCAGATGCTCGATAGCATGGTCAACAATCCCCGTCCCACCAGGGCAGAGGTTTCCGATGTTGCCAATGCGATCCTCGATGGTACGGATGCGGTGATGCTCTCCAACGAGACCGCGATCGGGAAGTTTGCCGTAGAAGCTGTTGCCACAATGGCCCGCATTGCCGAACGAATTGAACAGGAACAGATTAATACCCCCGATTTCTCTAAGCTTCGAGCCTCTATTCCCAATGCGATTTCAGCCGCAGTGAGTAATATTTCAGAGCAACTCAACGCCGCCGCGATTATGACCCTCACCAAAACAGGCTCAACGGCGCGCCATGTGTCTAAATTTCGCCCAAAAACCCCCATTTTAGCGGTGACTCCCCATGTGGATGTTTCTCGACAGTTACAACTCGTCTGGGGCGTTAAACCTCTGTTGGTTTTGGACTTGCCCTCTACTAGTCAAACCTTCCAAGCCGCGATGAATGTCGCCCAAGAAAATGGATTTCTCCATGATGGAGATTTGGTTGTCATGACGGCGGGAACGCTTCAAGGGGTTGCAGGTTCAACGGATTTAATTAAGGTCGAGGTGGTGAAAGCCATACTCGGTAAAGGAGTTGGCATTGGGCAGGGAGCGGTGAGCGGTCGGGCAAGAGTGGCCCATAATCCCCGTGAATTGAGTCAGTTTAATACGGGGGAAATTTTGGTTGTTCCTTCCACCAGTGCGGAATTTGTCGAAGTGATGCGTAGGGCGGCGGGTATTATTACGGAAGAATCGAGTCTAACCAGTCATGCGGCGATTATTGGTTTACGTTTAGGAGTGCCAGTGATTGTGGGCTTTAAAAATGCGACCCAACTAATCCGAGAAGGGGCAATTCTCACTCTAGATGCTCAAAAAGGTCTGGTTTATTCGGGTTCAATCCCTACTTCTTCCGTTAGTGCCCAGGGAACCTTACTTTAAGTTTTTAGGCTACATTGGCCAATAGATAGAATTTAGATTTGACCAAAAGAACTATGACAGTTGTATTAGAATCCGTTCAAGCTATTGATGACAAATTATCTAATCGTTATATTGCCCTTGATCCAGGGGGCTATTGGCTAATTTATTTAGAGCGCGACGCTAGACTGATCTGTGTCAAGCATTTTGCTAATGATATTAATGAACAGGGATTGGCGGTTGATCCAGAGACAGGAGAGGTGATTCCCTGTAAAGGAGTGGTTGAACGCAAGCCGACCATTATTTTGCAAGCCAGAACCGCGAAAGAACTCTGCGTTAAGCTTTTTGAATCAGAAGAAACTTATCCGATTACGATGTTAAATCATGCGGCCTATCTCGGTCGGGAACTGGTGCGAGCAGAGATCGCGTTGATGAATGGAACGGATTATATTCAAGATTAGTTTTCAGCTTTCTGCGATCGCATTTTGATTTCTCAGTTTTAATTGAAAATAATTTCCAAACACGTTTTTTTCAAAAGTTACAGAGCCTGGTTCCTAAATCCCTTGTCGGGTAGGGACATAATCTGTTTATGGTCTCATAAAAATTTTTCAGCTATCAAAATGTAATATGCTGTACAAAATAAAGAAATAGTTGATAAAATTGCTCAAAATCAACCTAGTAATGTCAAAAAAGTCTTTAAGCTGTTAATTATCTAGAATACAGACAGGCAAGGGGCTTAAGCCCCTTGTTAAAAGACTTTCAAGAAAATCATTATGTAATCTAAATTTGTGACAGCTTAAAGCGCATTTATGAACCAAGTCTATAAAGCTACAGGCATTATTTTAAAAGGCATACCCTTTGGAGAAGCCGATCGCCTATTAACAATTCTTTCGCCTGAAGTGGGCCTACTCAAAGCCATTGCGCCCAATGCCAGAAAACCAAAATCGATGTTGCGGGGACGGTGTGAATTATTTGTCGTTAATGAATTTTTAATCAGTAAAGGGCGATCGCTGGATAAAATTAGTCAAGCCGATACCATCGAATCCTATCCCCAATTAGGTCGCAATATCGGGACGTTAGCCGCTAGTCAATATTTAGCTGAATTGGTGCTGTGTTTAGCCTTTGAAAACGAACCTCAAGCAGAAATGTTTAGTCTATTTAACGAACATCTGCGCCGACTAGAACAAATTAAACCCGATCAATCTCTCCATGCCCATCTAGCCCAAGCCGTTTTTCACCTCCTCGCCTTAGCAGGATATGCGCCCCAGGTTCACTATTGTTGTCTTACCCAGACGGCCTTGGTTGCGGATTATCTTGATCCTCAATGGCGGGTCAACTTTAATACGGAATTAGGCGGTTTGGTTACGATCAATGCGGATTTTTCAGTCAAAACAGGCTTTAAACCCGTCGCCAATAAAAAAACAAATAGTCGCGCTAAGTCCCAAGTTGCGATCGCCAAACCCCGCCCCGTCCGCGCCCTAGAAGTAACTCTTTTGCAACAACTCAGTGCCAATTCCTTACCTGAAATAGAAACGATTTTGCCCGCGATCGCCCTAAAAACCTTTCGAGAAAGGGACTGGGTAAACGTCGAACACCTTTTGCGGGATTATGCCCAATATCACCTCGGTCGAACCTTTCGGGCCGCCGAATTAGTCGATAGTTCCTGGGTGATCGAGTTTTAGTCGATTTTTAGCAGAAACGTTTCAGGATCTCTTAAGGTTTACTTTTAAGGTTTAATGGAATAGGGGAAGATCAATCAAATTAACCCCCTCAGGCTTAGGCTTAACCGCTTTTATTTTCCTGAAAAAACTATTCACTCAGTCTGAGTAAACTTTGGCTAATGTCATGGAATCCCGTCCGACCTCACCGAATCAAGGATTTGGCCCCGTTCTCAGAAATCCGAAATTTTTAGCCCTCTGGATAGGGGAAATTTTTTCGCAAATGGCGGATAAGTTTTACCTAGTGCTGATGATTGCCTTGATTACTAGCCACTACCAGGGTGAAGGTCAATCGATCAGTGGATGGGTTTCATCAATTATGATTGCTAACACGATCCCCGCCGTGCTTTTTGGCTCTTTGGCAGGGGTTTTTGTTGATCGCTGGACAAAGAAAGAAGTATTGGTTATTTCTAACTTTATTCGAGGAGGATTGGTTTTTAGCTTACCCCCATTGCTATGGCTCGCCCAAGAAAGAAGTCTAGCGATTTCTGTTGTCTGGTTGCCGAATTTTCTCAGAAGATGGCGTTATATGGAGCATGACACCTTTAATCTGCCTTTGGGTTTTGCGATTTTATTGATTGTCACTTTTTTAGTTTCTACCCTCACCCAATTTTTTGCGCCCGCAGAACAATCGACTCTTCCCTTGGTTGTCCGTCGTCGTCATTTACTCGCGGCAAATTCCCTCAATACTCTGACCACAATGGCAGTTTTAATTATTGGGTTTGCGATCGGGGAACCGCTTCTAGCTTGGGCAGATGGGTTAATCGGGCCATTTCAAGGAACCTGGGATCTCGGCAAAGTAGGGGTTGTGGGCGGATCGTATATTATTGCGGGCCTTGTTTTACTCTGGCTGAAAACAGGGGAAAAATATGTCGCAAGAACGCCAGACCAGCCCCATGTTTTCGATGATATTTTAGATGGAATTCGTTATTTGCGAGAAAATCATCGAGTTCGGAATGCGGTCATTCAATTATTAATTCTTTTTTCGATTTTTGCCGCTCTCTCGGTTTTAGCGGTGAGTATGGCCGCCAATATTCCCCAACTCAAGGCCACTCAATTTGGCTTTTTGTTGGCATCGGGAGGCGTAGGCATGGCGATTGGTGCTGTTAGTTTAGGTTCCTGGGGCCAACGTTTTTCTCCCATTGCCTTGGGACTGTGGGGATCATTGGGCATGGGGGTTTGCTTAATCGGTTTAGCAATTTTTAGCAAAAGTCTGGTGATGACCTTATTGATTATCACGACCTTGGGAATTTTTGCTTCTTTGGTCGGTGTGCCGATGCAAACCATGATCCAAGTAGAAACCCCCGCACCTATGCACGGCAAGGTTTTTGGCCTGCAAAATAATGTGAATAATATTGCTCTTTCTTTACCCTTGGCTTTGGCGGGGGTGGCAGAAAGTTTATTTGGCTTGCGACCTGTTTTATTAAGCTTGGCGGTGATGGCGATCGCAGGCGGGATTTTAACCTGGTTTATCACCCGTACTCCTCTGAGTAGCAAGTAAGAATTTTTGTGTTAACATAATAGTTGACCAACCCAAGATTTCTTAATTAAAACTTAATAATTAAACTGTGACCCATCTCACACTCTTTGTTAAGCATAAAAGGCATGATGGAAACAAGAGGACTTTAAGAGGCTTCTTTCTCCCTAGCACTCCCTCAAACCGAAACATTGTCAGCCTTTGTTTAATCGAAATTAAGAAATTTTTCTGACATCGCCTTGGTATTTTAAGAGATTTGTGCTACTACCATATAGAGAAATCAATTACTTGGATTGAAGATAATCCATTATCTTAAAAATTCCTCCCCGCGATCGCTGATGCCAGCGAATTTTATCCCTTGTTGAGAGCGAAACCATTTATGAGTGTTACTACTTATGCCATCCGTCACCTAATTTTAAACAGTTGGTTAACCGACGCAACGCCCCAAACGATTAATCCACTCCAAAAGAATCTATTTCCCGATTTACTATTCCCGTTGCGAGAACGACTTAATCACCTTGAAATTACCAGTCCTCAGCTTGCCCACCGCGTTTGTGAGTTGATCCCCGCCCAATGTCCCTTCGCCCGTAAACTGGCTCTTTTTGGACAAACCTTAGTCACCATTCCGCCCCTTTGTAAAATCAATCCCGTGTACGAAGAGTTGATGATGCTTCGTTTCCGCGCCCTTTCCTACCTCGCCGATGAATGCGGGGAAGATATTAGTCAATACTGCTAAGGGATTAAAATTTATCCCTAATTCTCAAAAAATTCTTTGAAATGTCCTATTACGTGATTTACGACGGAAATTGCAATCTCTGTGTAACTTTTACCCAATTACTGGAAACTTTTGATCAGGGAGAGCGTTTTCAGTACATCCCTATGCAAGATGAGATTGGGTTAAAAACCTTTGACATCACCCCAGAAGATTGCGAAATGGGCATGATTTTAATTAAGGACAGCGATCGCAGTCAACGATGGCAGGGTAGCAATGCGGCGGAAGAAATTACCCGTCTTTTGCCCTTGGGCGATTTATTCATTCAAGCCTACCGAGCCTTGCCTGGTATGAAAGCGTTCGGTGATAAAAGTTACGAAAAAATTCGCGATCGCCGTTATGATTGGTTTGGCAAACGGGAAGAAACTTATCAATCGGTTTATCCCTTTGGCTGTTCTTTGACCAATTCCTAGCAAGTGAATAATCCAACCCTTAAATTAAAAGACATGATCGGCACAGTGCGTTCCGTTGCCTGGGGCGCGATGAATATTCTCCGCTCTTACTATCGGGGCAAAGTGAATGAGGGGAATTTAGAAGTCAACGAAAATAAAAAAGATGGCCCCGTCACGGCGGCGGATCTGGCGGCCAATCAATATATTTTAGAGAAATTGCAAGCGGCCTTTGGTACCGAAATCTACGGTTATCTCAGCGAAGAAACCCATCAAGGAACCGAACCCTTTCCCCAGGATTGGGTCTGGATTATTGATCCCCTAGACGGAACCAGAGATTTTATCGATAAAACGGGAGAATACGCCCTGCATATTGCTCTAGCCTATAAGCAACGTCCTGTTCTGTCGGTCGTTGGTATTCCTGAAGCCGAAAAGCTTTATTTTGCCGTTAAGGATCAAGGAACTTTTGTGGAAACCATTGATGGCAAGGTTGAAGCTGTGAAAGTTTCTCCTCAGACCGATGGGGAAAATTTAACCCTGGTCGTTAGCCGTACCCACAGAGATCAACGTTTTCAGGACTTGATTGATCGTTTATCTTTTTCTGCTAGGCATTATGTCGGAAGTGTCGGCTGTAAAATTGTCGCGGTTTTAGAACAACAAGCGGATATTTATATTTCTCTATCGGGAAAATCTGCCGCTAAAGATTGGGATTTTGCGGCCCCTGAGTTGATTTTGACGGAAGCAGGGGGAGAATTTACCTATTTTAATGGCGATCCCATGCTCTATAACCGAGGAGATGTGAATCAATGGGGCGGCGTTTTTGCCAGTAATGGCTCTTTTCATGGGCCGCTTTGCCAGAAATCCATTGAAATTTTGGCAGAGATTGACCAGACTTAAATTGGTTTGAGGCGATCGCGCAGATTAAGGATTAGGCGGAAAACCAAAGAGCTTTACTGCGCCTGCTAACAAAGCTAGAATTACACCCACGAAAATGCTTCGTCCAATAAACTCTTGATTTTCCAGACGTTTACCAATTCCTGTGATTTTCTCATCTAAAACTTTAATCTCGCCCCTAGTTTCCGCTTGATTAATCTTGATTTCCGTTAGATCATTCTCGATACGGTCTAGTCGATTGTCAATCTTAGTTAGAATGTCCTTTAGGTCTGTTTCTATCGGGATTGCCATGACGTATTATTCCTTTAGGTTTTATGCCGATAAAAGAGAGCTTGTTAAATTGTCGTCTTTTTCCTATTTTTTAGATTAACCCCTTGATCAGAATAATAGATTATTTTTAATCCACATTAGGTAAACATGGTAGACACAAAAGAAATTTTAAAAGAAAAACTTTTTGCCAAAATCGAACCGCTCCAAACCCGAAAAAAAGGCGCGCCCCTAACCGACAAAAAACTGGATGCGACCCTGGTTAAAGAGATTGAACAATTGACCGAATCCCTAGAAGCCGTCAATCCCACTCTGTCGCCTTTGCTCTATAAACCCCAACTTTTAGATGGAGCCTGGCAATTAAATTATTCAACAGCGAGAGAAATTCGTACTTTGGATAAACTGCCCTACGGTTTCAAGGTCGGAAAAGTTTATCAAGTGATTGATGTAGGGAGTCAATCTTTTTTAAATTTAGCCTTCGTCAAACACAGTTTAAATTTATTATCAGGTTATGTAAAAGTGACAGCAACCTTTGAAATTGCCAAAGTGGATTCCTCTCCTTTGCCCGATAAACGGATTAATGTGAATTTTTTAGAACGGATTATTTCCATTAAAAAAATTGCTGGCTTTAATACCCCTCAATTTGATCCCGTCAAAGTCGTTCCTGCCCGTGGCCCCCAAGGTCGTATTCCCAGCTTAGATATTACCTATCTCGACGACACCATGCGGATTGGTCGGGGAGGTGATGGAAGTTTGTTTATTTTGTCTAAAGTTTCTGCCCCTATTCCCTAATTTGCCATGTCTAGTGAATTTAATTTTTTCCAGCAATGGTATCCTCTTTCTCCCCTCCAGGATCTAAAACGCGATCGCCCAACGCCCGTGACTTTATTGGGAATGCGGTTAGTGATTTGGAAACCTCAAAATGCTGACAGTTTTCGAGTCTTTTTAGACCAATGCCCCCATCGTTTGGCTCCCTTGAGTGAGGGACGAGTGGATGAAGAGACGGGCAATTTAATGTGTAGTTATCACGGTTGGCAATTTGATCAGGGGGGCGTTTGTACTTATATTCCCCAACTGGATCAGGAGCAATTGGATAAAAATATTCCACAACAATATTGTGTTCTTTCCTATCCCACCCGCGAAGAACAGGATTTGCTCTGGGTTTGGGCCGATCCCCACTCTGCGGATTTGGCAAAAACTACTTCTCTACCGCGATCGCCCCAGGTGGATGCAGGAAAAGGATTTGCCTGGGATTCTTTTGTGCGGGATTTGCCCTACGATTGGCAGACGTTAATTGAAAATGTGGCCGATCCCAGTCATGTTCCCTTTACCCATCACGGGGTTCAAGGCAATCGCAAACAGGGAAGGCCCATTGCGATGGAAATCGTAGAATCGAGTATGCAGTTGGTTGAAGTCCAGTTAGATAGAGCCAGAAAAACAACGATTACGTTTGAGCCGCCCTGTCGTTTGGAATATACCATTCAGATTGGAACAGAAGGCAAGCAATTAGGACTTATTACCTACTGTATTCCCACAGAACCAGGAAAGTCTCGAATTGTGGCACAATTTTCCCGTAATTTCGCTAAAAACATTCAAAAAATAACGCCGCGCTGGTGGGAACATTTAAAAGTTCGTAATTTGGTTTTAGATGGAGACATGGTTGTTTTACATCAACAGGAAGCTTTTTTACAACAAAAACAGGAACCCAATGCTTGGAAAACTGCCTATAAATTACCCGCCAGCAGCGATCGCCTGGTGATTGAATTTCGTAAATGGTTTGATAAATATTGCGACGGCAAATTGCCCTGGGCGGAAGTGGGAATTACGGCTCCGATGACCCAAATTAATGAAGATCGTAAAGTTCTGTTAGACCGCTATCATCAACACACCCAACACTGTGAAAGTTGCCGTCAAACCTTAGCAAAAATCCAAAAAATTCAAGTTATTTTATTGATTTTTTCTCTCGCAAGTCTGGTCAGTGTGGCTCTTGCTAGCGATAGTTGGCGAGGTCAATTTGGTCTTCCCCTCATGCTTTTCGGTTTAATTAGCTTGGGTTTTTATAGTGGTTTGAAATGGTGGTTAGAACCGCAGTTTTATTTTGTGGATTATGTTCATGCCGATAAACGGTAGATTGACTTACAGCAAATTGCGTTGTCATCACGGACAAATCTTTGTAGGGACATAATAGTATTATGTCTTTAGCTTGTAAGGGATTGCAGGATAAAATGCTGTAATCAACCCAAGCCGCTTTTTGGCTGAGTTAAATAATCCAACGATCGCTGAAAAAATTAGGATACAGTAGAAATCAATTCATTATTTTTCAAAAATTTATGTTGACTGTTGGCGAATATCTCTGCGATCGCGTTAAATCCCTGGGAGTTGACCAGATTTTTGGAGTTCCAGGCGATTATGTACTGGACTTCATGGACGTTATGCTCAAAAGTCCCCTGGAATTAGTCTGCACCTGTAATGAGTTAAATGCAGGTTATGCCGCCGATGCCTACGCCCGCATCAAGGGATTAGGAGCCGTTTGTATTACCTACGGAGTGGGGGGACTCAGCCTCATCAATGCGGTGGTCGGAGCTTACGCTGAAAGGGTTCCTTTGATCGTTATTAGTGGCGCACCGAATCGATCGCTCAGACAAAGAAATCTGCTCTTACACCACACAACGGGGGATTATAATCTGCAATTGTCGATCATGGAAAAAGCCACTGTAGCGGCGGTGAGCTTAACCGATGCCAGTCAAGCGGCCAATCAAATCGAACAAACCCTCGCGGCCTGTATTCATCATAAACGACCTGTTTATATTGAAATTCCGATGGATTTGGTCAATCAGCCCTGTCCACCGCCGACGATTCCCTCCCAACAACCCGCCAAATTAACCGATATCAATGCCCTAGCAGAAGCCGTCGAAGAGGCAGTAAGTTTACTCGAAAAAGCCGAGCGTCCCGTCATCTTAGCGGGGGTCGAATTCAATCGTTTTGATCTAGAAGACAAACTGCTGGCTTTATTAGAAAAAACGGGTTATCCCATTACAACAACTTTACTCGGTAAATCTTGTATTTCTGAAATTCATCCCCAATTTATTGGTAATTATGTCGGAGCTTTAAGTGGGGAATATGTCCGCGATCGCGTGGAAACTGCTGATTGTATTCTGTGTCTAGGCGCGATCATGTCTGACATGAATTTAGGGGGTTATACCGCAAAACTAGATGATAATCGTTTAATTAATGCCAATTCCGAAAAAGTCAAAATCAAACATCATTTTTATCAACCGATTTATTTAGGGGATTTTCTCGATGGTTTAATCAATAAACTAACTCCCAAAGACCGCGAAAAACTCGATATTAAACCTGCTTCTAATTCTCTCAATCAAGTCTTAAACTATGAACCCGAAAAAGCTCTTAGTAATCATTATTTTTATCAACGTATAAATGCTTTTATTGAAGATGATTTCATTGTTATCTCCGACACAGGAGACGCGATCGTTGCCACAATGGACATCCTAATTCACAAAAATGCAGACTTTATCGGTCAAGCCTTTTATTTATCCATTGGTTATTCCATTCCTGCTTGTTTAGGAGCCTCCCTCGCCTCTCCCCAAAGTCGCCTGATTGTCTTTGTCGGGGATGGAGCATTTCAGATGACGGCTCAAGAGTTATCGACGATTATTCGGCATCACTTAAATCCGATTATTTTCCTGATTAATAACGATGGTTACACCATTGAACGGGTTATTCAAGATGGAGCCTATAATGATTTACAACCTTGGAAATATCATCAATTGCCCCAAGTCTTTGGAGAAAGCTGGAGTTGTGAAGTCTTCACTGAAGCAGAATTGGAAAATGCGTTAATGACCGCAAAAACCAATACCCATTGCCTTTCCTTTATCGAAATCCATTTAGACCGATGGGACTGCTCCCAGGGACTCATCCGTTTGGGGAAAGCGTTACATAAAATGCAACAGCCTGATTGATCTCCTGAAATTTAAAACCTGAAACTTAAGCCCCTCTAGATCAGTCTTAGAACAGGCATGATTGAGCAAGAATTGAGCAATGATCAAAAAATTTGCGTTAATAGCGTGTGTGTTAGCCCTGACAGCAACCTATCAGCCTCCGAGTTGGGCGGGCAAGGTGTTAGACCGCATCAGAGAAACGGGAACCATTACAGCAGGAACTCGAAAAGATGCCGTTCCCTTTGGCTTTATCGATAAAGATGGCAAATGGGTGGGTTATTCTTTGGATATTTTAGAACTCATCCGCAAACAAACCGAAAAACAATTGGGTAAACCGATCCAATTAAAATTAGTGGAAGCAACTCCTGAAAATCGGTTTGAAAAAATTAAAAATGGCAGTATTGATATTGAATGCGCCTCCACAACCTTTACCTGGGAAAGAACCAAACAAGTTGATTTTTCAGTGAGTTATTTTGCCGATGGAACCAAAATTTTAACCAATAAAAATAGTGGTTTAAATTCTTTAGAATCCTTATCGGGGCGTAAGATTGGCGTAATCATGAATACGACCAACGAAAAAGCGATTAAACTCCAACAACCTGCGGCCCAATTAGTCCCGATTCAAAATCAGGCAGATGGTTTAGCTAAACTGGAAAAGGGTGAAATTGATGCCTTTGCAGGAGATGGCATTGTTTTAGAAGGCATTCGCAAAAAAGCCAAAAATGCTACTAATTTGGTCGTCCTTCCCGATTTTCCCTATCAATACGAATCCTATGCCTGTTCTTTGCCGAAAGATGACTCTGATTGGCGCAACTTAGTTAATTATAGTTTGATTAAATTTATGGAAGGAGTGGTGAGCGATCAACCTGCTTCAGTCGCAATTTATGAAAAATGGTTTGATGAAACAGGAGTTGCTCCCTATCCCAGGGATACCATTAATGATTATTTTCAGGGAATTTTGGATGCTTCTGAATGGATACCGATTATCGATTATTGATGATTTTCTTTCCTTAATCCCTTGCTAAATTGAGCCTTGATACTCAAACATAAAATTTAAACAGAAAAAGGTCTGCTTTGGTGGGCTTTTTTTTGTTAATAAAGGCGATCGCGTCCAGCAATTTTGGAATCCCTTTTTAGTCCATAAAATGAAAACGCTCTAGATTTCTCAATTCACTCGCGGAGTAGGTTAACTAGGTGATTTCCGTAGGTCAATGGTAAACTGAGCATAGTAAACGACAAAACTTTTTGGTTTGAGGCTGAGGAAAAAAATCGATGAAAGCCATGATTCTAGCGGCGGGGAAAGGAACTCGTGTACGCCCGATTACCCATACGATTCCCAAACCGATGATTCCCATCCTCCAGAAGCCTGTGATGGAGTTTTTGTTAGAACTTCTGCGTCAACACGGCTTTGATCAGATTATGGTGAATGTGAGTCATTTAGCGGAAGAAATTGAAAGTTATTTTCGGGATGGCCAGCGTTTTGGGGTACAAATTGCCTATTCCTTTGAAGGGAGTATTATTGACGGTGATTTGGTGGGAGCGGCGATCGGCTCGGCGGGGGGTTTGTG
>QBMS01000102.1 GCA_003249095.1 Snowella sp.
GTATTATACGTTTCTGAATATAGTGACTCACATTTTTGACAGATAAATATTTTTCTCTCTCCATTATTTTTCGTTTTGTAATGAGAATGAATTTTCACTTCCTCGCTGTGACAATGAGGACAGTCTCGTTTAAATAATTCTTTTTCTTTCCCATTGCAAAATATAGAATCATTAAACTCTTGGATTGGCTTTATCTTTTGGATTGACATACTCTCTCTCCTTTTTTTACCGATTTATTTATAGTATTATTACCCTTAACACCCCTGTAAAGTTATAACCATTACTTCCAAGCTTATATTTGCTTCTTTGTTTCTCTAATCCTTTGCCCAGTAATCCTTTCTGCCTTTAATCAGGCTGAACCATTGCCTACGATTATCTTTATCAAAATTCCATTGACCACCAATAGGTTTTTGGCCATCCATTAATATTTGAAATCTTTTCCGTCCTTCTCGATAAAAATCTTCTAGTAGTAAACGTTTTTTATTTGTAGCCCATGCTTCAAAATCTTCTTTTGACCAGAGGAAATGATTATTGGCAATCAATTCAATTTTACACGGTAATACTAGATTTTCAATGAGCTTCTGGAAAGGCAAATCAGTAGGAGTCATTATCCATAACTGTGTAATTTGATGCTCTTCAATCCAAGCTAATAAGGGATCCTGAAAAACATCGGTGACGCAGTAATTTACGGGCCAACCTTCAGTGCGTAATTCTTCGGCAAAATGACGCATGGCAGACCAGACTAAAACTAATTTTTGGGCATGGTAGCGTCTTTGACGAACATAATCTAAGGATTCAATAAAAATAACAGGCGTTTCAGTTTTATGTTCCTGAAAACGGGCAAGAGCCGCCTGTTTTTCCCATAGTTGATCGCCTAATATCCAAATACCATTACTCATCAAAAGTTAGCCCGTAATATTTTTTCGGCACAATCCGATCGCATCAAAAACTACTCGATATTGATCACGGTTGGGTTGCCCGTTCCCGTAGAAGCCGAAAAAGAGGATTTGCGATAGGTGCTATAGAGGCGATCGCGCCAAGCAAAGAAAGGTTCATAGGTGCTGTTATCGGCGAGTCCTGGAATCCCCTTACCCTTAAGTTCGGACGGAATTGACAGATAATCCCCCGTAGGAAACTTCAAGGTCATACTCAAACCTGCCACTGCCAAATCGGCCAAAGTGGGTTCATCGGTGACAAGGTAGGGGCGATGTTGTAAAATTAACGATAGTGCCTCTAGGTCTTGCTTTAAACCTTGAATCGCATCTTTTACTTCATTTCCCCCAAAACCAACCCCAGAACCGAAAAAATCCAGTATTTCCGACGGAACTGCTCCAACCAACGTTTTCAGGAAATCAGGTGTATTGCTCGGTAAAACAGAGGTACGGAAATTCGGGTTCTGATTTAAGGCTCCAATCAATGCCTTGCGTCCCTTCAAACCAATGGATTCATCGGCCCATTCTTCAATCAATAAACACTGGCCACGCAGGACTGGATCGGTGGGAATAATCGGTTTTTCGGGAAATTTACGGTCTAAATAAAAGGCAATGTCCGTTGAGTCGGTAATGACTGTCTCCCCATCTTTTAATACAGGAACCTTGGATTGTCCTGACAAACGAAAAAGCTCGATTTGTCCCACGCCAGGGGTAACTTCAATTTTTTTGTAGTCTAATTCCTTGTAATCTAAGATCAAACGAACCTTTTCGGAATATTGAGACAATTCAAATTGATAAAGTTCTAACATTTTAATTTTTAATGGGGAATAATCTTTCTTAGTACGTTGAAAAAATTAAGCGCGATTCTCTTAATAAAAGTTAATATAACATAAAAGCCTGATTTTGTTTTCGGGTATGCTACAACTCAAAATAGTCTACATAACCAACCCTAATTGTCGTACAGACTCCTCGGTGATTTTCCTATGTCTCTAGCTTTTACCAAATATCATGGACTCGGCAATGACTTTATCCTAATTGATAATCGTTACTCGAATATCCCGCTCATTTCTCCTGAACAGGCTGTCAAAATGTGCGATCGCCACTTTGGAATTGGAGCAGACGGGGTGATTTTCGCCCTACCTGGTCAAGACGGAACCGATTACACTATGCGGATTTTTAACTCCGACGGTTCTGAGCCTGAAATGTGTGGCAATGGTATTCGTTGTTTTGCGCGATTTATTGCAGATTTAGAAGGAGAAGTCAGTATCGGTAAGTCCTATCGTATTCACACCCTCGCTGGTGTTATTACGCCCCGATTAGAGGCAGAGGGGCAAGTCACCGTTGATATGGGCTTTCCCCAACTGTTGGCCGCAGATATTCCCACGACCTTGGCTGCTGGCGATAAAAAGGTGATTGATGTTCCCTTGGAAGTTGCGGGCCAAAGCTGGTCAGTGACCTGTGTGAGTATGGGGAATCCCCACTGCATTAATTTTGTTGAAAATGTCGATCAAATTCCCTTAGAACACATTGGCCCCCAGTTTGAAAACCACCCAGCTTTTCCCAAAAAGACCAATACGGAATTTATTCAAGCGATCGCGCCTGACTATCTCAAAATGCGAGTATGGGAAAGAGGAGCGGGCATAACCCTCGCTTGTGGGACAGGAGCCTGTGCCTCCGTCGTTGCTGGTGTTTTAACGGGAAAATCTGAGCGTCGTTGTACCGTAGAATTACCAGGGGGATGTTTACAGATTGAATGGTCTGAGATCGATCAACGGATTTATATGACAGGGCCAGCCCAACGGGTCTTTATCGGTCACTATGAAGATATTTCTGTTTAAACTCAGTAAATTAAAATTGAACAGATTTAAACATAAACCCCATCTAAATTATTAAAACTCGTAGCGAATGAAAATCGCCCCCTAAATTCCCTAATTCTGGGGGACTTTGAACTCAAAAAACTTGTAACCTCCCCCCAAAGTTGGGGAACAAGGAGGACAAAAAACTTTGGTTCTCAAATTGAACGGACTTTATTACTAGGAATGCTTTTTTTTCTCTGATAAAAATTGTCTTCTCGAAAAAAAATTGAACCTTAACCAAAGAATAATCTTTATTATACTCTCGATCTTGTATCTTCTTTGAAGAGTACCATTTCCCCCTGTCCACTTTTTTATAGGCCCAACAGATTATGACTCAATCTAGCCTAAGTCCTGAAGTTCTCCTGCGCCAATCTCTTACCAATGAAGAAGAGGAAGAAGAAGAAGAAGATTATTTTGACTATTTTTATGATGAACCAGGAAGTGAGCCAGGGACATTAAGTATTGAACCAGATGCCCCCCCTTCTAGAATTGTTTTGATTGATTATAGCCAAGATCATGCCGTGCGTAAATCAGATTTAACGCCCAATGCTTTACGTCCCTATTTAGGAACAAATACGGTTTCATGGATGGATATTCAAGGGTTAGGAAGTGAGGAAGTTTTAAAACAAGTCGGTGAAATTTTTAAGCTCCATCCCTTACTTTTAGAAGATATTGTGAACGTTCCCCAACGGGCAAAAATTGAAGATTATAATGATCACATTATGCTCATTGCCCATCGTGTTCGTCCCAATCGCGAAGAAGATGGTTTTGAAAGTGAGCAGGTGAGTTTTGTCTTAGGAAAACGCTATTTATTGACGTTTCAAGAAGGCGAATTAAGCGATTGTTTTGATCCCGTTCGCGATCGCATCCGTGCCAATCAGGGAAAGGTTTGTCAGGAAGGAGCCGATTATTTAGTATATTTACTTTTAGATATGCTAATTGATGAATACTTTCCGTTGTTAGAAGATTATGAAGAGAGAATTGAGGCTCTAGAGGACACCATTATTCGGAATCCTAGTAGTCAGTTAATGGAAGAAATCTATAATATTCGTCGGGAATTATTGGCCCTGCGTCGTCTGATTTGGCCCCTGCGCCATGTGATGAATGTGTTATTGAGAGATACCAATTCTTTGATCAGTAGTGACGCTCGTATTTATTTCCGAGATTGCTATGACCACATTATTCAAGTATTAGATATTATTGAAGCTTATCGAGAATTGGCTTCGAGTTTAATGGAGGTCTATATGACTTCGATGAGCAATAAAATGAACGAGGTGATGAAATTTTTAACCGTCATTTCCACTATTTTTATTCCCCTGACTTTTATTGCGGGGGTTTACGGGATGAACTTTGAATATATGCCCGAATTAAAATCTCGTTGGGGTTACATTATCACCTGGGGCGTGATGCTTGCGATCGCGGGTGGCTCTCTGATTTTCTTTTGGCGTAGGGGGTGGTTACAGCCGTCCTATTCCATCAAAGATGATTAATTGTTTTAATTAAAATCTCTAGAATTGAGGGGAATCATTGCCCAGGTAACATAGGTTCCAATAGGACTCCAAAGCAAATAGGGAATTAAAAATTTCCCCGCGATCGCTGACACAGGAAACACACAAATTGCTAAAGCTAAACCAATAAAAAAACCTGTTCCTCCAATAAAAGTTCCGATCTTTAAACTACGGAATTTACACATAACAGGGGTGTAGGCCATAACAAAAATTTCTAAGACCAGATAACCGAGCATTAATGCCCAGGTTCGTCCTTCATGGGGAGCATCTTGCCATAACAGAGTCGCTGATATCGCACAGCAAATAAAAATAGAAATCCAGATCCAAGGAATTGCCCATTCAAAAGTTAACCAATTGGGTCGGCGTAAGCGATTAAACCAACGAATATCCCTGGGAGAAAGCCGATTGAGTAACCAAGCAACTACAAAAGCCACCGTACCAATAATTAACCAAGCAGGAACCATAGGATTTTAGAAATTGTATTCTTCACCTCAAATTATACTCACTGATAGAGTCCAGGAACGGATTGGGGCTACGTCCGACGGTAAATCTAGCTGATTCCAGACGGGAATTGTGCCTTAACAACACAAGCAATCAGGGATTAAGATGTTAGGAAGCGTGTTGTTATCCTATTCAAAAGCGGGTTTCAATTGGGATTAAAGCGTTAATTGGTAGGAATTGACGGTAACATATTTTTGTTATTTATGGTGCAATGATGGTTAGCAATTTTCAGATAGATAATCCAGACGGTTTAGCAGATGAAGCTCCCAATTATACCGTTGAAAAAGCGATCGCGAATATCCAACAAAAAGAAGATCCTAGTGCAAGATATTACGCCGCTTGGTGGATTGGTCGATTTCGGGTAACAGAAACGATCGCCATTGATGCCCTAATTGAAGCTTTACAGGATGAAAGCGATCGCTCTCCCGATGGGGGTTATCCGTTACGACGAAATGCCGCTAAAGCCCTGGGGAAATTGGGGGAAAATAGAGCTGTACCTGCCCTCATTGAGGCCCTATGCTGTTCGGATTATTATGTACGCGAATCTGCGGCCCAAGCCCTGGAACAGTTGGGAGATACTAGGGCAATTCCTGCTTTATTGAATTTACTGGATGGCGGGTTAGATGCCGCTCAACAAATGGCAGATAAACCCCATTTGAATCAACCCTATGAAGCGATTATTGAAGCTTTAGGAATCCTAGAAGCTGTTGAAGCGATTCCCCTCATTGAGCCATTTTTAGCGCATTTTACCGCCAAGGTGCAGTATGCCGCCGCTAGAGCTTTGTATCAACTGACCAGTAACTCGGCTTACGGCGATCGCCTAATTGATGCGCTCAAAGGCCCTGATCTCCAATTACGACGGTCGGCCATGATGGATCTCGGTGCAACGGGTTATTTAAAAGGTGCAAACGCGATCGCCCAAACCTACGCTGAAAACAGTTTGAAATTAATTGCCCTGAAAGATTTATTGGAATCCCATTTAAAAAAACAAGCCCAAGAAATGGTTTTATCTGAGGAGAGTATTCAAATTATGACTTTGATGGACGAATTACTGTAATGTATCCTACGCGCTTCTTTCCCTTATCTAGGTTTATTGACTTTCGGGTATGAGATTAAGATAAACAAGAGCGATCAATGGGATCTGCCTTATCTCCTAATTTGACCACTGTGCCATTTAAGCGGACTCTACCCTGTAAAATTAATTCTTCGGCATGACGACGGGAAGCCACTCCCCATTGCGATAAAATCTTTTGAATACGTTCGGACATGAATTTTCAGACTCCATTTTTAATCAAAAAAAGAAAACATTGCCATTAAACGAGGAAATCATTTGTGGGGTTACAAATCGTCTTTTAGATCCCTTGGGCGTGATCAATGAATTCTGTTAATCTCCCCAACTTTTTACTATACAAGAGTTTTGAATATTTTGTCAGATATACGTAGGTAAAATAATACTTTTAATCTATAAATAATTATTTTTAATCATCAGTTTCTCAAAAAAAGAGTAATTATTTATGAAACTTTTTACCGCGATCGTTGAAAAGGATATAGATACGAATCTCTATGTCGGTTATGTACTTGGAGAAGCTTTAATGAGAGCGATCGCAGAAGGTCTTGATGGTGAAAATGTTAGTCGAGAAGAAATTTTTACTGTATTATCTGAGTAATCCCTAAAAAACTGTAGGGACGTAAGGCTTACGCCCAAACCTAGCAAGGAGTTAGAGCATGGAACCGTTGACGCTATTGGCTACAGGAGCCACGATTATTTTGACGGGAGCGTTGACCCGTTTGGGGGAGCTTTCTTTGGATGGTTCGGTTGAAAAACTGAAAAATTTAATTGCGGTGAAGTCTCCTGATACGTTGAAAAAGTTGCAATCTGCTAATCAAAATCCTGCTTTGTTACCTGAAACGATTGAGGCAGTGGCGACTTTACTGGAAGATCCAGAAATGCAAAGAGTTGCGGAACAAGCAGTTAAGGAAAATGAATCTAATCCTTACGTTATTAATATGATGAAAAATGTTGGGATTGTTAATCAAGGAACAATTAATAATCCGACTTTTAATTTCCACTGACTACAGCCGCCTGTTCAGGAGCAGGTTAAACAAAACCTTCACAATTTACCGAATAGTGGTGTCGCGCAATTTGTGGGACGTGATGATGTTTTAGCGCAATTAGATCAGCAATTACAGCAAAATGATCGCGTTGCCATTTCCACTTTGACGGGGATGGGTGGCATTGGGAAGTCGGAGTTGGCGTTGCAGTATGCTTGGCAGGAATGGAATAAAAAAACTTATTTGGGGGGAATTGCCTGGTTAACGGTGGCGGATGGTGATCCTGGGTTAAGTCTTTTAAGTTTTGCTCAGTTGCATTTAGGGTTAACGTTACCGACGGAAGGAGAATTAAGCGATCGCGTTCGTTTTGTTTGGCAACATTGGTTTAAAAATGAACAGGATCAAGGGTTAATTATTTTTGATGATGTGCGAAATTATCAACAGATTAAAGCCTATTTACCGCCTCAAGCAGAAAAACGCTTTAAGGTCATTATTACAACCCGCAATAAAAATTTATCAGCAACGATTCAGACGTTACATTTAGAGCTTTTAGATCAGGATTCAGCCTTAGATTTATTGCGTTCCTATGTGACGGATGGACGTATTGATCAACAGTTAGAACAAGCAAAATTACTCTGTCGAGATCTGGGTTATTTGCCCTTAGCCTTGGAATTGGTAGCGCGATTATTAAGGCGACGGAAAAATTGGACAATTCAATCTATTCGAGAACGGTTAGCAGAAAAGGGATTAGCGGATCAAAGTTTACAAAAAAATCCGAAGTTTGATGCAGAAATGACGGCTAAAAATGGGGTTAAAGCGGCTTTTGATTTGAGTTGGGAAGCATTAGATAGCAATGCTCAACAGTTGGCCATGTATTTGAGCTTGTTTGCCCTCGCTCCTTTTTCTAAATTTTTAATTGATGCGTTACTTACTGAGCAAGATCCTGATGACTTGGAGGAGTGGTTGACAGATAGTTTGGTTAATCTCAATTTAGTTAGCGATCTGGGAGATAATTGGTATGAATTGCATACGTTGATTCGGTATTATTTGCGGGAAAAGTTAGAGGAATCGCCGTTGAAAGAGGAAGCAAAACGCGCCTATGGTCGGGTGATGGTCAGTATTGCTCAAACGATTAAGCAAACTTTGACGTTGGAAGATATTGCTAATCTAGAGCCGTATATTGAGCATTTAAAAGTAGCGGCTGAGGAGTTTCATCAATGGTTAGAAGGAGAATATTTAACCTGGCCTTTTTACGGTTTAAGTGCATTTTATCGAGCGCAGGGACTTTATCAACAAGCGGTTCCTTATTATGAACGCTGTTTAACCCTGAGTGAGCAACGCTTCGGCAAAAATCATCCTAAAGTGGCAACCAGTCTCAACAATCTGGCGGAACTTTATCGCGTTCAAGGGAAATACGCAGAAGCCGAACCTCTTATGGCGCGATCGCTGGCGATTAGGGAAAAGCAATTAGGAGAAAATCATCCTGATGTTGCCCAAAGTCTCAACAATCTGGCGGCTCTTTATGAGTCCCAAGGGAAATACGCAGAAGCCGAACCTCTCTATGGGCGATCGCTGGCGATTAGGGAAAAGCAATTAGGAGAAAATCATCCCCAAGTGGCAACCAGTCTCAACAATCTGGCGAGTCTTTATTATGCCCAAGGGAAATACGCAGAAGCCGAACCTCTCTATGGGGGATCGCTGGCGATTAGGGAAAAGCAATTAGGAGAAAATCATCCTGACGTGGCAACCAGTCTCAACAATCTGGCGGAACTTTATCGCGTTCAAGGGAAATACGCAGAAGCCGAACCTCTCTATCGGCGATCGCTGGCGATTTGGGAAAAGCAATTAGGAGAAAATCATCCTCAAGTGGCAACCAGTCTCAACAATCTGGCGGCTCTTTATGACTCCCAAGGGAAATATGCAGAAGCCGAACCGCTTTATCAAAGAGCGATTGCTATTTTCTTAGAAAAATTAGGCGAAAATCACCCCAACACTCAAACTGTAATGATGAATTATTTTCAAATGTTAGCCAAACTTCCCGACGACGAATTAAACCAACGCTTTGACCCCGAAACGGTGGAAATGTTGCATAACCTACGACAACAATTGTAGGGGCTTGGTCTCCAAGTCCAATCATTTAAAGGTTGAGAAACCCATAATTCAAGAATTTGTTAACCATTAAAGTTAAAGGATTTGGAAACCAAACCCCTACTATTACGTCGATTTACATTATTTTAAAATTAATCAAGGCCACTTCTTTAGTGTAAATTATTGGTTTGGCTTCTCCCAACTTCACTATTTTATGACCCAAAATCAGCCCAGTAAACTTATTAGCAAAATTCTTTCCCCCGCCCTACGGCTTTGGTTGCGATCGCAGGTCGAACACGCCGACCAATTAGACATCCAGATCGAAGGACAAGACCGCCAACTGTTGCGGGGTCATGTTCCCCAGGTTTATTTGACCAGTCAACGGGCGATTTACCAAGGACTCCAATTAGGCAAAGTTTTACTCAAGGGTGAAAATATCCGCGTCAATATTGGTCAGGTGATCAAAGGAAAACCCCTTGAACTGCTTGAACCGATTCAAGTCAGTGGAGAAATTCAGTTAGCCGAGACAGATTTACAAGCTTCCCTCACTTCCCAGATTTTAGCCAATGCCTTCACCGAATTACTGCTTGCCCTGCTGGAACTCAAAGGTGTTGCTAATGCCACCGACTTTTTAGCTCCTTACCAAATTCATTGGCACGCGATCGCCTTGTATCCTAACGCTTTTGGCTTAAAAGGAACCCTTTCCCAGCAGAATGAAGAAAAACTTCTGCTAGAAATTCGGTCAAAATTAACCCTCCTCAATCCCCAAACGCTCCATCTCCAGGACATTGAAATAACGGGATTTCCTGGACTAGGAGAAAACGAGACCAATAACTTTCCCGTCGATTTAGGCACTGACGTAGAAATTGAGACTCTCCAACTCAGTCAAGGAGAACTATCCTGCCTGGGACGGTTACTGATTCGCCCCTAATTTAAGAATCCGCAGGCACTTCGGGAGTGGTTTCGCTGGGAGCATCAACGCTAATGGCCGCTTGAGCCTTCTTTTCCCGTTTTTTCCGTTCCGCTTCCATTGCCTCATCCAAGACCTTGAGCAATTGATCTGCCTTATCCAGATTATTACGGTACAACTCCAGATCTTTTTGCAATTTCTCGCTCGACAAATTTAACGCCCCCGATAACTGGGCAAGGACTTGATTTCGTTTTTCCTCTTCCTTGAGTGCGTCAGGATCAACGGTATTGAGAATGGTATAGAGTCCGATCGCAAACAGACGACTATATTTAAAATTAGAATTCTGGTGGATATTGACCAGCGTTTGCAGAAAATAGTTATCTCCTGCTGATTCTGGGGTTAAATTAGTCACTTTATCCATCAGATCAGACACCGAGATCGCCTGGGAAGAAGCCAGTACATCCTGAGCATTTTGGCGATATTGATGGGGATCAGCAGCAACGGAGCGACAAACTGCGTTAAAAATCGAGCCTTTATCTTCTTCAGGGCGATATCCCTGCATAAACCGATCAAAGGAGGTAACAACCCCCAATGCAAAAATCGGATCATAGCGAAAATCCACGTTAACCGTGAATAAATGCATTTCAACCATTAATTCTTCCACAAATCGCCGATAAATCGAATTTATGGGACGATGATGATGGACATGAAACTCACGCTTGGTCTCGGAAACGGTACGAATTTTAGCCACAAATCTAACTTTACAAATAGCAATATAATTCTCATTCTCCCTTGTAAAGTCCACTTTGCCAAGCCTAAAAACCGAAAGGCAATTCAGGGCAGAAACGGCGGGCAGTTGTTTTTTTGTGTTAAAGTGGTTGGATATAAGGGGTTACTAGCTCAACGGTAGAGCACTGGACTCTTAATCCATTGGTTCAGGGTTCGAGTCCCTGGTGACCCATCTTTTAACGCTATATCTAGTCCAGTAATGGGCTATCTTTAGAAATGCTTTTCTATTTTAACTGGGGAAATATTCTGAATCTAGAATTTGTTCTTCAGTGAATGGGCAGTCCGTCGGGAAGGCTTCTGGGGTTAGTTTGGTTTCGGTTACTGCGTCTCGTTTGGCTTTTTTGTAAATTTCTTCGAGCTTTGAGGTTAGGTAGGGTCTAAGACTTGGGCTGTCTGCTAGGACTAACTCTATCTGGTCTCTTTGTTCGTTGATAGTTTTTATCCAACTGTTAGTTTTCTTTTGGGGTTGGTATTGGCATTTGAGCAGGTGCGTGATTAACACCTTCAAACGGTTAAAAATTTCTCTTTTGTCGCTACGGGTCATGGCTTCAATCTCTTCGATGAGGTTGTCCAGGTCAAGGGTTTGGATGTCACCACTTTTCAGGGCAGTAATGGTCTGCTCTATCCATAGATTGAAGTCGGTGCTGTAAAGGTTTGTCATTGGTTTCCTCTATTTATCCTATCGGGCTAGGAGCTTGGGAAAAAAGCAATCTTACCCAGTAAGCCTAACAGTCCCCCAACGAGGGCAAACAGGATTCCAATCAACCAACCTGTTAAGCCGTTGACCCTATTTTCGATAATGTCCATCCGTTTATCTAGCCCTGTTACTTTCTGGTCAATTTGTCCGACTGTGACTTTGAGATCATTCAAGTCACCGTCTATTTTGTCCAGGCGTTGCTCTAATCGATCAAAGCGTTGATCAAGTTTGGTTAATACGTCTCTTAAATCGGTTTCTATCGTTGTGGTCATTGGCTTACCTCTATCTGGCGAGGACTGCGGGAATGATTATGGCTAGGTTTGCTGTGGCTAACAGTCCGAAAGCTATGTTGACTACCTGCTGTGAGGCTTTTTGGTAGGCATCTAGTTTGCTGTCGTAAACATCTATTTTGGAAATTAATTTTTCTAGGGTGTTTTCAATTTGGTTTAACCTATCGCCTTGGACGTTCAGGCTTGAGTCAATACGGTCAAGGCGTTGATTATCGCCGTCTGTCATTGGTTTACCTCTGTTTCTTCGGGGTCGGGCAATGCCAATATTAAATCACAATACCTTCGCTAATATATCCGAGAGAGTATTATCTACTCTAACGGTAAACTCCCTTTTAAGCGAGGTTTGGCAAAAACAGTAATTCTTAAAAATCTTTTTAGGGTTTTCCGAAAAGAATTTTTCATGTATTCCTTGCAGTATAAGGGTTTGAGTTTTTGTGCTACTTTTCAAACTAAAGACTTATGTATAGGGACTTGTACGAGTTTTGCCAAATTTTTGTGGGCTTTTATTTTGGCTAAGTTATTGAAAAACAAGAAAAAATTTTAACCAAAAAGCTAAAACCCTTGTATAGTAAATATCATAGAGTTTTTGGAGACATAGACCCTTACTCGATTGGTTCAAGGTTCAAATCCCTGGTAACCCATTCCCCTTTTTTTACTGTAAATTCAATAATGTTAAGTACCGCTATTTACAGGTTGTCGTCGCAATTCAACACCTTATTGTCGTTTCTGGTATGGAATAATTATTAACAAATTAAGGGTCATTTGTTTTGTATTGCTGGATTAAGCACCTATTTTTCTTTTCAATCCTTTTTAGATTAGACTTCTTCCAAAATACTTTCCCTTGCTCCCGAAATCTCTCTTTTAAAGGGGTGAGGCTTGATTCAATCGTCGTCGTGTATAAAGTCTTCAATTACGCCCAAAGGATCGTTAGAATTACGGCAAGGGCATATTTACCAAGAAGTTTCATTATTAGTCTAGGAAAATCATCATGGATAATCTCATCCTGCAATTACGGGGAATGAGTTGCGCTTCCTGTGCTTCCACCGTCGAAAAAGTGATTCAAGCGGTTCCTGGTGTGATTGAGTGCCAGGTTAACTTTGGAGCGGAACAAGCCACTGTTCAATATAATCCCCAACAAACGGGACTAGAACAGATTCAATCAGCAGTCGCCAAGGCGGGTTATCAGGCATCCGTTCTTCAGGAAATTGGTGAAGAAGATGAAGAAAAGACTTTTCGGCAAGCAGAATTAAGGGATCTAAAACGTAAAATTTGGGTGGGTGGCATCATTAGTGTTCTCTTGATGTCGGCTATGATTCCAGGCATTTTTGGCGTAGATTTGCCCTTGATTTCTGTTGGGTTAGGGAATCCCTGGTTGCAATTAATTTTAACGACTCCTGTGATGTTTTGGTGTGGACGCTCCTTTTTTATCGGCGGAGGTCAAGCTCTTAAACGTCATACTGCAACGATGGATACCTTAATCGCCTTGGGAACAGGTGTTGCCTATCTTTATTCCTTATTTGTCACTCTGTTTCCCCATTTTTTTGCGACGGAAGGTGTAATGCCCCATGTTTATTTTGAAATAGCGGCTACGGTCATAACCCTTATTTTGTTAGGAAGATTATTTGAAACTATTGCTAAGGGTGAAACCTCGGAAGCTATCCGTAAATTAATCGGTTTGGGGGCAAAAACGGCGCGAGTCATTCGTAATAATCAGGAAGTTGATATTGCGATCGCCGAAGTGGTTTTAGGCGACATTGTTTTAGTGCGACCTGGGGAAAAGGTTCCCGTCGATGGAGAAATTATCGAAGGATCTTCCACGATTGATGAAGCAATGGTGACGGGAGAAAGTGTTCCTGTTAAAAAGCAAACGGGGGATGAGGTGATTGGTGCAACGATTAATCAGACAGGAAGTTTTAAATTTCGAGCGACGAGAGTAGGGAAAGACACGGTTTTAGCCCAAATTGTTAACATGGTTCAACAAGCCCAGGGTTCTAAAGCTCCGATTCAGAAATTGGCGGATCAAGTGACTGCTTGGTTTGTGCCTGGGGTCATTGCGATCGCGATTTTAACTTTTATTATGTGGTTTAACGTCATGGGTAATCTTACCCTAGCGATGATTACCACCGTAGGAGTTTTGATTATTGCCTGTCCCTGCGCGTTAGGCTTAGCAACACCTACATCTATTTTGGTCGGAACGGGAAAAGGAGCAGAAAACGGTATTTTAATTAAAGGAGCCGATAGTTTAGAACTTGCCCATCAAATAAAAACCATCGTTTTGGATAAGACGGGAACCCTCACCCAGGGCAAACCGACGGTAACGGATTTTGTGACAATCAATGGAATTGCCGAGAATAACGAACTGGATTTGCTCAGACTCGCGGCTTCCTTAGAAAAAAATTCGGAACATCCCCTAGCAGAAGCGGTAGTCAGATACGCCCAATCTCAAAAGGTGAATTTTGCAGACGTTCAAGAATTTAAGGCGATCGCGGGCAGTGGGGTACAGGGAATCGTGGAAGGAAAAAGGGTGCAAATCGGGACTCAACGTTGGCTAAAGGAATTAGCCATTCCTACCCAAAAACTCGAAGATTATCAACAAACCTGGGAAAATACGAAAAAAACGGTGGTCTGGATCGCGATCGATGGTCAAATTCAAGGGATTATGGGGATTGCGGATGCCCTTAAACCCACTTCTGTTGCAACCGTCAAGACTTTAAAGAAAATGGGTTTGGAGGTGGTGATGCTCACGGGAGACAACCAAGCCACCGCCGAAGCGATCGCCCTCGAAGTGGGAATTGTCCGTGTTTTAGCCCAAGTCCGTCCTGAACAAAAAGCCGCTAAAATCCAAGCTTTACAAGCGGAAGGAAAAATTGTCGCGATGGTCGGGGATGGAATCAATGATGCGCCCGCCCTAGCCCAGGCCGATGTGGGGATTGCCATTGGCACAGGAACCGATGTGGCGATCGCGGCTTCGGATATTACCCTAATTTCGGGAGATTTGCAGGGCATTGTGACTGCCATCCAACTCAGTCGCGCCACTATGCAAAATATCCGTCAAAATCTCTTCTTTGCCTATATCTATAATGTGGCGGGAATTCCTATTGCGGCGGGGGTTTTATTTCCCATTTTTGGTTGGTTACTGAGTCCGATTATTGCAGGGGGTGCAATGGCCTGTAGCTCTATTTCGGTGGTAACCAATGCGTTGCGTCTGCGGAAATTTCAGCCGAAAGTTATCATTTAAGGAGTGAATTGATGGCAAGTAAAAACATGATTGTTAGTCATATTATTCTGACAATTTTAATCTTGATGACATCAGGAAAGGGTGCGTTTTCGATGTCGTCGGATCATTCCATGACAAATCCCCAGTTTCGTCCCGTTGAGCAACCCTTAGTCCTGAAGGCGATCGTCACCTTGGGAGGATTGGGTTTAATCGGTTTAGAGTTATGGTGGTTTTTATTCAGTCAACCGAAGGCTCAAAAAACGGAATCCCAGCAAGGAATTCAATCCTTAAATATCACCGTTGATGGAGGTTATGAACCGTCGCTAATTGTGGTTCAATCGGGACAATTGGTTCGTCTAAATTTTTTGCGAAAAGATCCGAATAGTTGTTTAGAAAAGGTTCTATTTCCTGATTTTCACATTGCCCAGGATTTACCGCTTAATCAATCTGTCAAAATTGAGTTTACGCCCAAGGTTCCTGGGAAATATTCCTTTACCTGTGGGATGAATATGTTTCGGGGTGAAATAGAGGTTCAATAAAATTGGTTATACGCGATCGCCTCTAAAATTTATTGTCAACACCGCAATAACTGGCAATGGTTCAGCCTGATTAAAGGCAGAAAGGATTACTGGGCAAAGGATTAGAGAAACAAAGAAGCAAATATAAGCTTGGAAGTAATGGTTATAACTTTACAGGGGTGTTAAGGGTAATAATACTATAAATAAATCGGTAAAAAAAGGAGAGAGAGTATGTCAATCCAAAAGATAAAGCCAATCCAAGAGTTTAATGATTCTATATTTTGCAATGGGAAAGAAAAAGAATTATTTAAACGAGACTGTCCTCATTGTCACAGCGAGGAAGTGAAAATTCATTCTCATTACAAAACGAAAAATAATGGAGAGAGAAAAATATTTATCTGTCAAAAATGTGAGTCACTATATTCAGAAACGTATAATAC
>QBMS01000103.1 GCA_003249095.1 Snowella sp.
GGCTGTTGGCAATTTGTTAACAATCTTCCGTTTTTCCAGGTCTTGCTATATCTATACAGCGTTCAGCAGTCGGAGGTCTAAATGACAAGTTTAGTTTCAGCCCAACGTTTGGGTATTTCTGCGTTTGAAGATGAATCTCCCTTAGAACTCCGTGCCAATCGGACGGAAGGTGAGGTTGAGGCAGTTATTCGTGCTGTCTATCGTCATGTCTTGGGTAACGATCATTTGATGAAATGGGAACGTTTGGTCAGTCTGGAGTCGTTGCTGCGGGGTGGCGAAATTTCGGTTAAGGATTTTGTTCGGGGTGTGGCTCTTTCTGAGCTTTACCGAGATAAATTTTTTAATGCGAATCCTCAAAACCGATTCATCGAACTAAACTATAAACATTTATTAGGTCGCGCTCCCTACGATCAAACAGAGATTGCCTACCATACTGATCTTTATGCCACAGAAGGGTATGAAGCAGAGATCAATTCCTATATTGATTCACCAGAGTATGAAGGAAGCTTTGGAGACTCGATTGTTCCTTATTATCGCGGTTTTTCGACCCAACGGGGCCAGAAGACTGTCGGTTTTAGCCGTTTGTTCCAATTGTATCGGGGCTATGCTAACAGCGATCGCGCTCAAGGTAGTGGCAATCGAGCAAAATTAACACGGGAATTGGCTCAAAACTCGGCTTCTCCCGTTTATATTGGCTCAACGGGCGAAAGTCTGCGGGGAACTTCGGCTGGCGATCGCGAAAAATTTTATCGTATTCGAGTCACTCAAGGGGCGGCGATCGGACAAAAAACTCGTGTTCGTCGTAGCAATGCCGAATATTTGGTTGCCTACGAGCAATTGTCGAATAAATTGCAACAAATCAATCGTCAGGGCGGTGTCATTACTAGCATTACCCAGGCTTAAATTCAGATTAAACAAAAAGCAATAAAGGAGATCAATTAGTGGGAATTACAGTAGCAGCATCCCGATTGGGCGTTTCAGCGTTCAATGATGCGTCTCCCGTTGAACTGCGTAATGATTGCACACAAGATGATGCAAATGTCGTCATTCGTGCGGTCTATCGTCAAGTGTTGGGTAACGATTACATCATGGAATCAGAGCGGCTCAAAGGTGCAGAATCTTTGCTGAAAAATGGTTCTATCAGTGTGCGTGAGTTTGTCCGTACTGTGGCAAAATCTGAGCTTTATAAGCAAAAGTTTTTCTACAATAACTTCCAAACCCGCGTGATTGAACTGAATTACAAGCATTTACTCGGACGCGCTCCTTTTGAAGAAGCAGAGGTTGTCTATCATTTAGACCTTTATGAAAATGAGGGTTTTGATGCTGAGATTGATTCCTATATCGATTCTGTTGAATATCAGGAAAATTTTGGGGACAATATCGTTCCTTATTACCGCATTAACAACCAAGTTGGTGATCGGACTGTCGGTTTTACTCGCTTTTTCCGTCTCTATCGCGGTTATGCCAACAGCGATCGCGCTCAGTTAGAACGGAATAATAGCCGTTTAGCGACTGAATTAGGACAAAATAGTGCTTCAGCAATCATTGGCCCCAGTGGAGCGAATGCCGGTTGGGCCTATCGTCCTTCCAAGGCAGGTAACACACCGATGAAGGCTCTTGGGGGTTCAACGCCCTATGGTGCCGATGCGGGTAAACTGTTTCGGGTTGAAATTGCCGCGATGAAAGCAATGGGTTATCCCAAGGTACGTCGTAGCAATAAAGCAGTCATTGTTCCCTACGAACAGTTGAACAATACCCTCCAACAGGTTTATAAAATGGGGGGAAAAGTCGCTAGTATTACCCCTGCTAGCATGAATTAAATCGGAGAAAAAGGGAGAAGGGTTATCTGAATACTTTTTAAGGAAGGTATTTTGAGAAGCTCCATCCCTTTTTTATATCTATCATCGTCAAATCTGTCATCATTGAAATAGTTTAGGAGAAATCTATGTTAGGTCAATCTGCCTTAGTGGGTGCAGCAAATAATGCGGCGGCGAGTCGTGTTTTTGTTTATGAAGTGAGTGGTTTACATCAAACCGTCGAAAACGACAATAATAACTACGCTTTTCGTCAAAGTGGTAGTGTTTTTATTAAAGTTCCCTATGCTCGCATGAACGAAGAAATGCGTCGTATTACCCGTATGGGCGGAAAGATTGTTAATATTGCAGCTTCTTGACCTGATCCTATTTCCCAGTCTGAGGAATAGTTGCATTCTATGGCAGTATTGCCAGAATAAGATATTCCCGATGTCTATAAACAAGGGGTTTAAACCCCTTGCCCATCATCCCAAACAAGAAAACGCTTAAATAGAGTTGAGTGTGATAATTTTAAAACATCACCAATGCAGCGTAATGGGAGTCCTTGGGATTCATGAATAGTCTTTCTCGCCTAAACCCAACATCAGACACAGAAAAAAAAACTCGTTCGACTTGCTTTAATCTGATGGAGGTATTTGTCAAACGAGAAATTTTTGCTCAACTTAAAAAATTACCTGTTAATACAGCAAGACACCTCCAGCCAGGAGAAATTGCTACCTATGCACTCAATCGTTTACCCTCCCTTTATGCTTCGAGTGAAGAGGGCAAGGTTTACCAAATTCAGAAAGCACAAGAGTTTCAGGAACAAATTCGAGCCTGTGTTTTACAGGGAATTGCGGCAGTCTTGCGAGATCCTCTGCGGAAGGCGACTCCACTTTCCATTACCCATCAAGATATTTGTAGTGAAGCCTACTTGATCTTAATTTTTTTAGAAAGGTTTGTTAAAAAACGAGGGGGATACTCTCAAAAATTAACAGTTGGTGAACTTGAAACCCAGATTTTAGTAAGTCTGGATGATTATGACGTGGCTCTTGCTGAATTAGAGGATTTTTTGAAAAAAGAAGGATTATGTAATCAAACCTTGACTGCTCAAAATTTGGTTAATCTGGTTAAAAAAGCTTTGCGTAAATCCTCCCAATCCCTTCCTAAACAAGATCAAGAACATCAAGCATTAAATGAGCGAGAATCGGAAATTTTATCCTTTCACGGCGGAGAGAATGATGATGAACTCTCGGAGTTTGCCTCCCACTTGGGAGATTGGTATAAGGATTAGATTCGATATTTAGGAAAAAGAAGGGGCGCGTCGGTAGTACAATAGAAAGGTTGTATTGACCTATGAACCGTGATAGAACGTTATACCCTGCCTGAGATGGGCGCGCTTTGGACAGAAGCTTATAAACTCAAAACCTGGTTAGATGTGGAAATTGCAGTCTGTGAAGCCCAGGCTGAATTGGGGTACATTCCGACGGATGCGGTGGAAGAAATTAAGGCAAAGGCAAATTTTGATCCCCAGCGAGTTTTGGAAATTGAGGCGGAAGTCCGTCACGATATGATCGCCTTTTTGACCAATGTCAATGAATACGTGGGAGATGCGGGGCGTTATATTCATTTGGGTTTAACCAGTTCGGATGTGTTGGATACGGCGTTGGCGTTGCAGTTAATCGCTAGTTTGGATTTGATTTTGCAACAATTAGAGGATTTAAGTCAGGCTGTAAGATATCAGGCCCAGCAACATCGTTATACGGTGATGGTCGGTCGTTCTCATGGAATTCATGCCGAACCGATTACTTTTGGGTTTAAATTGGCGGGTTGGTTGGCGGAGATTTTTCGGGGTCGCGATCGCCTGGTACGGTTACGGGACACAATTTCAGTGGGCAAAATTTCGGGAGCAGTGGGAACCTATGCTAATGTTGATCCCCGCATAGAAGCGATCGCCTGTCAGAAATTGGGACTCAAACCCGATACGGCTTCAACCCAAGTGATTTCCCGTGATATTCACGCTGAATACGTCCAACAATTGGCTTTGCTTGGAGCCTCTTTAGAACGTTTCGCCGTAGAAATTCGTAATTTGCAGCGTACCGATGTTTTAGAAGTCGAAGAATATTTCTCAAAAGGTCAAAAAGGCTCCTCGGCCATGCCCCACAAACGCAATCCCATTCGTTCGGAACGCTTGACGGGAATGGCCAGAATTATTCGGGGTCATGCGGTGGCGGCTCTTGAAAATGTGGCTCTTTGGCACGAACGGGATATTTCCCATAGTTCGGTGGAACGGGTTGTTTTTCCTGACAGTTGCATTTTGACCCATTTTATGTTGAAGGAAATGACAGATTTAGTCAAAAATTTGTTAGTTTATCCCAAAAATATGCAGCGCAATATGAATGTCTATGGCGGGGTTATTTTCAGTCAGCGAGTTATGTTAACCTTGGTTGAAAAGGGCATGAGCCGAGAAGATGCCTATAAAGTGGTTCAGGGTTGCGCTCACCAAGCTTGGAATAAAATTGATGGTAATTTCCAAGCATTAATTACCCAAGATCCCCAGGTGACTCAATTATTATCAACGGAAGAAATTGCGTCTTGTTTTGATCCCCAACATCATCTCAAAAATCTTGATCACATCTATCAACGTTTAGATATTTAATTATCGTTATTTCTATTCATAATGGGACTGCTAGAAGCACAGGTTCACCACTCTTTGAAGGAATTTTTGCGGCAACAGCCCCAGTCCCTCTGGACTCACCATTTAACCATGGCCAGATTGATTTCTCGCGCCCTGCGTTTGCAACGGTCTGCCCTCATTCAAACAGGAAGTTCTCCTGCTCGTTATTATTTAAGTTATTTATTACCCGCCATACTCAGTGAACAACCGATTCTTTTAGTCGTTAGCGATCGCGTTAAGGAACAATTAGAAAATATCGAAATTCCCCAACTTCAACAATGGTTAAATCAACATCAAGGGTCAATTTCAATAGAAAATCTCATCATTACCACGCCCCAAATTTGGTTACGCGATCGCTTAGAAAAAAATGATAATTTTCCTGCTAATATCACCACCGTTATTGACCAAGCCGATTATTTAGAAGAATGGGCCAGAGATTATTTAAGCCTAACTTTAAATTCAGAGAATTGGGAACAATTAATGGTCGCCGTTCCCCAACATCAGGAATTAATTCGAGAAACCCGTATTTATTTAACCAAAGCTCTATTTCTCCATCCGCCCAATCCCTACGACTGTTATTTATTAGAAAAAGCAGAAAAAGAATATCTCAGCTATTTATTAATACAATTAGAAAAAAGGTTACCCGAAAAAAATAATTTCTTATTACCCTTTCAAGCATTTTGGCAAGAATGGCAAACAACCGAAGGCAATCAATTACTTTGGGCGACAATTAATCGTCAAAAAGGACAATTTACTCTTCACATAAGTCCGATTGATCTTGCTAGTTATCTTAAACTCCTATGGCAAGTTCCACTAGTCATGATTGGTAGTTTTTTAGATGCCGATAAAGACGCTACCACATTTCGGAAAAATATTGGTCTAGAAGATCTCCTCTGTTTAAAATTTTTACCTAGTCGTCAAAGTCAATCGATCCAACTCTATTTACCCGATCGCCTTCCTTTGCCGAATACCCGTGAATTTCAAGGCGTAATTTTTGAACAAATTCAACAATTAATTCGTATCACCTTCAATCATCAACAAAATTCATCTTTTAAAAGCTCTAATAATATTGTGATTCTCCTAGATGATGTTCCCCTAAAAGCCCAATTAGGTTCGATTTTAGCCGCCGAATTTGGCACAAAAGTGCAGATCGAAAAAACGAATTTATCCCAAAATAGTATCTTAATTAGTGGTTGGGATTTTTGGCATTATCATCAGGATGATTTACCGTCCCCACAATTATTAATTATTGCCACCTTACCCCTACCTTCCCTTGAACATCCCCTAGTGGCAAGTCGAGTAAATTACTACAAACATCAGCATCAAGATTGGTTTCGGGGTTATTTATTACCAACGGCTTTGCAAGCAATTCAACGAGCCGTTATGCCCTTAAGGGAATCCCAAGGTATTGTCACAATTTTAGATAGTCGGGTCAATTCTCATAGCTATGGCAAACGAATTTTAGGAGCCTTAGAACCCTATGCAAAAAGTAATTATATTGATGATAACTGGTTTAAAAACTAAGAGAAAAAAATAAGTTTATCTCAATTAAAATTGTCAAAGTTGTCAAAGTTGTCAAAGAAATTTGAGCATACTTAAAGATTGAATTTGAAAACCCATATTTTGATATAGATTGACGGCAGCTTGATTTTGTGGAAAAACCTGCAATCCTATTTGTCGATCACCTCTTGTTTTAGCCCAATTTTCTGCTTGCTGTAACAGTATTTTAGCAATGCCCCGACGACGATATTCAGGAACAACATATAGTAAAAAAATATGGCCATAACGACCACCATTAATCTGATCAATGGCATTGCCCATCCATAATCCTGCGATCGGTAAAATGAGATTCGGAGTCGGCGATAAATTATGCTCAGATTCTATCCACCAGAGAGGCGTTTCTGTGGAGAAATATTGCTCAACGGTAATACTCAAATGATTAAAATCTTTCTGATTAGGAAAAAGTTCTTGATACATCAAGTTCATAAACTGGATTAATTGGGCTTTATCTTTACTTGATCCTTTGATAAGGCGATCGCTGATTTTAAATTCCATTTTTATAGAAGCATAAATGGTTACTATTCAACTATTTTAGGGAATTGTGACTTCAGAGCATATTTTTCAAAGCGCAGACATCATGAAAAATTCTTTCATAAGCCTGATTCGTCTGATAAATTTCGTTTTATGGGTCACTTTACTCACATTCACTCCCGCCCAAGATACCTATTTTGAAAGGATACCAATAGGCGATCGATGATGTCACGATCAAGAAAAACTTTATTCAATTAAAACTTCCTCAAGCTTCCTCTAGATAAATTTATCCCAATTTTTAAGGCAAGCTTTATAATGTCATTAAGATTTATCCACAGATTTTTGTTATCTGGCGATCGAATCAATTATTGTTTTTATTATTCACAAAAAAGCTAATGTTTGAACAATCCCCTAAAAATATTGAGGATAACGACACGTCAGATTTAGAATCTATTTTATTTTCTCAAGAATCAGAACAAAGTGAAATTGATATGGCTATTAATGATACAGAATCAACCCTATCCAACTCTCATAATCAACCCGAAATCGTTAATGTTGTCGAAAAAATTAGTGGTATTCTTTCGCCTTATTTTATTGTCTTAGTCGGTTTATTTCTCTATGAGAATAATTTTTTCATTGGCACACTGTTAATTTTTGTAGGAATTTTCTCGTTATTGAAACTTTCTTGGAAAGATATTAAGATTCTCTTGGATCAAATTCAGAAATTCTTTAAATCCGATGCAAATGTATCTTAATCCAAGTAAATTACACGCAAAAGTAAAGATGATGTTATACTCGATATAATATCAATCAAACTACGTTATTTTAGGGTTTTTGAATAGAGCGGATATTGATCATTACCTGATTGTAACTAATACTATTTCCCTGTTTTTGGTATAATTGGGCTGCTTTTTGGAAATCTTTGATTGCTTGATTTTTATATTGTAATTCTAACCATAGTTTGCCTCTTTCTTCATAGGCTTCTGCTAAATTAAGATTAATCTTAATTGCCTCGTTATAATCCGCGATCGCACCTTGTTTGTCCCCTAACTTGGCCTTAGCTAGACCTCGATTGTAATAAGCATCGGCATAATGGGGATAGGCTTGAATTAGACGAGAAAAAATCTGAATCGCACCTAAATAGTTGCCTTTCATTCCCTCATCCATTCCTTCAATTAATTCTTCTTCTATTTCCTCCGATGGGTTAAATGGGATTGCTTTTTGAGACAGGATAAATTGAGGAAAGAATAATTCTTGATGATATGATAAATTATGATGAGGTGATGCACTGAAGAATAATCCCATCAAGGAGCCAAGAATTTTGTTATCTATCATTGTTCTTTTTGAAATGCAAGAGTATCAAAAATTATTAGAAAAATCATACACCCTTTATAGGGCAGAAAATTTGGTAAATTTGCTTTTTCTATGCTAATCGCTAGATAGAACTTTTATATAGCGAAGGAATTTCATAATTTAGAAGAGATTCTCTTACCTCGCAACAACGATGATATTATAAATAATGGACGGTATCTTGTTCTAGTTTTATATACTTACGTTTTTGTAATTCAGCAATAATTTTGTTTATATCAGAGTCAGAAATCCCACCTTGAAACTGAAACATGGATTTAATTGAATTTAATAAGGATTTTCTCCTGACAGGTTTTAACTTTAAAAGCCTTTCTACCACATATTCAATACTATCTAGCTCTTTTAGTGGTTCTTTTTTAGTTTTAGTTTTTTCCAATACTTCCTGTTTTGCTCTATGTTGAGGATTTTCATTTTCCTCTTCTTTTCTGGCTATCTGTATTAGCAATTGTGCAAGACGAAGTTTATCTCTATAACTCAACTGTTCACAGGCTAACGCAATTACATCATAGTTCACTTTCTTCAACTCCTTTATTCTTAATAAAGCTATTGTTTGTTTCAAATTGTACCTGAACGGAAGAATCTATGACAACTGAAAGAATTTCAACCTTGACTTATTTAGAACAATGATTGCCCCAAAGCTCTCAAACATCAACCCAATCAATGATAATAAAAAGATAGTCGCTTAACTGAGGAAACCGTGTGCTGCTAACCAAAGGCGTAGAAGTTGAAATTTATACAGGCACTCCCGATGGAGAAATCATCGGCTTATCAGACCGCATCGTGCGAGATCTCGACGGATTTGTGCGAGAACCCGATAGCCGCAACGTCGAATATACCACTGCCCCCTACAGCAATTATGAACGTCTGCTCTGTGCCTTACTCCGCCCTAGACGAGAATTACGCGCTTATTTAAAACGTCTGGGTGATTATACCCTGATTCCCGGAAGTTGTTTACCCCTGGGCGGCGGCGATCGCTTCTATCGCTCCGATCCTCAAAATCCCTACCACGACTATATTGAACAAACCTACGGAACCAAAGTTGTCACCGCCAGTGTTCACCTCAATATTGGCATCAGTGATCCTGATTTACTGTTACAAGCCTGTCGCCTGATTCGGGTAGAAGCTCCTTTATATTTAGCCCTCAGTGCCTCCTCTCCCTTTTTTAACGGTCAAATCACAGGTTCCCATTCCAGCCGTTGGCAAGTTTTCCCCAAAACGCCCGCCCAGGTTCCCCTATTTAGTAGTCATGCCGACTTTATTCAATGGACACAAACCCAATTAGCCCTGGGAACCATGCAGAATGTGCGTCATCTCTGGTCATCGGTGCGACCCAATGGTGATAATCGTCCCTACAATCTCAATCGCTTGGAATTGCGGATCTGTGATTTGGTGACCAATCCCCTATCTCTTTTGGCGATTATTGCCTTTTTAGAAGCCAGAATTTCCCAAATGTTAGCCAATCCCCGCATTGATCCCCTAGAGCAAAGTTGTTTTTCCCCCAAAGAACTGATGGGACTCTGTGATGCCAATGAAACTGCCGCCGCCCAACTGAGTCTAGATGCCACGCTCCAACACTGGCAGGATGGTCGCAAGCTCTTGGCGAGGGACTGGATCGAAGAAATCTATGAAAGTGTTTATCCCTTGGCAAAAAAACAGGGATTTAGCTGTTTTCTGTCTCCTCTCAAACAAATTCTCCGTCAGGGAAATCTGGCCCAGCAGTGGCTCCGACAAACGGAACAGGGTTTATCTTTGCCAACGGTGATTCAACAGGCGATCCAAACCTTGGATCAGGAAGAAATGGCCCTAGAGGATAGTTTGTGCGAATCGGTAGCCGTTGCCTAGACTTTCACCTGGGGCTACTAGATCAACGGGCAAAAATCCTATTACAGAATTGATCAAAAACATCACTTAAAATTTATAAAAATTAATGAATCCCCAAGAGCGATCAATTAATAAGTTTTTCTGATTAATCGAGTCACCAATCAAGAAAATATCGTAACTTAACTCTAAACTGTTTAAATTAGCCAGTAATTATACTCATGGCGAGTATTTATACTTATTCACTATCTATGCTCAAAGTCGTCCTAGTTCATCCCCAAATTCCCCCCAATACTGGAAATATTGCCCGTACCTGCGCCGCGACGGAGACAGAGCTTCATTTAGTCGGGCCTTTGGGCTTTGAACTCAGCGATCGCTATTTAAAAAGGGCGGGTTTAGATTATTGGCCCTATGTCAATCTCCACTATCACCTTACTCTGCAAGACTTTCAAGAACATTATCAAGGCAGAGAAGGAAGACTGATTGGATTTAGTGTGAGCGGCCAAAAAAGTTATACTGCTTATCATTTTCAAGCAGAGGATTGGCTGGTCTTTGGCAGTGAATCCGATGGTCTGCCAAAAGATTTTCGGGAACAATGTACGGATTTAGTCTATATTCCCATGCCCCAATCCCATATTCGGAGCCTAAATCTTTCGGTCAGTGTGGGGGTTGGCTTGTTTGAAGTCTATCGTCAATTGGGCAGTTTTGAGACCAAAATAAATTGTAATCGACCCTAAAATTTTGGGCTTTTGACTTTGGATGTTTGCGAAATTAAAATAGCCAATGTAACGATTGAACCGTCCTAACTCAACAAAAGTCTGTGAAATTACTGATTTTTAGGATTGGATTTTATCGTACCGATAAGAAATTTATATAGGGCGATCGGAGACCCGTTGCCAAAATTAGATAAATTTGCCTCATCGTTGATCCCGCTATGGTTTTCCTAAAATTGCCTATGCTAGTCCTGCAAAGGAAACCTTAGAACTCAAGGAATAGAGGGTTTGGAACGGAAACATTGTTGAAGCACTTTCGTCAACTTCCCCAGCTTAGACCAGGCAACTCTCAGAGAGTCTGCTTGTTCCTCGGCTCGATTAACTATACTTGTCGAAATTCACAAAGCAGGTTAACCTTGCTAAGAACGTGAAATCAGGTATTGAATTCTGATTGGTGATAGCCTAAAACACTTACCCTTAACAATTACTCGGCTGTCTTCAGCAGCTACATAAGCGTTTAAACGCTTGTTCACACACTAGGAGGTTCTTCTTGAAAGACATATTCATCCAGAAAGTCACACAAATCCCCTCATGCTTAACCGACTCGGCGGACGCATCCTTGAGGCTGTTGGTTAAGGTCTCTGGCGACTCATTGACTCAAAGCGAGGGATATCGTCGGGTTCGTCGTTCAGCTGCCATGATCGGTTTAGCCATTTCCATGAGCGCGACAGGCATGGTGCTATCCCACAAAGCAACGGCAGCGACAGGAACCGCAAGTCTCCGGGTATCGACCCTGGCGGATCTTTCTAATAGTGTGGAAGCAGAAATTCATTCTGATTCAGTAGCCGAAGTGGGTCAACCTCGTCCGATTCAATCAACAACGACCGCTCTTAAGCCTCCTGCCCTGAAGTATGAAGTCCAGGAAGGTGAATCTATTTGGGAAATCAGTAAGGAATTTCAAGTACAGCCGAACGCGATCGCGTCATCCAATAGAATTTCTACCGAAAGTGATTTGGTGCCAGGACAAACCATTAAAATTCCTGTCTCCAATGCTGAAAATACTGAATCAAAGGCTCAACCTCTACAAACAGCCTTGGCTCCTTCCATTATCCAGAATCCTAGAAATCTGAATTCGGGTCTCCGTCCGGATCCTCTGCAAAGTACAAACAATATTCAGTCCGATCGTAATATTCCAACGGTTACACCGATCGCCCTATCCAGTCCCGCCCCAGAGAACCAACAGATCGCGGACGTGGCTGATGTAAGTCAACCCATAGAAGTTATTCCCGCCGATCAGTCGGGTGTTCGTCAAAATGCCACTAGTGGACAAGTCAACGTTGCGATCAGTAATTTTGCTCAGCCCATTCCCATTGCTGTCCCGACCCCCGAAAGCGTCGGACTAAGACCTGTTTCTGAATTTTCATTGCCCCAGATGAAGGCTCCCGTTCCCCTGTCTGCTCCCTCAACAGTGGTTCCTCTACCCAGAAAGCTGGAAAATAATTCATCAAACCAGTCCAGTCAAACGATTCCTCAAAGCTCTGCTTCCCAGCTTGCAGTATCTAAATTAGAATCCGTCGGGAATGGTTCTACTCCCCCTCAAAATTCTGTTGGATTGAATGTCCCTACCCCAATTCCTGTGCCAACTCCCGAAACCGCCTCTTTGTCCCCTAATTCTCAGTGGATTGAAGAAACACCCAGCCACCATGAAAAAACTCCCTCCCCTATCCAACAACAGGAAATCCCAACGGAATCTACGGACGCGGACAATTTTTCGGATAATTCGTCGGAAACCTATGCTATTCAACCTGGGGATACCATCAACAGCATTGCCCAACGCTATGGTCTTGATCGTGAAGCCGTGATTAAGGCGAATCATTTGAGCGATCCTAACCTGATTAAGGTAAACCAGAAACTGGTCATTCCCTCCGCCCCCCAAACTCAGGCGACGGATTATCCAGTGGCTTCTGTGTCACCCATAAGAAATAATGATTGGCAGGCTCTTCCTACTCCGATCGCTTTAGCGGCCCCTAAAATTTCAGTCAAAACCATTGAACCCGCAAAAACGATTCCTATTGCAGTGGATGCACCGACAGCAACTTATACCAATCAGTTGAAAAGCGAAGTGACAACTCTTCAGCAGTCCTACAGAAGTCAGTCCCGTCCGCTCACTATCCCTATTCAAACCGTTGCTCAGTTTGCTAATCGTCAAGATGTTCTAGCAGACGAAGAAGTTAATCCCGAATGGAGTACGAAATCAAACGTTAAAAGGATTCCAACACGCTCCTTACCGAGCCAATATACGTCTCCTCAAACCTCTCTGCAAAGACTGCAAAGGCAATACGCCCCTTCGGGTGGTCATCCTTCTCAGCTCATTGGTTCTGCTCCTATTAATGTGGAAGAGTATAATAATAATTTCAATACTCCCGTGGGCAAAGAAGTCAGCCCAGATTTACCTGCGCTTTCGACCCCAGATTTTCCAAATGGAGAGAACAATCTAACCAATAACTATATTTGGCCCGCTAAGGGGGTGTTGAGTTCTGGCTATGGTCGCCGTTGGGGAAGGACGCACCGAGGAATCGATATTGCCGCTCCCATTGGTACCCCCATTGTTGCTTCTGCCTCTGGTGAAGTGATTGCGGCGGGTTGGAATTCGGGTGGTTATGGCAATTTGGTGAAAATTCGCCATCCTGATGGTAGCGTGACTTTTTATGCCCATAACAGTCGTATATTAGTTCGTACGGGAGAAGAAGTTGCCCAGGGTCAACAAATCTCCGAAATGGGTAGCACTGGCCGAAGCACTGGCCCCCATCTCCATTTTGAAGTTCGTCCTAATGGGCAAAACCCCGTTAATCCTATTGCTTTTTTACCGACCAATCGCTATTAATTTTCAATTGGTCGTTAACTAGATCTGTAAGATTTTGGCCATGATAGTCACCATTCGCCCGAAGGTCTATGGTGATTTTTTTGCGATCGCGTTTTTTTACATCAAAAAGGATAATGGAGAAGTTAAGCTGACTTTGATTGTTTATTGTTTTAAATTAACCCCGCCCTAAAATACTTCTCTAGAATTGAAGGATCAGTTCATGATGAGCATTTCGTACTGAAAACAATTTGCTACTGTGATACTCTGAGGACTCTCTGTCTAATAAACTCGCTTTAAAATCAATTTATCCAGCATGATTTCCCCTTCTGCTCCTATTACTTCCGCCACGTCATCCATCAAAACCATTCGCCCCGTTGCCGCCACTTCAATTCACGGCATTGCTTTTTATCGTGATCGCCTGTTGGCCGTTGATAATAAAAATGGTTACTTGTTTTCGATTGACCCCATTACCCAAAATACCCAAATCCTGAATGCCCAACATACCGAGGAATTCATTGGTTCAACGGGGTTAGCAGTTGTCGATGGCTTGCTTTGGTTTACCGCAGATAATGGCATTTACCATTGCAATTTGGAGAAAGGAGATTTTGAACCCGAATTATTTGCTCGTTTAGACTACTCCATCAGTGGTGTAGCGGTTTGGCAATCCACCGTTTATGTCGCTTGCCAGAAAACAGGGGATATTTTGGTCTTTAATCGAGATACCAAACAAGTCATTATTCGTTTCTACGCACCAGGCATCGGCGTAGAGAATATTACGGTCAAAGGCGAAGAATTATGGCTGACGGATACCCTAGAACAATCGGTTTATTGTCTAGACCGAGCAACGGGGCAAGTGATTTTTAGTGTCCTCACGCCCTTTGAATGTCCAACGGGTTTATCCTTTTATACCGATCCTCAGACCAGCAAAGAAACGCTTTATGTTTCCTACGTTCTTCAGGAACCCTATATTCGCGATAATCCTAACGCTGACCCGAATCATGAACTGCATTATCGTCCCCGCACTTTTATCCATCCGCTCTATTTCCATTATGATCCCGACAAAAAGTTTGCTCTCTCCAATGGCTATCTGGTGGAAATGACCTATGTGGAAGAATTAGAACCCCTAGATCCGATTACTCTCAAAAATGTGGAATGGCGCATTGCTCTCCCTGCTGAAACCAATCGTCAAAAAATTCGCAGTGTGGAAGCGATCGGAATGCCTTTTACGGAAATTGATGAAAATGGTCACAAAATTGCTGTTTTTAAATTTGATGAGTTAACTATTGATACCCGTGCAATTTTCGGTTGGAAAGTGGTGATGGAAGTTTGGAGCATCAAATACCGCATTCTTCCCAAGGACTGTGAAAAAATTGAACCTCTGCCCAGGGGCTTTGCCGAACGTTATCTGGTAGATAATGACAATTTGGCGATGGATTCTGACATTATTATCCGTGCTGCCGCCGAAGCGATCGGAAGAGAGACGAATTTAATGCGAAAAATGTATAGTATTCGCAATTATGTCTACGATCGCCTATCCTATGGCATCAAACCCCATATTGATACTCCTGATTTGGCTCTACGACGGGGCGTAGGTTCCTGCGGCGAATACGTGGGGGTATTGTTAGCTCTTGCCCGTTTGAATGGTATTGCTTGCCGCACAGTGGGCCGTTATAAATGTCCTACCCACCCTCTCACTCGCAATATCCCGATGGAGCCAGATTTTAATCATGTCTGGATGGAATTTTATTTACCCGGTTTCGGTTGGTTACCAATGGAATCCAATCCCGATGATCTTGGTGATGGCGGCCCCTATCCCACTCGCTTTTTCACGGGTCTGGCTTGGTATCATGCCGAAATGGCTAAGGATGTTCCCTTTGCGATTCTCATTAGTGAAGGTATTCCTGTCAATAAACAAAAGGTTTCCATTGGGACGTTGGCGATTAATCATGTCCAGTTCACTATTTTGGATGAGCTATCGCCAGAACCTTAAGCGTTATTGTTAAGTTAGAGGAAAATAATAGACCCTCACTTTATCAGGTCAATAGCATCAAGAGTCGCTATGATTAAATATTTTGCCGTTGAAAATTTCAAGTCAATTAAAAATAAGGCGATTTTAGAGTTTGATAGTAATTTAGCGGAGGATTACCCCTATCCCGCTAGTGCTGTGATTGGTTTTGCTGGGGCAAATGCTTCGGGAAAAACAACTATTTTGCAAGCTATTCGTTTTGCTTTCTGGTTTATGCAACAATCCTTTTCATATATTCAAGAAAGTGAAGCTATCCCTTGTCACCCATTTGTCACCACTTCAAAGTTACCTAGCAAATTTCATTTAATTTTTACTCAGAAAAATTCAGAGAATAAATACATTGATTATGAATATTTATTAACGATAAATCAAGAAGAAGTTTTAGAAGAAGAGGTTTATTATTATCCCGATAATTTTCAAGAACAGGAATTAGTGGCACTGGTTCAGTCTAATTATTAGAATGAAATCCTTACAAGACAAGGACTTAAC
>QBMS01000104.1 GCA_003249095.1 Snowella sp.
GTATTAAGAATATCGTAAAAGTAAAGTTATTTTTACGACAAAAATAAACTATTCGTTACTTTTTATATACTAAAATATATACTTTTTAGCATAAAAAAATTATGCTTTCCGCGAGTCTTTCTTTTGCATGTATTTACTTTGCCCAAGAGAAAACAAGATCCAGTTGCGGATCTTGGGCTGAGGTCAACAGACAAAATCGTGTCAGATCAAAAAGATAAAATTTAACAATGCTTAATAGGATGTTTTTAGGAATAAAAAATAAATAACCTGTGCTTTTCTGTTGCCAACAGACCTTAAAAATACTTTTGTTCTTATGTTCTTAATTATTAAGATTGTAGTTTCCTATCCCTAAAATCAGGCTCTCCCCTTAACTGTGTGGAAAATGGTTCATACTAATCACTAATCTAGCAAAGATAACCGTGAAAGGCTCGCTATGAAAGGATTCCATGAATCCATAAGCGTGGGTTATCACACACAATAGCGGAGAGCCTAAAATCATTCTTTTTTTGTAGGGGCTTAACACTGTTCATTGGTGTCAACTTAAGGGAAGAGGTTCCCAAATTTGCCGATTGAGAGCGTCTTTTTCTCGATGTCGCTTTCGCTCGGCTTTAACCAAACCAAATAACTTGGCACGTTCAGTCAGATAGGTTACGGTGTCGGGCTTTTCACCTCTAGCGATAGCCTTTGCTACATAATATAGACTCCGAAAAACCATCTCTACTGAGATTTTTTCTTTCGGCTGATTTAAGGAAATCGCTACTTCTCCGACCAATTGATTTAAGACAGTATAGAAAATCAAAGTGCAGATAATTTGAATTTGGACACCATTCTTATTCCCGACCCATAAATAGGCTAGTCCTAAAAGTCTTTTCGTTAATAAAAATGCTTCTTCGATTGTCCATCGTCTTCGATATAAATCACACACCTCTTCGGCTGACAATTGTTTAGGAGACAAAACATTCGTTAAATACTGATACCAAGGTTGTTCCCCATAAGACTGAAACCAATCTAACTGGATGCTTACAAGGATTAGAACGGTAATTTCCCATAGTGATAATCTCATCTTTGTAATGACTCCCCTGAGATAACACTTGTTTTGTTTGATAAGATGTACCTGCTCTAAATCTGGTTAGAAAAAACTTTTTAGCTTCTGCTAATAAATCAAACCAGACAAAGCTAAAGAATCCCATATCTACAATCATTAAACCATTTTCTGGTAGTTTAGCCGCCAATTCTTCACACCATCTTTTATCATTCGATTTATCATTTTCTGTGTACCATAAAGTAACGGGTCGTTGGGTAAAAGCTTCCACAACCATCATTATTTTACCCCCTAATTTACTCTTTTCTTCTTGACTTATTTTCATGTTTTTCCTTATCTGCTCTAAGGTTGAACCATCAGCTATCCACACCGCACTAAACTTTCCTCTTACTTTTTCTCATTTTTCTTCCACTTGAATTTTCTCTGCTTTTTCTGCTGCTTTTTCTACCACTCCTTTTAATAATATTGCAAATATTTCGGCTGGTACATTCATGATTCTTTTTGATACTGCTTGCTTAGTTACTTTTAACGGTTCTATCCATAGCAATCCCTCTTCTTTTAATACTCTTACTGCTTCACTTAAACCTGCTATTTGACGATATACTATACTCACCATTAATGCCACCATTACTGGTAAACTTAATAGTCTATCTCTCATTATCTTTTCATGATTTCCCTGTAAATATTTTAACGGGGAAAACATCGTCGGTTCTAGTAATTCAAATATCTTTTTTGTTATTTCTGGAATTTCTACTCCTGGCTGATTTGTCTTGCGTCGTAAATCAGGGTTTCCTTTTTTTCTTGGCCTTGGCTTTGACATTCTTCTATCCTTTTTTCATTCATTTCTTCTATTTTAGCCTTTTTCATCTCTACAATCTTCTTTCTTTTTTCAAAAGTAAGTCTTTTTACTTAAGTTGACACCAATGAACACTGTTAAGTCCTTTTATGCGTCTATCAAGCAATACATTGTCTGTTGACCGTTGAGATTATAGACATAATGGTATTATGTCCCTACAGAAATCAGTATCTTGAATGCACAACTTATTAAATCCTTGTTCCTTAGCTTGAATTGGTATTAAATGAAGACCCAATTTCTTTTCCCCTACTCAAAAAAAAAGCGGTTAGCTATTTAAAACAACTAACCTAAGTGCTATGTATGCACCCGCTTTTTGAATCCTAAGTCTATTATTATCTAAATCTTTCCCTTAAACAAGTGGATTTATCACATTATTCCTGTGATCTGTGTCACAAACAGCAAATTGGTGCTTAGGGAGCCGATAAGCTTGCCTGATCTTCTTGCGATCGCGGCATAGAGCCTAAAATTGCCTCCGACCACCAGACGTTATCTCCTTTTTGGGGATTGCGGCCGTATTGGGGTTGGATGCCATAGATTGTGCCTGGGGGATGGCCCAGGGCATCACTGATGAGGGAATAAACCTTTGTCAGATTTAAGCCCCTGGGATCACAATGATCGCCGATCACCTTACCCAAGCCCTGGTCTAACCAATAATGAGTCACCATCTGGGGAAAACGTCCCGCCGCTAACACCGATTTAAGATAAAAAGTTTTCAGAGCTTCGTATTGCCCATCCGTATAGGCTTCCCCATCGTAGAGCATCAGAGGAACTGCCCGATTAGCAGGGATTTTAATTGCTCCATCCAGATTGTTGTAGGTTATGACTTCAATATCCGCCGTAAAACAATCTGAACCCCGTTGTTGGATCAATTCCACATTAACTGCCGCTCCGACCCTGGTGCGATTGGCCTGAAGCGTAGGATTAACTCTTTGACAGGTTTGGCGCAGTTGAGTTGCATTTTTCGGGGATGAAACCAACGCGATCGCCCTTTGATTATCCTCTAAGACCTTTTGACAGAGATTTGCGATCGCCCAAATGGCCGTTGTTTTTGCGCCGTCTAGGGAATGATGGTTCCGAGACTGCCAGGCTTCAAAAGCTCGCTCAGAAGACGCATTCAACCAGAGAGCCGCCCGATTGGTAAATTTGACAAAACTAGGATCTAATTCCGCGATCGCCTTACGGAGATGAGTTTGTCTAGTTTTAGGATCAAGGGTCTGCCAAATCGTCCGCAGCGATCGATTGCGTTGGGACTCATCCAAAAAATCTAAACCCTTTTCGTAGGCGGTGGCGGTGGGGCGATCGGGCGTGAAAAATGTAGGACGAGTAATAATCACTTCTCCATCCCTAGCAATATAGGCCGTAATGCCATCTCCCAACGGGCCGCGAGAATACTGTTTTTGGGCATGAAGCGTCTCACTGCTAATCTCTCCCGCCGTATCATGGAGAATCACTAAGGGCATAGCCCCGACCACTAGACCATAGGGTTTTTCGGGAGATTCTCCCAACAACTCCATAATTGTTTTCCGTTCGTGTACCGTAATTAACCTACCAACGGGATTTTTATCTTTATCAACCCTAGATTGCACATTAAATGGATCAAACGGCGGCGGCAGCTCTGACTTTTTCTCTTCAATCAATAGGTGTTTGAATAGAGACTGCTGAAGAAAGAAGACATCAAGACCCACAGCCATAAAAACCGTACCGCAGGCGACTCCGACCACTCGACGTTTCGAGGGTTTTCTCTGATGATTGAAAAAATCGCGAATTGTAGATAACGCTTTATCAAAAGCCATAATGGGTCAAGCAACTCAATAGTTTATTAAACGTTTGTCAAAAATAGTTGAAAGCTCACGCCATTGCCCTAATCTCTGGAGAAATCCGTCAGATTGTCCAGGTTGATTAAAGTTTGACTCTCTTTTAACATAGATAGCCCTAAAAATCTATCACCTTTGTCCTCGCCTCCTGACAATCTTTTACTTTTTTTTCATAAACAGGGAGCAAAAATAGTCTGGTTTACGTCGCAAAAATTATTCATGTTCCTCCTAAGGCTAGGTCGCTTCTGTACCAGACTTAACGCCTAATTCCCCCTAAAAAGACGCGATCGCCATCAAACGCCCCCTTTTCAGCACAGGATAGTTTATTCATTAGGCAATCACCATATTTGAAAGATTACTTTTTGGGATTTCTCTAATACAAAACTGAAGAATTTATGATCTAAGATTCAGCCACAAGAATTTAGGAAAGTTGTATGGAACAATACCTTTTAACTTGATCCCCAATAGCTTAGGGCAAGAATGAGTCCCGATGTTCTGATGTCGTTCCCCCAGGAAAGATGAATGATCCCCGTAATTATTTCGTTTTGTAAAAAGATTATTAAAAGAACCTAAAGGAAAAAAAGAGTGGGGATCGCTAAAACCCTTGAACAGCAAGTATATTTCCCAAAAGTCAGAAAATTAGGGATCAGGCAAAATAGAGAGATAGGAAGAAATTAAATCTAATTATCCAAAATCTTCTCGCTCACCCAAAATTTTTTAAATAAACTTTTATGAAAACTGCCAACTTTGCCACATCATCTTGCCGAAATTGTCGGTATTACCATACGGAAGGTCGAAGAGGAGGAATTTGCCACCAATTAAGCGTCTCAGTACAGGGTGAATGGCCAGCCTGTTCCTTAGCCGCTCGTCCTTTTAATTCGGCGTGGGAGAGTTTGGAAGAGGTTGTTCGTCTAGAGCATTCTTTGTCGCTTTCTTATCAGGGTGATGACCAGATGAGAGAGGTTCCCTCAGAGGTCTTAGTGGAAGGGAACGATTCTATGATCTCGTCCCATTAGGGGAGCCAGGGATATTGTCGGAAATCGGGGGGACGTTTTTCTAAAAAGGCCTGTTTTCCCTCGGTTCCTTCTTCGGTCATGTAATACAAGAGTGTGGCATTGCCTGCGAGTTCCTGTAGCCCCGCTTGACCATCACAATCGGCATTGAAGGCTGATTTTAGGCAACGGATGGCGAGGGGACTTTTTTCTAGGATTTCTCTAGCCCATTGCACGCCTTCGGTTTCTAGCTGTTCTAGGGGAACAACTGTATTCACTAAACCCATTTCTAGGGCTTGTTCTGCGTTGTATTGACGGCAGAGGAACCAGATTTCCCTAGCTTTTTTTTGTCCGACAATTCGCGCTAAATAGCTAGACCCAAATCCACCATCAAAGCTACCGACCTTGGGGCCTGTTTGGCCAAAGATGGCATTATCCGCCGCGATCGTGAGATCACAGACCAAATGAAGGACATGACCACCACCGATCGCATAGCCCGCTACTAGGGCAATAACGACTTTCGGCATGGAACGAATCAGCCGTTGTAAATCTAAAACATTTAAACGGGGAACCCCATCTTCTCCGACATAACCCCCTTCTCCCCGCACGGATTGATCCCCGCCCGAACAAAAGGCATATTTTCCGTCGGTATGCGGTCCTGCCCCTGTTAACAGGACTACGCCAATACGGGGATCTTCGCGAGCATTACAAAAAGCATCATAAAGCTCAAAAACGGTTTTAGGACGAAAGGCATTTCGTTTATGGGGACGATTAATGGTAATTTTGGCAATTCCATTCCATTTATGATAAAAAATATCTTCGTAGGATTTAGCCACTTGCCAGTCGGTTGTCATAAAAAATAAAATTAAAGGAATACGCGATTGATCATATCAGTTTAGCGGGCGGGGATCAGTCATCGGCAGGGGATTACAGCGATCGCTGATGCAGGGTCAAGGGATTATTTGGCAGTAAGCCTGGTCTGGTTTTGTGAATCACACCAAAAGATTAATTCTTTATAAAGGAAATCTACATTTCTAGAAAAAGATGATATCAAGGTTTAGAGATTTTATTTTAAATTCTTGTTCATTTTATATTTTTAGTTAAATAAAGATTAAGTTAACGATTGACTATTGATTTGTAAGTCATAATAAAGAGGTGGGGATCAGGGAAAACCGTATTGGGATCTAGTCAATATGGATACTCGCCGATCTTCCAATCAATACTCTGTCATTCTAGGCAGGTAACTTTATCAAAAAGAGAAATCTGATTTGTTAAAAACTTTACAGTATTTCTTCCGAAAAAATTAGTTAATTTAAAAAAGATTTAATAAGGAAATAAAAATGGTTAATACACAAGCAATTCGTTGTCCCAACTGCGGTAATCACGCTCAAAGACAGTTTCATGTCCAGTTACAAGTGACGGAAACCTCTTGTCCTGTTTGTGATTATTTGTTAGTAAATTGTTCTCGCACGGGCAATGTTTTGGAAGCTTATGCCCCAGGTTTATCCTATGCACCCGCTTTTCAAGAGATGTTGCAATTATCAGAGTCTTAATTGAACAGGGTCTGACTTTAACCATCATTTTTTAGATTAATAACTTAAAAAGCGTTTAGAATAGCTCTCTAGACGCTTTTTTGATTAAATTTGATTAAAAATTTCTATCCAAAAATCATGGTTCAGCAATGGCTCTTTGAAACGGAACGATTAGGCATTCGTCATTGGCAACCCGATCGCGATACCGATTCAGCGTTTGCAATTTACGGCGATCGCGAGGTGATGCACTTTATTCGAGAACCAGACCCCGATCATCGGGCTGTCCAAAAACGCTTAGAAGAGATGACTCACAAATATCAAGGGCGCAATAACGGAACGGGGTGTTGGGCAATAGTTGAAAAAACGACTCAAGTGGCGATCGGTTCTATTCTTTTGGTTCAACTTCCCGATAATCAGGGACAAGCGACCGAAGACTATGAAATTGGTTGGCATCTGAGGGGCGATCGCTGGGGAAAGGGTTATGCAACGGAAGCCGCGAAGGAAATCTTAAATTATGGTTTTCAATCTTTACAATTACCCATCATTTATGCCGTCGTTAACCCTGACAATTTAGCTTCGGTTCGAGTGACTCAACGATTGGGAATGATACCGATGGGATTAACTCAAAAATATTATGGTGTGGAATTAGCCTTATTTGGTTTAGAAAACGAAAAATGCGATCACCCTTCTTAAAACCCATAAAAATGCGATCGCTATTCTCAACGGTTTCATCGAAAACAAGGATAAAAATCAACTGATATCCTAAGCCTAGCTGAACGTAAAAAACACTCAGTAAAATTTCTAATTCCGATAATTACTGTTATGGGAATTAGACAAAACCCCGATAAAAGCGGGATACGACCCGCTAGACTAGTGTTAAAGCTTTTTTCCCAAGACTAGGATTCAGCCATCTCTGGGATAAGAGGAATTTTTTTGACTCTGAACCCAGGCACCGTTAAGGATTGGGGGATTTGTTCTGGTGTTAGGGGTTCAATCGTACTAAAAGCTTCCTCTTTGGTAAAGAGAATTCCTAAAACACTAATGGGAACTTGAATAAATAAATTGCTGACTAAAAAAGCTACGGCGGCAATGATTAATCCTAAAATTCTTATTTGGGGAAAATTCACAACAGGCAAGGCCGCGATCGGGGCAAATTGATAGATTTCCCAAAGTAGAGCCACCATCATTAAGGCAGTGATTAGGGCTAATAAACGCTGTTTGGTTGTCTTGAATAAACTCAGAATTTTTCGTTGTTCAACGGTTAAGGCATCAGGTCGCAGGGCAATCACCAATAGACTAAAAATTTCAAAAGGACGGCTCCACTGCATCCAGAAAATAGGGACGATCGCGATCGCAGCTAAAATGACCAATTCTAACCAGAAGGGAGTTAGGGGGTCACCAATGGCGAGGGCTAAACACACTACCAGCAATCCCAAGGGAGCGACGGCAATTCCCGCTAAATGAATCCATAAAAACGGCTCAGATCGAAAAGACCTCATTATTCAGTTCTCCTAAAATTTTGATTAGACTATAATTCTTCCTCTAGAATACAATTTTGTTCTAACAGTTGCGACTGGATTTGTCCTTGCCAATGGGTTAAGGATTCTAAAAAACTCGGTTTTGCTAAATCATTTCGCCAGAAAATTAAGGCATCTTCTCCCGTTTTTTGGTAATATTTTTTGCGTTTCCCTGCTAGTTTAAAGCCAAATTTTTTATAGAGATGAATAGCCTTAGTATTAGAATCTTTTACCTCTAGAGTTGCCCGTTCTAATCCCTGGGTTACTGCTTGTTTTAAGAGACTGTAGAGCAAGAGATTTCCCAAACCCCTACCCCGATAGTCGGGATGGATCATTAACAGGGTGATATGGGCTTCTTCTAAAATGCTCCAGAAACAACCACAGCCAATCAGTTCAGGAGCATCAGTTGGTTTAGTTCTAGAGGTTAAACTTAAAAAGCCCGTTTTAGGATTATCCAATTCCCGTTGATAGCCACCCAGAGTCCAGAGTCCTCCTAAACAAAGCTGATCTAATTCAACAATTTCAGGTAATTTCTCAGACAGAGGACGTTGAATCTTTAAGAAAATTTCTGACATAAAATAGGGCTATAAATTCATATTAACTAAATAAATAAGCTGTCCCGAATTTAGATTGCATAATGATTTTACTAAAAGTCTTGTAACAAGGGGCTTAAGCCCCTTGCCTGTATGCGTTTTAAATAATTAACAGCTTACTAATTTTATTTACTAATCATATTATCAATTTTTTCTTGAATTGCTAATTTGATTAAAGACCGCATTAAAAATAAGCTAAATAAACCTGCTAATCCAAATCCCGCGATCGCGAATTTAAAATAAATGGTTGAAAGTAAAATGGTCGCAGAGAGTAATGTAAAACCTGTTAAACAAGCATAAATTAAACTCTTGATTCCTAGATGAATGTTTTTCAACAGGCGATCGCTCTCTAGGGAACGAATACGGACTTGTAACTCTCCCCGCTCAATTTTATCTTCTACATTTTGCAAAAATCGTTCCGTTCGATTAGGTCTTGTCCAGCCTTGGATAATCAACGCCTGGGCTTGTTTGACTAACGAACTCCATAACGTCCCTGTCTTCTTATCCACCGCGACACTTTGAATAAAAGGTTGACTAGCAGCAATCAAATTATACTGGGGATCGAGGGCGCGGGCAATGCCATCGAGGGTCATAATTGACTTGAGAATAAAAGTCATCTGGGGCGGCAAGCGAAAAGGTTGCTGTTGAAACATTAGATAAACTTCATCACTAATTTGCTCAAAAGCTCTCACATCAACGGGTTTTTCCCGAAAGTTATCTAATAAAAAAATCACAATTCGTTTGACTGATCGCAGGTCTCCCTTTGATTCCACTAAACCCATGTAAATTAACGTTTCTAGAACCTTATCCACATCTTTTTGGAGGATAGCAAAAAAAGTCTGAATCATTTGATCTTTGGCAATGGTTTTGACCTCAGCCATCGTGCCAAAATCATAAAAAATCAATTCTCCTTGGAGATTCACCGCCATATTGCCAGGATGGGGATCGGACTGGAAAAAACCATCTAATAATAATTGTTTGAGATAGGCACAAATTCCCTTTTCAATCACCTTATCTAAATTAATACCTTCCGCCGCTAAACTTGCTCGATCATCAACTTTAATGCCTGGTAAATATTCTAGGGTGAGAACTTTTTGGGTGGTATAATCCCAATGAATACTCGGAATTTTTACGCCTGGATAGTCTTGAAAATTTTTCCTAAAACGGTCTGCATTTTTCCCTTCATTAATATAGTCAATTTCTTGGAAAAGTAATCCAAAAAATTCCTGATAAATCGCTTCAACTTCGTATTTTTGAGTGGCTTTTTTAAATCCTGGTAGCCAACGTTTGCCGAAACGGATTAATTGACGTAGAACTTCAAAATCTAATGTTAATAATTTTTCTAACCCAGGTCGTTGCACCTTCACAACCACTTCTTCCCCACTATGGAGGGTTGCCCGATGCACCTGACCTAAACTCGCCGAAGCCAAGGGAATCATCTCAAAACTCTGGAACAAATCCTTGACCGATCGCTGAAATTCCTGTTCGATTACCGCGATCGCCTCCTGGGAAGAAAAGGGTGGAACCCGATCCTGAAGTTGACTCAACGCTTGGATATATTCAGGGGGAATGAGATCGGCACGGGTCGAGAGGGATTGACCAATTTTAATAAAGGTCGGGCCGAGATCTAATAAATGATTAACGAGCCATTGGGCGCGACGTTGACGCTGGGGAGAAGTAAAATTTTGGACAGATTTATCCCAAATCAAAAAAAATGAAAAATTAACAGCTATCTTGAAAATTTCTAGCTGTCGTCGCAGGAGAGAAGACTGAGCGCGTTGCCAACGAAACAATTGGGTAGGAATTTGCTTAATCAGCATGAGAAATGGACGTAGCCATTAAACCAAGGGGAAAAGTCAACGTAAAAGTCATTAAACAATAGTCAACATCCTCTGTGGGGTCACAGGTCACTGCTATCCTACCATCAAGCTGTTCCACTAATTCCTTGATAATACAAAGACCTAATCCTATCCCCGCGATCGCATTATCAATGACCCACTGCTCTCGGTAGAAAGGATCAAAGAAATAGGCTAGATTTTTAGAGTCAATCGAGGGTGTTAAATTGCTCAATTGTAGAACAATAACTGGCCTCCCTTTCTCCTGAGATTCTCTGATTTTTAGGGTAATATCCGTATTTTTTAAGGCAAATTTTTGGGCATTAATCAACAATTCGTCACAAATCTGTTGTAAATAATTAATATCCCCATCAAAAAACAAAGCTTTTTTGGGTAAATCTGTCTTAACAACTATTTTTTTCGAGTATTCAGCCCACTTAATTTCATAATTGGCAATTAACCGTTGAACAAAATCAGTGAGGTTTATCTTTTGTACCTGGAGAGTCGTTTTATTAAATTTAGAGGTTTTTAATTGGAGTATCTTTTCATTAATTTCGTTTAACTTGCGCCATTCTTGCTCTAGGATATCTAATCTTTGCTGGAGCTTTTCGGGAGAAGGGGGATTTCTCCGCAACATCTCAATCCCCATCCGAATCGTGGCTAAGGGATTACGGGTTTGGTCACTCATAATGGTGACGATATTATGAATGAGTTGATCATGACTAGAACGTTGTTGTTCTAACTTTTGGCGGGTTGCTTCATACCAAGCTTTGAGGATAGGACTTTCATCCGTTGGCACGGCACGGTTCAGGTTATTGATCTTGTTCGTTTCTGCTGTGTTTAAGGGAAGGGTCTGGAAAAAATGATTCGCGATCGCCAAACTATCAGCAATCTCAATCAATTGGGCCTCTTGCAGAGAATAATCCTTTTCATCCTGGGACGAACCAACAATCACCATACCATTCACCTTGTTTTGAAACACAATGCGCAACCCCAAACCCGATCGCATCACCAGATCCTTCGTTATTTGAAAAGCTTGTCGAGAAGTTGTGTTGGAATTCAATAATAGAGGATATTCCTGAACTTGAACCGCTTTCAGCCAAGAATGTTTCAAAACAGGAGAATTTGTCCCCAATAGAATTTTTTTCGATGGTGTCCAGCTTACTCCCTGCAAGGACGACTGACCTACCGCACCAACCAACAAAATGCAAATATTAACATCCAAGGCCAGCCCAATCATCTCGGCCATGGCAGGGAGCATTTGCTGGGACTCCGTATGATGGCCAATTAGGTGAATCAGGCGTTGCCCTAATAACATTTGTGAGATGGGTGGAAAAGTGAGAAAACGATTGGGAGTAATAACCATAGAATACCCAGCATTACCTAAAAGAATCACTATTAACCCTAAGCCAAGATCTGCTCACGGTAATCCACGTCAGCAGCAACTATCAGAAAATGGGGCATCGGGTCAACCTAATCCCCTAATGATGAATGTTTTACTGCCCAGTTTCCAAGGGAATAATTACTGATTTTATGAAAATTAACAATTTATCAATACTGAGAATGTCATAAGTTTTTTGAAAAACCAGACTTTATTCGAGAGACCGTTTTTGATTAGAAGACATGATCCTGGGTTTCCTAGAAAAGATTATAAATTAGTATTTTTGGTAGATTAATCGCTCATAAACCCCAAAAAAGCCTGATTTAGAAGTTAACTTAAGGCAATGAACTCAGATAATCAAGCTTTTTCCTATAAAAATGCAAGCAGGATTGGTTCAGCGATCGCCGAGTCCTTCCAGCTAAAAACCCTAGTGGTACTTACAACATCTTACTTAAGTAATAAGGTATGGGGAGATACATTTGATGTTTTCTACCTAGATAGGGAAGTATCTAATTTCAAGACAGACAATTAAATCCCTAGATCCACCGCAATCCGATGGCCACAGGCAAATCCTGAAAACGCCACCGCATTTAATCCCTGCCCAGGAAACGTGCTATCTCCCACACAATACAGTCCCGAAATCGCGGTTCGATTAAAAGGCATTCCTAATAAACCCGCTAATTTACGCTGGGGAATGGGGCCATAGGTTCCATCCTGACGACCGAGGAAACGACGGTGAGTGCGGGGAGTTCCCACTTCTTGATAATCTAAAGCCCTATCCAGTCCTGGAAAAATAACTTCTAGGCGATCGATTAACTTTTCAGCCGCCGCTTCTTTTTTGGCTTCGTAATCCTGGGGAGAAAGGTTTTGCCATTCTTCTAGCCAGCTAGGAGTAAAGGCATGGATAATGTGATGACCTGCGGGCGCGAGATCGGGATCAAGTAGGGTGGGAATGGAAACAAAAAGCGTTCCCTGCTCCTTTTCCATGTTGGCCCAATCTTCCAATAAAATATGGTGACATTCGGTTCCCAGGGGCAAAATCTCAGCCTTGACTCCCAAATGTAAACTCAAGAAACTAGGGGATTTTTGGTAACGTTGTTGCCAGCGTTTTTCCTTCGTGGGCATGGCTTCGGCGGGTAATAATTTGTCAAAAGTATCCCAACGAGTCGCGTTAGAAACAATCCGTTTAGCGAAATATTGCTCTCCATTCGTTAATTCCACCCCGATCGCCTTCCCTTTTTCCAACAAAATTTGCTGAACTTTGGATTTATAGCGAATCTCGCCCCCTTTTTTTTCTAAACCTTCCACTAATTTTTGGGCAATTTGACCCACGCCGCCCTTGGGATAATTGATACCTCCATAATGGCGATCAGAGAAAACCATCCCCGCATTAATCATCGGCGTTAGATCCGCAGGAACCACTGACCAACAGTAGCATTCCATGTCAATAAACTTGAGTAATTCAGGATCTTGGATATAACGTCGGGCAATATCCCCCGCATTTTGGGGTAAATATTTGACTAAACCTAAACAGGCTCCAGGATGTTGGAAGAAAACCCGCATCAAATAACCCAATTCTTCCAGGGACAATAACTCCATTGCATTAAGGCAATTAAACACTTGCCAACATTCATCATAAAAACGACGAATTCCCACCTTCTCTTGGGGAAAACGGGCAATTAATTCCTGTAAAAAATTTTCATAATCTCGATGAACTTTAATCTCTAGATCCTGGGGCAAATGGTAATGAATCTGCACAGGATCGGGTAGGGTTTCTAGTTCCATGTCCACCGCAGCCAAGGCACGGGTCAATAAATTGGTTGTTCCCTTTTCCCCAAAACCAAAAATCATCGAGGCTCCCACATCAAAGTGATAGCCTTCCCGTTCAAAATAGCCCGAACTTCCCCCAGGAATGAGATAGCTTTCTAAAACAAGAACCTTTGCACCTTTGGCCGCCAGTTGAGTCGCGGTGACTAATCCCCCAATACCCGAACCGATCACAATGACATCGTAGTTTGGCTTGTTGACCATCACCCCGTTATTACCCCCATAATTGTTTCCTAACCCTTTATTTTAAGGCAAAAAAAGAGTGTTATTTAATTATTTTGATTGTATGGTCAATATTTTGACGCTTAAGCTTACTCCGCTTGGCTGACCGATCAATAAAGCGTGTAAGGTATTAAATAGAGGGCAATTTATCTAGGAGCCATGAACGCAACAAACGACATTTTAATTATTGGGGGCGGGATTATTGGCCTGGCGATCGCCGTTGAATTGAGACAAAGGGGGGCGAGCGTTACCGTGCTGAGTCGGGATTTTCAGGAAGCGGCTAGTCATGCGGCGGCGGGAATGTTGGCTCCCTACGCTGAACAAATTCCTGCTGGCTCCATGCTAGAACTGTGTACGCGATCGCGGCAAATGTATGGAGATTGGACGGGCAAACTAGAAAATTTAACAGGATTAGCAACGGGTTATAATCCCTGCGGTATTTTGTCGCCCGTCTTTGAACTGCCCCATAATCCGACCCCCCTTGCCCCCACTTCAAGCTGGCTGAATCAAACTGAAATCCATGCTTTCCAACCAGGCTTAAATCCCGACATTCTCGGCGGATGGTGGCATCCCGAAGATGGCCAGGTTGATAATCAAAAATTAGTCCATACCCTACGGCAAGCGGCGAAAATCTTAGGCGTAAATCTCCAGGAAGGGACGGCGGTTCAATCCATTATTCAAAAATCAGGTAAAATTGACAAGATTTTAACCCAAAATCAAGACTATCAAGCTCAGACCTATGTTTTAGCCACAGGTTCTTGGTCATCTGAATTAATTCCCCTACCTGTCCGTCCTATTAAGGGTCAAATGTTAGCCCTACGAATGCCCACTCCCCAAAGCTTGGAACGAGTCCTATTTGGGCCGAATACCTATCTAGTCCCCCGAAAAAATGGCCGTCTCATCATCGGCGCAACCTCAGAAGAAGTCGGTTGGACTCCCCACAATACACCCCAGGGAATTAACGCTCTCTTGCAAAGGGCAATGGGACTGTACTTGCCGATCGCAGACTGGACAATTGAAGATTTTTGGTGGGGATTTCGGCCAGGCACAACGGATGAATTCCCCATTTTAGGGCCGAGTGCCTATGATAATCTAGTTTTGGCGACGGGTCATTATCGCAATGGTATTTTATTAGCTCCCATTACCGCGACCCTCATTGCGGATCTGATTACCCATGAAGTGACCGATCCTTTGTTAACCTCTTTTAACAGCGATCGCTTTTTCCCAAAATCCGACTTTTTCCCAAAATCATGACGACTATCAGTCTTTCTTCCCCTAAAAATATTGTGAATACTGCCTCTGACGCGAACGACGATCTGATTATCGCTGGAAAAAAATTTCAATCTCGGTTGCTGACGGGTACGGGTAAATATCCCTCGATCGCTGTGATGCAAGACAGTATCAACGCGAGTGGTTGTCAAATTGTGACCGTTGCCGTCCGTCGAGTCCAGACCAATGCCCCTGGCCATGAAGGGTTAGCAGAGGCGATCGCCTGGTCAAAAATCTGGATGTTACCCAACACCGCAGGCTGTCAAACCGCAGAAGAAGCCATTCGGGTCGCCCGTTTAGGCCGAGAAATGGCCAAATTATTAGGACAAGAAGATAATAATTTCGTCAAATTAGAAGTGATTCCCGATAGTAAATATCTGTTACCCGACCCCATCGGAACCCTAGAAGCCGCCGAACAATTGGTTAAGGAAGGATTTGCTGTACTGCCCTACATCAACGCCGATCCGCTTTTAGCCAAACGCCTAGAAGAAGTCGGTTGTGTGACCGTTATGCCCCTGGGGTCTCCCATCGGTTCGGGTCAAGGAATTCGCAATGCGGCTAATATCGGCATTATTATCGAAGAAGCGAAGGTTCCTGTGGTGGTAGATGCAGGTATTGGAACCCCCAGTGAGGCCGCTCAAGCAATGGAAATGGGAGCCGATGCCGTTTTGATTAATAGCGCGATCGCCTTAGCCCATAATCCTGTCGCCATGGCCCAGGCAATGGGAATGGCCGCGATCGCAGGACGTTTAGCCTATCAGTCAGGTCGGATGCCGATTAAAGCCTATGCCAGTGCAAGTTCACCCTTAACAGGAATCATTAAATAATCCTAGTTCCGAACAAGTTTGTGTCTTCTTGTATTTCTAAAAGCTTCTTGCTCAAANTCTTGCTCAAAGGCTTTACGAAAAAACATACATCAAGCATCGTCTTTTGTACCTTCCGATGAGTGTTATTGAGCGAAAAACACACCATCAAAGGACTTTAGAACGGGGTTCAGGAAGCTGAAAGGCTTATTCTCTCGTAGCCACAAACTTGTCTGGAACTAGGTACGATTTTATATCTTTCGGCGATCGCCATAACAGTAGCATCTATTCTCTTTACAAAATTTCTTCTGATTCTGTTGCTAAATTGGGTGAACCTTTAAATAATCCAATGAGGCTACTTTATATACAATGGATTCACGAATCATATCTTGTCCTTGTATCTGTTCTTCTGCCAAAAAACGATTAGCCTCTAATACTAATTGAATCGCTTCTTCTAAATGATTTCTAGCTTCATTAAGAGTTTCTGCCTGGGTATTTGCACCAGGTAATTCCTCGACAAAACTGATATACCCTTCAGGAACTTTTTGAAAAATCTTAGTTAGCGTTAAAGTCATAAAACCTCATGATTATGATTCAGGATAAAAGTTAAAGTCTATTAATTCAGATTCAGAAAATGGACATTTTTCAGGAAAAATAGAGGAGTCAAGTTGTGTTTTTTGAATAACTCCACGTCTAGCTCTGAGATATATCAGATCAATACGAGATAAAAAATAGTTATAGAGTGTTTTGGATTGTTCTAATAGGCTTTCTAATTCATCTTGAAGATAAATGATTTTATCGCGCCAATCCGAGCCACTTTTTTCTCGTTCAGTTGTCCAATATTGATAAAGTAGTAAATGAATTAAAATTTGTCTCAGATAACTATCTATTTTATGATGCAATGCAATCCCCAAACCTTCGATTTCTTCTGCTAAGTTGTCCCAATCTATTTGATCAATTTGTCGATGTTTAATTTGCTCTAAAGTTGTTTCCAACCAAAGCATATAATCAGTTTCATATAGAGTTTTTAGCGTTGATCCTGTACTCATTATCAAGATAGATTAAACATTTCAATATGTTTGGTCGGGTAAATTACGAATATCTAGAATTTCCGTTTGATTAAATGGACATAATAACGGAAAGATTGATAATTTTAAACCTGTTTCATCAGATGCCATTTCTCGTGCATTTTGGTAACACTGAGGAAAGACTTCTTCATAATATCGCTTTAAACTCGGACTTTCTTCAAAATCTTCTAAAAGGCGTTTTCTGTGTTCCCGAATTGAATATTTCCAGCTATTCGTTAATTTATCGGGTTGATAATGCCATTTAAGGAGGTGCATTAATAATTGTTCTAAGTTTCGTCTAATCGCTCGGCGATCGCTGCGTCCCATTGCTTCGATTTCTTCTAATAGGTTTTCTCTATCTAATCTTTCTAAATTTCCATCTCGAAGGGCTTGGGCTGTTTCTTCGAGCCAAAGATGAAAATCGGTTTCATAAAGTGTTTTTGATGCTAACATAATTTACTCCTGACTATTATTTAAGATAAACTTTCAATTTTTTTCACTTAGACGATCTTCAATGATGAGTTCAATCGCACTTTTTAGACTGGCTTTGGCTTCTGCGATCGTTTCTCCTTGACCATTAGCTCCAGCAATTTCTGGACAGATTGCCCAATAGCCTCCTTCTGTTGCGGCTTCAATGATTGCGGTTAGTTCGGCTTTCATCTAAGTTTTCTCCAATAATAAGTTTAGGTTTCTTTTCGTTAATTTGGTTTATGGGAGTTTGCAGAACTCACTTTTGAGAAACTTCATAGGCCGTGATAGATTTTACTTGGATTTTTCCTAATTTTTTTTGTAGATTTATAGGTAAATCAGAAAAAGCAATACCTGAAGAAAGTTCATTTTCTGTCAGTTCACGAACTTCGCCTTCTGAATTAGTCAAGGGTTTTGGATTTTCCATATTTTTTAGCCTCTCTTGGGTTTGCTTTACGAAAACTAATTACACGAATTCCTGTTAATGTTTCTGTAAAACAGAGAATGTGTAATCGATTGTCGAGATAACCAACTGCGATATAACGAATTTCTCCGTAATCTTGGCGATCATCTATCAGGAATGTTGCTCCCTGAAAATCAAATTCTGCTACTTGTTCAAATGAGAGACCGCGATCGCGGATATTTTTTACATTTTTAGCAGGATCGAAGCTGATTTCCATTATTCTATTCTAGTCATTAATACTCTTAATGAGAAGCGATCATGATGCTCTGCACCATCTGCGGGTAAAGTAGCTAAATCTTCATCGGTTAGACCTTTTGCAAAAGAGTTAGCAATTTCTAATAAAAATTGACTTGTATTTTCTTCTATTTCAAGATTATTTTCTGTAGAGTTGGAGTCTAAATGACTTTGTTCAATAGGTTGATTTTCTAAATACAATTGAACTGCTTCAGATAAAGTTGATTCAATAGTTTTACCTTGTTGATTTGCAATTTTGGCGAGATTAGTGAGCAAGGTTGGGTCTGGAGTCCAGGTTAAGCTTAATGTCATAATTTTTACTCAAACTAAAATTTATTAGAAATGATTTGGGTTTCTTTTCGTTAATTTGTTTTATAGGAAAAGCGATCGCACTAATTATTAGGCATAATCACCCCATCCAATTGAGCGTTTTTAAAATCTACCCCATTGATAATGGTTTGGGATAAATCTGTGTTTTTGAGTTGAGCGTAGCTTAAATTTGCACCACTGAGATCGGCTCCGTTAAAATTAGCTCCTCTCAAATCTGATGATGAAAAATTACAACCTCTTAAGCTTGCATTAGAAAAATCAGAACCTTTGAGTTGGGCATTAGAAAAATCAAAACCATCTAGTTTCAAATTAGCTAGTTTTGCGCCATTCATTTCCATAGATGTAAATGCACAATCAATCAATTTTACTTCAGTTAAATCCACCCCATTCAAATACATACGGCTATTGTCAGGTTTAATGCCTATTATTGTCGCTTTTTGTAAATTCGCATTGTTTAAATGAGCATTGACATACAAATCTCTATCCCATCTTCCTTTTTCATATACGATCCTTGCGCCTGAAAGGTTAGCACCATTAAGATTTGCTGAATGTATTATAGTAGCTGTTAAATTTGCCTCACTCAAATTTGCCCTACTCAAATTTGCACGAAAAAGATTTGTAAAACTAAGATCAGCATTTTCCATAGAAGCACCTGCGGTTACTAAATATGCCCCTTTTTCTTGAGGATTAAGCATTTTAGGGAATCGAGTATGTAAATCGTAAAGTGATCCTGTTAAATCTGCATCTTTAAAATTAGATGTACTAAAATCTATATATTGTTTAGGATTTTGGGGATTATAACCTCGTAGATTTGCTTTACGAAGAATAGCCCCAGTAAAATTAATATTCTCAATTATTGATTTTTCTTGGTTCCAAAAGCCAACTCCGTTAAAATCTATAGTTTCTAAATTAGCATTTGTAAAGTTCGTGTTTTTTAACAAACATTTTTTAAGAATTGAACCCACTAAATTAGAGTGAGAGAGGTCTGTATTGGTGAAATTTACATCAGCTAAAATTGATTGATATAAATTTATTTCTTTTAAAGAAGCATTCACAAATTGACAATTTGAAATTTCTGCCTTGTACAAATCTGTACAGTCTAAAATCGCTTCAGATAAATTCAATCCAAATAATCTGGCAATGGTTCAGCCTGATTAAAGGCAGAAAGGATTACTGGGCAAAGGATTAGAGAAACAAAGAAGCAAATATAAGCTTGGAAGTAATGGTTATAACTTTACAGGGGTGTTAAGGGTAATAATACTATAAATAAATCGGTAAAAAAAGGAGAGAGAGTATGTCAATCCAAAAGATAAAGCCAATCCAAGAGTTTAATGATTCTATATTTTGCAATGGGAAAGAAAAAGAATTATTTAAACGAGACTGTCCTCATTGTCACAGCGAGGAAGTGAAAATTCATTCTCATTACAAAACGAAAAATAATGGAGAGAGAAAAATATTTATCTGTCAAAAATGTGAGTCACTATATTCAGAAACGTATAATAC
>QBMS01000105.1 GCA_003249095.1 Snowella sp.
CTAAGCCTTACACCATACCTTTTTTCGCCTTTAATCAAACTACACCAGTGCCAAGCTGTCACGAATTTAGATTCAATTATGATTTTGCTGAAAACTATAAGGTCTTGTAACAAGGGGCTTAAGCCCCTTGCCTGTAGGTGATCGTTGTTATGCTGAATCAAGCAGACCGACTCTTTGAGGAGAATCAACCGATTTTCCCTTGAGATAGCTACAAGTTTGATAAAAATTCAGCTTAGACTATCAATAATTGGTTCGTTCAGCGATGTGTTATTTTAAGCAGTATTCAAGGAGATATCTACCCTCATGGCTTCCACTAATTTTAAAGATTATTACGGCATTTTAGGCGTGAGCAAAACCGCAACGGAAGATGAGATCAAGAAAACCTTCCGTAAACTTGCTCTGAAATATCACCCCGATCGCAACCCAGGGGATAAGGTCGCTGAAGAAAAATTCAAAGGCATTAGTGAAGCCTACGAGGTGCTATCTGACCCCGAAAAACGCAAAAAATATGATCAATTTGGTCAATATTGGCAACAAGCTGATCAATCCAATTGGTCGGGGGGAAATGTCAATACGGATTTTGGCTTTGATTTTAGTCAATACGGCAATTTTGACGAGTTTATTAATGAATTATTAGGCCGATTTTCTACGCCTGGCGCAAGTGGTAGTTACTCTTCTCGGACTGCTACGGGACAACGCCCTGGTTACGGAGATTTCGGGGGATTTGGGGATATGGGGGGAAGAGCGGGAACCCAGACTCCTCCAGGCGATCGCGAGGCCACTCTCAAGTTGAGCTTTGCTGAAGCCTTTCATGGGGTGCAAAAACGAATTAGTCTGGGCAGTGAAGTATTGGATGTTCGCATTCCTGCTGGGGCAAAAGTGGGGAGTCGGGTTCGTCTGCGGGGGAAAGGTCAAGTCAATCCCTACAATCAACAACGGGGCGATCTTTATCTCAACATTGAACTAGAAAATCATCCCTTTTTTCAATTTGACGGAGATAACCTGGTTTGTGAAGTCCTAATTTCCCCTGATGAAGCCGTGTTAGGAGCCTCCATTGAAGTGCCGACTCCCGATGGTCTGGTGACAATGAAAGTGCCTTCTGGGGTGCGATCAGGTCAATCTCTACGATTGCGAGGTAAGGGTTGGGCTTTGCCGAAGGGAGGAAGGGGTGATGAATTGGTTAAATTAGTCATTGATACGCCCAAAACTTTGAATGAAATTGAACGGGAATGTTATCAAAAAATTCAGGCTAATCGTAGTGTTAATCCCCGTGCGGCCCTCGATAATTTCAAGGGGATTTAAGACAATTCCGTCGAAATTTTGCCCCGTTCTTTGACTTCTTCTTTCTCAATACCGTTTTATATGTTGCGTCTAACCGAAATTAAACTTCCCCTCGATCATGCTGAATCTGAAATTACGTCGGCAATTCTGAAAAAGTTACAAATTAACCCTGATGAGTTGATTCGCTATTCTATCTTTAAGCGGAGTTATGATGCCCGTAAAAAGAATGATATTGTTTTTGTCTATATTTTGGATGTAGAAACGACACAAGATGATGCGCTTTTAGAACGTTGGCAAAAAAATCCCCATATTCAAGCCACACCAGACATTAGTTATCATTATGTGGCTCAAGCTCCCAGTCATTTAGCCACTAGACCTGTGGTGATTGGCACTGGCCCCTGTGGGATGTTTGCGGGTTTATTACTCGCTCAAATGGGCTTTCGTCCCATTATCCTAGAACGGGGTAAATCTGTCCGCGATCGCACCGTTGATACCTTTGGTTTTTGGCGAAAAAAAGCCCTGAATCCCGAATCCAATGCCCAGTTTGGCGAAGGAGGGGCGGGGACTTTTTCCGATGGAAAACTCTATAGTCAAACCAAAGATGCCAAACGCTATGGGCGCAAAGTTCTTACTGAATTTGTTAATGCGGGCGCGAATCCCGAAATTTTGTATATCCATCGTCCCCACATTGGAACCTATCGACTGGTCAAAATTGTGGAACATTTACGGGCAACGATTGAATCCCTGGGCGGTGAGATCAGATTTCAAACCCGCGTGGAAGATATTGTCATTGAACAAAATCAAGTCCAGGGCGTAACTCTAGCCAATGGAGAATTTATCCCGACCCATCATGTCGTCTTGGCGGTGGGCCACAGTGCGAGAGATACCTTTCAAATGCTTTATGATCGCGGTGTTTATATTGAACCAAAACCTTTTTCTATTGGATTTCGTATCGAACATCCCCAATCCCTCATTGATCGCGCTCGGTTCGGTGTTCAGGCAGGTCATCCCAAATTAGGAGCGGCGGATTATAAATTAGTGCATCATTGCCAAAATGGTCGGTCGGTCTATAGTTTTTGTATGTGTCCAGGGGGTATGGTGGTGGCGGCGGCTTCTGAGCCTGGGCGGGTTGTCACCAACGGCATGAGTCAATATTCCCGTGATGAATTAAATGCCAATAGCGCGATCGTCGTGGGTATCACGCCAGCAGATTATCCTGATGGCCCTTTGGCAGGCATTGCTTTGCAACGGCGTTTAGAAGAAGGGGCGTTTGAATTGGGCGGCAGAAATTATGAAGCTCCAGGGCAATTAGTGGGGGATTTTTTGGCAAATCAACCTTCTAGTGTCTTAGGGAAAGTCCAGCCTTCCTATACCCCTGGGGTTCATTTAACGGATTTGACTCATAGTTTACCCGATTACGCGATCGCGGCGATCCAGGAAGCAATTCCCGCCTTTGAAAGACAAATTAAAGGATTTGCCAGTGATGATGCCCTCTTAACGGGAGTCGAAACCCGCACTTCTTCACCCATACGCATCAAACGGAGCGACGATTTCCAGAGTATTAATACCAAAGGATTATATCCAGCAGGAGAAGGAGCGGGCTATGCTGGGGGAATTTTATCGGCAGGGGTAGATGGTATTAAAGTGGCCGAGGCGATCGCGTTGAATATTCTGCAATCAACCGTAGGGGCGTAAGGCTTACGTCCAAAAATCTACGCTAAAAACACCTAATTTCGCAAAAATGTTAATTACTGCGATGATTATTGTCGTAATGGATTCTCGCGCCCGCCCATTGCAACTTATCCCGTAGGGTTTGATAAAATGAATAACTTTCCCGTAGCAAAATAAATTTAGCCGTACACTCTGCTCGACGGACTCCCACCCATTGATTCGGCCAAATGGAAGTCGCTAACGAGCCATCTGTCCACAGTTTGGTATTTAATTCATAATCTCCCAAGGGCCAAATATTGATCATAGAGCCACAGGGAATGACAATCGGACGACTGGATAAACTCAGGGGACAAATGGGAGTGACAATAATGGCATCCATCCCAGGGTGAAGAATGGGGCCATTAGCAGAAGCGGTGTAACAAGTTGAACCCGTTGGTGTGGCAACTAGTAAACCATCTCCTTGATATTGATCAACAATTTCTCCATCGACTTCAATTTCCACAAAGGTCGTTGGCATTCGGTCAATACTGGCGGGTTTAACGCAAAATTCGTTCAAGCAAACAAAGCGATCGCTGACACATTGCCGATCTTCTCGACGACCTTCAAAAATAGCCGCCTCTAACATCATTCGTTGGGAGACTGCATAGCGATCGCCGAATAACCGGTCCCAAACTTGTTCTGTATCCTGAAACGATTCAAAATTCTCAGTCAAAAAACCCAAATGTCCCCCCACATTCACCGCCAAAATGGGGATACCTTCGGGAGAAAGATGGCGAGCGGCGGCCAGAACCGTTCCATCTCCGCCCAAAACAATGGCTAAATCAATTTTTTGAGTAATTGACGCTAAAAAGACGGGGTAGGGATTATCCTTAAAGCCACTCGGCCCCATCAAAACTTTACAATTGCGAGCTTCCAACTGTTTGGCACATTTTTCTGCCCAGGCCTTACTTTGGGCGTGTCCCGCTTTATGGGCAATAATGACTTGTTTTAATTCCACTCGCGACCCCATGAAACCTGTAATTTCTTATTATCTTAGTGGCTGAGGCGTTATTAATCACAGAAATGGAGAATTAGCTAAAATGGGAAGGGCGATCGCGTCTTATTGTAACATTTGCAATCAGCCGATTAGCGTTTGAATTTTTTCTATATTCAGGAAAATAGAGGATGACTGTCAGTATTGAAAGAACTTTTGCCAATCAGACAACCCTAGCGGAATTTTTAGAGAAACCCGATACCAAACCTGCCAGTGAATATATTGATGGAGAAATTCTTCAAAAGCCTATGCCTCAAGGTGAACATAGTGTTTTACAGAGCGAGTTGTTAACTCATATCAATCGAGCGGGCAATCCTGCTAAAATTGTCTATGCGTTTCCTGAGTTGCGTTGTGTTTTCGGGGGAAAGGCGATCGTCCCTGATATTGCGGTGTTTGTTTGGGAAAATATTCCTCGAACGACAGCAGGAAAAATTGCAAATCGTTTTGAAATTGCTCCTGATTGGTTGATTGAAATTCTTTCTCCTGAACAATCGGTAAATAAGGTGATCAAAAAAATTGTTTTTTCTCTCAAACAGGGAAGCCAATTAGCCTGGCTGATCGATCCTGATGATCAGTCGGTGACGGTCTTTTATCCCCAAGCGTTGCCAGAGGTGAAGGAAAAAGAAGATTTACTGCCAAGCTTAGAAGCTCTGAAGGATTGGCGATTATCGGTGACGGAAATGTTTGATTGGTTAAAATTGTGAACGCGATCGCGTCTAAGAGATATTTTCAAAGTTTCGTTGTGATTTAAAATAAAAAAGCCCGTTGTGAATCCCAATCTCCAATAACCGTTATGAATATTCGTCCCTTTCTCGAAAAACTGCCTAGTCTCTACACCGATTGGGGAACAAACGCGATGCAACCCAAGACGGACGCTTTTGGGGAAATTTTAAAACAGTTAAAGCAACCGACGACAGCGAATTTCTTACAATTATTGAGTTCTGCGGCGGAATATTGAGAGATGGGGGAAGCGATCGCAGAAATCTTGCTTGAAGAATCGCTACAATAAAAGCGAAACGTCAAACTCAACGGAAAGTAAACTGTAGGAACAGAGTATCATTCAGCCGTTACCATTCTTGTATGCCAAGACCACACAATTTGCTGTATTTTTATAAAAAAAATAGGAGAAAATGATGGTTACAGAGTTAAAACAAACTACTAAGAATCTTTATGAAACAGACTATAATCTTTGGGTAAAGGAAACAGCAATTCTTTTGGAAGCTCGAAGTTTTAATAGACTTGATTTGGAAAATTTAATTGAGGAGATTTTGGATTTGAGTGAACGAAAAAAACGTAAACTAGAAAGTCTCTTAACCCGACTGTGGGAACATTTACTCAAATTAAAATATTGGCAATCTGAAAAAGATTATAATGAGAATCATTGGAAAAGAGAAGTTCGTAATTTTCGTAAACAAATTAAAAAAGAATTGCAAGTAAGCCCCAGTCTTCATAATTACTTGCAGGAAATATTTCAAGAATGTTATCAAGATGCCAGGGAATTGGTATCAGATATTTCTGGTCTATCCCTCGCAATTTTCCCCGTTTGTCCTTTTGCCAGTCTAGAGGAAACATTGAAAGAAGATTGGCTTCCCTAAAAAAGTTTTTTCCTATAAACCGCTTGCAAGGCGAATTTTAACGAGCGTTAGCGCGATCGCGTCTTATCGTAACATTTGCACTGAGATTTACCATGCCTTCGGCTGAAATTCGTCATTATTGAGGAGTGCGATCGCTTCCCCCGATTGGGCCAGCACAAATAAACCCTGACGATAGGCATAACGATCTGCCCCTTCATCGATGATGATGCCTGCTACGGCTCCGTAGAGTTGGTTTTGGGCATATTCAGGAAAAAAGTGACGGAAGCGTTGTAGATCTGTGATAAATTCTTGAACATCTGCCACACTTAAGCGACTTTTAACTTCTACGACGAGGCTATGCTCTTGGTTAAGAACTAAAATATCAATCTCTAGGGTGTCGCCCTCTTTTCTTTTTTTAATGCGTTGGCTGACCTGATGGACGGGAATACCTCTTTCTAGGAATAGGGTTTCACAGGCGGGGGCAACGAGGTTTTCCACAAAGAGACCCCAGGTTCCGCCTAAATCGCCAATTTGTTTGCTGAGTCTTTGCAGGACTTTTTCATTTTCAGTCACACTAGCTTGGAAGCGGCGATCGGTTTCTTGGAAACGGCGATCGGTTTCTTGGAAGCGGCGATCAGTTTCTTGGAAGCGGCGATCGGTTTCTTGGGATTGTTCTCGCATTAAGCGGTCAGTCTCTTGTAGTTGGAGATCGGTTTCTTGCAGTAGGCGATCGGTTTTTTGTTGGGACTGGGCTACTTGTTTAAATAAGTCCCAAACTTCCTCTAGGGTGGTGGTCATAGCTTTTTTTGCGGCAGTATGATGTTTATTCTAGCGAAGGGTGAGCGGGGACAAGCTGTAAAATCGGTTCATAAGCTGTTAATTATCTAAAACACCTACAGGCAAGGGGCTTAAGCCTTTTGTTATAAGACTTTCAATCGAATCATTATGCAATCTCAATTCGTGACAGTTTAACCCGCTTATTTTTTGTCATGTCAATCGACTTTTTGTGTCTGTTAAGGGATCTTAATATTTTTGTTATAAATAAAAAACGAGAAATTCGCTTATCCAGCAAGGGTTTACGAGATTCTAGAAAATATTTGGGAGGGGGGTGATAGGAAAATGATGGGGTTTGGGTAAGTTACGAATAGAAGGGTTAAAAAAGCCCGCCCCACCCCAAACTATTAAAGGAAGAAGATTATTATGAATAGTAACTTTAAGTTCAAATTGCTTTCTCACCTCAAAGCTAAAAAAGAAGGTCAAGGTTTTACTCTCATTGAATTATTGGTTGTTGTTATCATCATCGGTGTATTAGCCGCCGTTGCTCTACCTAACCTCTTAGGACAAGTGGGTAAAGCCAGAGAATCGGAAGCGAAAAATGCAATGGGTACAATCAATCGTACTCAGCAATCCTATCACTTTGAAAAGGCCTCGTTTGGACCCACTTTAACCAATGCTGCCCTCCAAGCTAATAATGCTTTAGGAGTAATTATTCCTGCAAGTAAATACTATGAATTTGCCATTACTGGTGCCAATGCTACTAGTGCGACAGCAAATGCCCAGGGTATTGATACTGCTGCTGCTATTGATAACGGCAAATCCCAAGGTACCCGCGACTACTCTGCTCGGATAGATTTTTCGGCTACTGGTGGTACTTATAACTCCATCATTTGTCAGAATGACGTTAGTGGTGTAGCGACTGTTGCTCCTACTAGTGCCACTGCTTGTGCTGCTGCTACGACCAAGGTTCAATAGTCTGCTAAGTGAATTTTGATGAACCCATCTTTGGCTCCAACTTTAGGAAGGCAGTCTAGGGTGGGTTCTTCTAACTTATAGGCATTTTTTAATTTGAAACCCTACTTAAACAAGGAGAATTTAGGGGATAAAACTGATAAAGCGTATCTTTAAATTTCAAGATACCTCTAAACATCTCCATCGAAAAAAAAGAGGGATGGGAAAATGGTAAATTTTTTAAACCAACAACCCCAAAGGGTGGCTCCTACATTCTGTTCCCCTTTTCTTTCTCGTTTCTTTTCACCGAAAGCCATGAAAGGATTCACCTTATTAGAACTCATGGTCGTTATGGTTTTTATTAGTGTGTTGGCAGCTATTTCTATTCCAGTATTTCAACGACAGATCGGTAAGGCGAGGGAAGCAGAAGTCCAAATGAAACTCGGTGCAATCGCTCGTTCCCAAAACGCTTATCATTATGTCAACAGTACTTTTGCCCCAAACTTAAGTGTCCTCGCCGCCGATACTGGTGCAATTTCCTCTTTCTACTACGATTTTCAAGAACCGACCAGTAGTGATAGCTACATAACCAATGTCAAGCAACAGGCCGTAGCGAGACAACCTGGATTCTATCAACTCCGAGATTATGCGATCGGGGTGTATTATGATGGCGGCTCCTATGCCCGTGCAACTTGTCAAGGTTTTGATATTGGTGATCCCGTAAATGTGGGGGATACGGCGGGTGATCCGTGTACGGATAGTGGTATTAAATTACAATGAAGTAGTCTAGGATAAACTGGAAGTAGGGTTAAAAGAATGAAACTCCTCAACAAATTATTCTCCCTTTCTATCATGGGACTAGCTATCACGGGGATTATTTTGTTACAACAAAAGACACTAACGAATAAAAAAGAGTCCCCTGCTGCCATTTATGCGGCGGATGCAAAAAGCGACGAAGTATTTTTAGACACCCAAGCTCGGCTCCCAAAAATGGGTTTTGGGAATCTCTTGGCTGACTGGACTTTTTTGAGGTTTATTCAATATTTTGGGGATACTCCAGCTAGGGAAGTCCAAGGTCATACCCTCACCCCTCGATTTTTTCAGATTATCGTAGATAACGATCCCCGTTTTATTCAGGCATTATTAATGCTGTCTAGTGCTAATAGTCTGTACGCTTTTCAGCCGAAAACAACAGTTAAGTTACTCAATCAAGCTCTTGCCCAGATTACGCCTAAAATCAGTAATTTATCTTCCTATGTGTGGAGTTATAAAGGTATTGATGAGATGCTCTTTTTAGGCGATAACAAAAGCTCTCAACATTCCTACGAGATGGCTGCTAAATGGGCTTTGGAGCAAGGTGGAAAAGATGCCAAGGCTGTTGCGGAGCGTAATCAACAAACGGCCAATTTCTTGGCGAAAAATCCAGATAGCAAGAAAGCGCGGGTTTCTGCCTGGATGAGTATCATGGAAAATGCCCTGGATGACAAAGTACGAAGACAAGCTTTCCAAGAAATTCGAGCCTTAGGGGGTAAAGTTGGGGTTACGTCCCAGGGAAATCTGGTCATTACTTTTCCCGAAAAAGATTAAATTAAACGTTATTCAAGGGCGAACGCAATTCGCCTCTACATAAGGTTTTTAGTGGCGCAAGGTGGTCAGTGAGTTTATTGAATTGCTTGCGCCCAAAAGTGGCAAATTTCACTTTAAATTTCAATCGGTAAGTTCCAACAGAATATAGGTAAAAGTTTCTAATTTTATTAATAACTGACTAATTTCCCAAAAACTTTGCTCTTCTGTTTTAGGTTCTAAAGTATCCAAACAAAGAGGTTGAATGGCTAACCAATGGGCCACTAGTTGTGTAAAAGACTGGGGTGCCTCCCAAAGAGGTAATAAACAAGAAATTAGGGTGCTATCTATGGTGACAGGTTGCAAGGAGGGAAACTTGACGTATTGACTAATTTCAAACTCTTGGCGTTGAGAAATGCAAGTCAGGAGATCTTCCTTAATCGAAGCCCTTCTTAAGATGGGGTGTAGGGATACTAGGCAATTTGACCACTGTTCTCCCCGCCAAGAAATTGGAGAAGTGGGGAAGGGACTATCGTTATCATTAACACACCAAAAATCTAGAAGGCGATGTACTGGATTAAATAATTCATAAAGATGAAGTTTTTCCGCTTCAGAAGCGGATTCCAGTCCCATTTCCCAAAATAGGGGAAGATTATCTTGATTCTTGAAGAGATCGGCTACATTCCAATGCCGCCAATTTACCATGCTTAAAAAGTTTAGATTGGCATTTTCTAAAAAATCAAAAAGCTCTGGGATTGTATAACCTTTATCACCTCGTAGTAGATAATTTGTTAATAACCATTCATCCATTAATTTGTCTTTAAGTGGCAATGGTGTATTTTGAAGTTGATTATTAGAGTAGTGTTGAAAAAAAGTTTTAATTCTAACACTATCTTGCAAATTGTCAAGGCTTTCTTTAACTATCGCTAGAGCGTTTTCTACTGAATCTTCATTGTATAGCCCAACAAATTGAAATAACTCTTGCGTTCTGTAATATTGAACTCTTTGATGATAGCTGTGTAGATTGCTGCGAATAATACCTTTAGAAGATAAAACCGAATGAAATAATTTGAGGGTCGCTCCTGGATCGGGCAAGAGGTATAACACTTCATCGCAATTAATTAAATCAAATTTATATCCTAATTGCTGAATATCATCTAAAGAAATGGCATGAAATTCGGCATTATCAATGTTATGGTAAGCAAATCGTTGGCGTGCTAACTCAACTGATCTTTCCGAAAGATCAACACCAATAATTTTGGCTCCTGGATTGGCAGCCGCTAAGGCCAACGCCTGCATCCCACTACCACAACCTGCATCTAAAATAATTTTGTCATGGGTATTGACAACGGTTTGGTAACGTAGGTAATAGGGGGTTGCCAAAGAGTGAATATACAATTGTTCTAGGCTGGTCGGAAATAAATTAATTTCCGATTCGGGATAGGGTAGAAAGTCGTATTGTTGACGAATTTTATCTAGGTCTATCGGTTGGTCTTGGTTCGTCATAGTTATCTTTGGCTTTGAGAAATTTTAATGAACAATCATCTTGGCTGAAAACATTGTAAAACATTTTTTCATCTTTTATGTTAAAATCCTTGTCCTAATGGATCAAAAAAATGGAGTATATCAATGTTTGCTATTACCTGGGTAAATGAGGCTTATCAACATCTTTTAGAAGGTCGGTATGATCAGGTGGCGACATTTTACGAGAGACTCCTAGAACAGGAGCCAGAAATCGTTGAACATTATTGGTATTTAGGATTAGCCTATCTATTATTGGGACAAGAGGAGCAAGCTCAATTAACCTGGTTCGTCGTATTGGGACAATGCGAAGTAGATGAAGGAGCATTGCAAACCCACGTTCTATGTCAAATACTGGAAACCGAAGCAGAACGTCAGGAAACAGGGAATAATTATCAACTTGCCTGGTTAATTAGAGGACATATTCGAGAATTAGCTCCTGATAACTACGACAATCTCTTTCATTTTATTTGCTTAGATATTCTGATTAGTGATTCAAAAATTGATCAACTGCAAAGCTGGAATTTTTCCGAACTTCTTGCTTCGATACCAGTCCATCAAGTAAAAGAAAAAACACTAATTCAGTCTCTCACGTTGATTGCTCGTATTCCCTGTTGGGATTCTCTTGATTTTATTCGCTATAGTCTTACCTCCACTGAGAAAAATCAGGTTATGTTGGCGATCATCGCCGATGCAGCTAATCAATTATTGTATAAAGCTGATTATGCTAATTATGTTGTTCATTTACTTAAGGTCTGCTTAAAATTTGACCCTCAAAACCTGTCTATTATTAATACGATTTTCGGTCTGTATAGACAATATCAAGACATAGACTCTTTGGTTGAATTTGCGAAAATATTTCTTGAAAGAAGTAGGACTCTAACGGAAAAATTGTTTGGTTCGGCTCAATTAGTTGCTACCTTGCTCAAAAGTTCCAACTGGCAAGAAGTTTTAATTGCGACTGATCAATATTTTCAATATTTGCTAGAGTTTCAATTTTATGCAATCGAAACAGAACAAATTTTTATTCAAAACTCATTCATTCTTACCAATCAACCATTGTTGTATCTTCAAGATAATCCTCAACAAAATCGTCAATTGGCGAATTATATTAGTAAAATCTTTCAAGAAAAGTTTCGGGCTAATACTAACATCAAAATTTTGCCATTTAGCAATGAAATAAATCATTCTCGTCCCCTAAGAGTCGGTTATATTGGTAGTACCCTGGATGCTCATCCCGTCGGTTATCTTGCTCGTTGGCTTATCTATCATTCGGATAGGGAGATGATTAAAAATTATGCCTATTTATTTCTGACAGAAAAAGATAGTTTTTCCGAAGAGTGGTTTGTCAACAGAATGGAGAGCTATCGTCTTTTGTCCAAAGATATACAAGCCGCAGTTCAGCAGATTCAAGCAGATCAAATTGATATCCTAGTGGATTTAGACAGTTGGACTGTGGACTTGACCTGTCAAGTTATGGCACTAAAACCAGCGCCTATTCAGGTTACTTGGTTAGGCTTTGATGCTAGTGGTATTCCCAATGTTGACTACTTTATTGCGGATCCCTACGTTTTACCCGCCAATGCGGATCAATACTACTCAGAAAAGATTTGGCGACTACCGAACTGCTACTTGGGAATTGACGGCTTTGAAATAGGTGTCCCGACCCTGAGACGAGAAGATTTAGGCATAGAAAATGATGCTATTATTTTTATAAATTTTCAAAATGCTGTTAAGCGTCATCCCCATATTATTCATCAACAAATGAAGATTTTAAAGGCTGTTCCCCATAGCTACCTTTTAGTTAAAGGAACGGGTAAAGCCGATGAAATTCAAAAATTGTTTGAGAGCATTGCCCAAGAAGAGGGACTTCCCCTAGACCACTTACGTTTTTTAGAACCCTGTGCAACCGAAATGGAGCATCGTGCCAATTTAATGATTGGTGATGTGGTATTAGATACCTATCCCTATAATGGAGCCACCACCACCCTCGAAGTTCTGTGGGCGGGGATTCCCTTGGTTACTAGAGTTGGTGAACAATTTGCCGCTCGTAATAGTTATACTTTTATGGTTAATGCAGGTATCACAGAAGGAATTGCTTGGAATGATGAAGAGTATGTCGAATGGGGGATTAAGCTTGGCACAGACAAAAATTTGAGGAAAGAAGTTAGTTGGAAATTAAAACAATCGAAAAAAATATCTCCTCTTTGGAATGGTAAACAATTTTCCCATGAAATGGAAAATGCTTACCAACAAATGTGGGAAATTTATGTTAAGGAGAATTGCTAAATGACAAATTGGCATCCAGAAGCTCAAGTTTTTTTAGTTAATGAACAGTATTCTGAGTTGGTCAACTATTATGAGGTTTTAGTTGAGCGGAAACCTGATGATACGAATAATGATCTTTATCTAGGTTTGGCCTATCTATTGCAAGGTCAGGAAGAACAGGCACAAGCCATCTGGTTTTTCGCTCTAAGCCAAGAAATAGACAGTGACCTAAAGACACAAGCACTAATTGATATTTTGACGACAGAGTCAATAAGACAAGAAAAGCTAGAGAAACATGAAATTGCTTGGCGACTTCGAGGGAATATTCAAGAGCTAGAACCCAATAACTTGAATAATCTTATGAATTTTATTCGATTGGAAGCAACGTTAAAGCTTCCTGTTTCGATAACAATTGAAAATACTCAAGTTATTGAACTATTACTCAAGGAAAATGTAAAAACATTATCGACAGAACTAATAATTGCAACATTGAATCAGGTTTTATATATTGTTAGTGAGCAAAGTGTTGATTTTGCTCGTGCTTGTTTAACACATTCTAGTAATTCGTTGAACGTGGTTTTGGCGATCACAATGGTTGCAAAAAATTTAAATCTTGTGGATAACTTAATTCTTTATCCTGTTGATTTAATTAATGTGTGTCGCGAAAAATATCCTGATGATTTAGCTTTAATACACGCACTTTTTGTTTATTATTCTGATGATATTAAATATTATGAAAAAGCCTTAGAAGCTGCCCAAGAATTTTTGAATAAGAGCCAAACTACTTCGGCACGTACTTTTGCTTTTCGTCAATTTCTATATCTTTACTTAAGACATTATAACTGGGATGAGGCAATGATCATAGCCCCATATTTCATTCATGAAATTAATAAGTTTGCCTCTGAAAATTTATCTATTGAAGGATTTATTGCCAGTGTCTTGCCGATGCTGCCTCATAATTTGCTGAATTTACAAGATAACCCTCGCTTCAATCGTTATATTTTTAATCAATTTAATCGCAATTTTCAGGATATTACCCTTAAACTAGGAGCGATTGGTTTTCAATATCAGTCCTACCCCAATGCTTTAACGAAAGATCGTCCTTTAAGAATTGGCTATATTGGGCATACCTTTAGATACCACTCGGTGGGTTGGTTATGCCGTTGGCTCATGGCTTACCATGATATCAGTCAATTTGAGGTCTTTATCTATTCTTTGACTCATTATGCAGATGAAATGACTGAAAAGTGGTTTATTAAAAATAGCACTCAATTTTATAGCTATTCCCAAGATACGTTTTATGAAGATATTGTTCAGCAAATTAGAGATGACAGAATTGACATTTTGATAGATGTTGATAGTATTACCCTAAATTTAACCTGCGAGGTAATGGTTCATAAACCTGCCCCGATTCAGGTTACTTGGTTGGGACTGGATGCTAGTGGAATTCCTGCTATAGATTATTTTATTGCTGATCCCTATGTTTTACCTGATGATGCTCAAGATTATTACTCAGAAAAAATCTGGCGTTTACCTCATACTTATTTAGGAATTGATGGTTTTGAAGTGGGAGTTTCTACCCTTACCAGAGAAAGCATAGGTATCGAAAAAGATGCCATTATTTTTATGAATATTCAAGGAACACTTAAGCTCCATCCTGATATTCTGCGCTTACAAATGCGAATAGTAAAAAATATTCCCAACAGTTATTTATTAGTTAAAGGAAAGAATGATCAAGTTTTTTTCCAACAACTTTATACCCGATTAGCCAAAGAAGAAGGAATTGAGATCAATCGTCTCCGTTTTCTTGCCAATACTCCCACTGTGTTAGAACATCGGGCAAATTTAGGCATTGCTGATGTGGTGTTAGATACTTATCCCTATAACGGTGCAACCACCACTTTAGAAACCCTATGGATGGAAATCCCGTTAGTGACAAAAGTGGGAGAACAATTTGCCGCTCGTAATAGTTATACTTTTATGATTAATGCAGGTATTAGTGAAGGGATTGCTTGGAGTGATGAAGAGTATGTAGGATGGGGCGTTAAACTAGGAACCGATCAAAATCTAAGAAGGGAAATTAGTGATAAATTAAGACAAGGCAAGAAAATTTTACCTTTATGGAATGGCAAACAATTTGCCCGTGAGATGGAAAATGCCTATCGTCAAATGTGGGAAATTTATATCAAAGAAAACTAGTATTAACTTTAGTCAGTTATATGGATAGCAAACAATAAGATTGACTTTTTTGAAACACATAATTTAAAGAGGCAAACAACTCCTCCAAATTAGAGATAGTGTAAAGTTTAATATTTTTTTCAAAACTATTCTCCAGAAGCCTGCCAAACTCCCAAAATTTACCATTGGAGACAATGCCAAAAATTTCAGTCTTCGTATTACTATTGAGTTTTTGAGCGGTGATCCGTTCCGCTAAACATTGTCCCCAACCTTCTTCAAAGTTATCCTTTTTCGCGTCAACCACAATTAGATAGGGTTCCTCAAACACAATCTTTCCCTTAGCAGAGCGTTTAGCAACCATATAATCAGGAATACCTGACAATTGTTCATCGTAATTTAAGGGTTGATGACTCCATACTAATAATTGTTCCTTATAGCTTTGCCAAACCTCAATGAGAATAGGTGAAATAATATTTTCGCAGATAGCATATTCTGAATTAAAAACAACACCTTCTGTGAGAATCAACTCTAATCGCTGACGAAAAGCAGCATTAATCGAAAAGGGAAGCTCTTGAATAAAGTCTATTTCCTGATAATGAACGGGAAAAGCTTGAATAACATCTGAGATATTTTTGTAAGCATTAAATGACATAATCTTAAATCCCGATTTAATAACCTATTTCTAGTTTACCCAACAGAATCAGACTTTCTAAATCCTCTTCTACATTTGAAAGATACTGTTTTACAATTGCCCGTATTTGAATTAATTGGGTTTCATCCGCTAATCCCAGCATCCTGCTAACATCGGACAAATCTTGGGTACGACTGGCAGATAATTTCATTAGTATTAAATAGGACAAATCAATAATTGGTAAACCATCGGGTGCATAATTGGGGTTGCTCACAGCTTCCGTTACCCATTCATCATCACCTTCTAAAACGTCTAGGGAGGTATTATCTGGTAGTTGCCATTGACTACCAGGAAGATTCAAGATTCCGATTTTTTGACCTCTCGCATTTTCTAAATCTTGATAAATTTTCTTAGCATCTTCAGCTTTAATGAGAATGGCAAGATCTAATGTCATTCTTTCTGGCATATAGAGCCTTGTGGCTACACCGCCAACGATAACAAAAGGGGCTTGTGTTAAGATTAAATTTAAATTACTTACGAAATAAGACCAAGTTCGTTTGTGTAAAAAATTAAGACTACTACCACTTCCTGGCTGTACACGCTTTTTGACCAAAGACAGGAAAATTTTTCGTTTTTGTGATGACAAGTCTTGAATTAACATTGATTTTGTTTACTTTTACGAAATATACACAATTTAAAAATGAAAAGCGATCGCGTTTTCATAATCGCCTTGGTCTAAATATAATTGTGCCTGTTCAAATAATTTTAGTTCACTCATTTAATAGTTATTTTGTCATGATCAACCTGATTGTTCCCATAGTTCGCAATTAACGCAAAAAACCTTAACAAAAGTTTATACAAGCCTTGGTTCAAAGGATTTATCGAGATTCCAAAATAGCTTGGGCATCATGGTATATAGCCTTGACGGAGAAACCAATAGAACCATACAGGATGCTCCGTGAACTGCCAAAAAAATCAAGCTTTAACAACAATCAAAATCCCATTGCTTTAGCAACTTCATCAATATCAGGTTTAATCCCAGACTTCACTCGATTATCACTATGGGAAACCGAACAATCAGGATCTTTTAGACCATTCCCTGTCAGCACACAAACCACTGTTGCTCCCGTCGGAACTTGATCCTTTACTTTCAATAAACCCGCTACCGAAGCCGCACTTGCAGGTTCACAGAAAATACCTTCCTGGGAAGCCAAAAGACGATAGGCCGCGAGAATTTCTGTGTCAGTCACCGCCTTAAATTCCCCTGTACTGGCTTTTGATGCCGCCCATGCTTTTTCCCAGTTAGCAGGATTCCCAATACGAATAGCAGTGGCGATCGTTTCAGGATTTGCAACAGGTTGACCTTGGATAAACGGTGCGGCTCCTGCGGCCTGGAATCCCATCATTTTCGGTAGGCGATCGCTTTTTCCTAACTCCAAATATTGACAAAACCCCATCCAATAGGCACTGATATTGCCCGCATTGCCCACAGGAATACAAAGCCAATCGGGAGCATTGCCTAACACATCCACCACTTCAAACGCCGCAGTTTTTTGACCTTCTAAGCGGTAAGGATTGACTGAATTAACCAGGGTAACGGGATAATTTTCCGATAACTCGCGCACAGCCGTTAAAGCGTCATCAAAGTTACCATTAATAGCAATTACTTCTGCACCGTACATTAAAGCCTGACCCAATTTTCCCAAAGCCACATATCCATCGGGAATCAACACAAAGGCCCGCATTCCTGCCCGACGAGCATAGGCGGCTGCGGCCGCTGAAGTATTGCCTGTACTGGCACAAATCACGGCTTTGGCTCCTGCTTCCTTGGCTTTAGAAATGGCCATGGTCATGCCCCGATCCTTGAAGCTACCTGTGGGATTTAAACCGTCGTATTTAGCAAAAACTTTGACACCGCGACCAATTTCTGCGGCGATCGCGGGAACAGGGATGAGAGGCGTATTGCCTTCAAGCAGGGTAATAACGGGCGTATCGACAGTGACAGGAAGATAGGGACGGTAGGTTTCGATTAATCCGCGCCAACGACAAGCTGAAGACTGGGGACAAACTTTATTGGAGCCATTATTGATGACAGTCTGACTGATAAGGGGTTGAGAGATCATAAAAGTCGTTTCAGCATTGCGTATTGAGCAGCAGGACGCGGGAAAATCCGACATACCTAGATTCTCATTCTACAAAATCACGGTAATGTCTGCACATTATCACCCCTAATTGTCTCAGGAATGAGGAGCCAGTAAGAGGGGATCGGCTTCTTGAAACCATTGATTCACCCCAAACCCCAAGGCACGATCGCGATTATTTAATTCCTGAGCTAAGGCTAAAACGGCTTGCTGACCAATGGAGGTTTCAAAGACCGAAGAAAAAACTGAGTCGATCGCATGATTTTGACAAAATTGTTTTAATTGTCTGGGTGATCCCATAATGGCGGCTTTGATCACATAAATGCCTGACCAGCCTAGTTCATAACATTCCTTCAATTGTTTTAAATTAGCAACTGATTCATCTAAGGCGATCGCGGTTTTAAAGTTTTGGCTGAGGGTTAAAAGTTCAGAAAATTGATCAGGGGGCAAAGGTTGTTCAATAAATTCGATTTGTCTGATTTGATCGGTAAAAGATAACCAACGTTGAGCTTCTTCTAAACTTAGTCCTCCATTGGCATCTAAACGGAGTCGGGAATTTAGGGGTAATTGCTCAACTAATTGTTCAAAAATTGAGATTTCTTGGGTAAAACTTTGTACGCCAATTTTCCATTTATAGGTAAGACTTTCGCGATCGCTTAAAGAATTTTCATCATTCATACTCATTTTAGAAAGATGATCTAAGGCTTTTGTGCCTGTCGGTAATAGGTAACTATATTTATGAGCAGGTAAATCAAAGTTAAGAATTGGTTTTTGTGAAGATACATTTTTCAAAGCTAACTCAAAGCCAAACTGACAAGCGGGTAAAGTATCGGAAATTTCATCAATAAGTTCTTCGTTAAAACAAGAACCGATGGACTGACAAAAATTGAAAGCTTGTTCCAGCGTTTCCGAGCCAAACCAAGGCAAGGGCGCGATTTCTCCCCAGCCAATGTGTTCTTCATTAATCAGTTGTAAAATAATTCCTTCTCGAACCGACCAAGGGCCATGATGGGTTTCTAGGGGAATTTTAAATTTTCTTTGGTAGGGAAAAAACTTAAATTGATACTTCATAACCCAAGGTTTCTTCTAACCAATGAGATAAATTGCCCAAGAGTTTAGTCTTGGATTGGATATTAATTTTTCCAAAAACATTATTATTATCCGTTGGTTCGTTACCTGCATTCTGGGCTTGATTGTCTTGAAATTGAGGGGCTGAATTAATCGCGATGACTTGAGGGGTTTCCGTCACCCCCGCTTGGTTTTTTAGCTCATCAGTGAGAATAAATAATGCACCGCCCTTGCCGAGTCCTGGATGAATGCCTGAGCCTGCGATCGCCGAATTATGAATAAAAGTCGTCTTATCTAGGGTTAAAATACCACTTTTCACAAAGACCGCACCGCCCAAACCCGCGCCACCGCCCCCAACACCAACACCGCCATTGCCCGCCCCAAAGCCTCCTAGTCCTGCATTCCCGATTTTTCCTGCGATGCCTCCATTGCCACCTAACCCTGCACTACCGCCGCCGCCACCGAAGCCGCCATTACCACCGTTTCCTCCATCTCCTCCTTCCCCGCAAAAGATAGGCACAATCTCAGGAACAGGAGATTTTTCTGGGTTTTTATCTAGTTTTTGCATGGATTTTGTGGGTTTACTGACTACTTTTTGGGGAGTTACAGCATTGGGCGGAGGACTGGGTTGAGTCATGGAAGCATTCGGTTTGCCGTCTAGGGTGAATTTTTCATCAAACTTTTGATCTAAATCAATTTCTGAATCAGATTGATCCTCCATGCCATCGTCGGGACTTTTACTATTTTGCGAATCCCCATTACTGGCCGTTGTGCAGAGATTTCCGCCGTTACCGCCATTTCCTGCATTACCAAAACCCCCGAAACCACCACCACCACCAAAGGCAATACTGCCAATCGTACCAATACCGCTATTGGTTCCGAAACTCCCAAAATAACCGACTCCTCCCTGACCGCCATTTCCCCCATTACCGCCATTTCCTCCGTTTAAGCCGCCGTTTCCTCCATTCCCGCCGTTTCCTGCGTTGCCAAAACCGCCAAATCCTCCCCCGCCTCCAAAAACAATACTGCCGATGCCACTAATGCCAATGCCGTTTACTCCCGCGATCGCGCCCCGATTCGCTAATAATTCTTCGCCGTCCGTGGTGATATTAATGCCCTCTAAATTCAGTTGATTCGGATCTAAACCCCCCAGGGTAATGCCATTGAGTCCCGTAATCCCCCCCCGATTGACTGAAAATTTCCCGTTAGATTGAGTAATAAAACTTTTGGTTCTTTCCGTCAGATTGTGATGACTGCCATCTCCACCGATCGCCTGATTTTCTGCAAATGTCACCTCCGCGAGTTTCACCTTTCCCCCTTTCATCAACAGTCCTCCCCCCATTCCTGCCGCGCCACCGCTTCCATTTTTCCCCGACTCTCCCTGGGCTAATCCTTCGATAATATTTAGACTTTCCAGGGTCACATTGCCCTTTTCGATTTCAAAAATACGATGGCTTTTATTGCCACTAATAGTATCGTCGCCGTTGCCCAAAATGGTGAGATCACTCTGAATTGTTGGTAAGGAACTGGTCAGGGTAATTACGCCTTTTACGGAAGACAAATCGATCACGTCTAAATCTGGATTGAGATTAGCCTGCTCCATTGCCCAGCGCAAAGATCCCGATGTATTGGTATCTTCGATGGTTGTCACGGCAATTTTTTGAAAAATCCCTGGATAGGTTGCTAATAATTTTCCTTGAATCACTAAAGGCGTTTCAATCTTTCCTGTGGCCATTTCTAAATTCCAATTTCCCCCCAATTCCCCATTGCCTGTTATATCTTTTGAAGCCTGAACATCTGCTCCTGTCAAATCATGCAATTGCTGAATAAACGCTTTTCCTGTTTCATTTTCTGCTAAATTACAGCCGTACAACAGTAAATCTGCATTCGGGCTAAGATGTGATCGCCACTCCCGTAAAAAAGACTGATCACGGATTAGAGCTTGCAAATCAATATTATCTTGACCGAGAATTAAATGTCCTGGAGTCGCATGGGAAATCAGATGAATTGCTTGCAAATGGCGATGAGGTAATAAGGTTTCTGTGATGATTGGAATAGAGTTGGGTTGATCCGTGTCTAGAACCAAAACTTGACTATGGGGGGAGTTTTGATGGATCTGTAGAGCTAAACTTGGGGAATTTTCAACCCCAGCATCAATCACAACCAGTTGATTAATTTCTGTTCCAGAAAATAGATGAGTCGCTAACGCTAAAATCATTAACAAGCCGCAAATTAGAATCCTGCTAAAGCCAGAAAGGACTAGAGGATTTACTGTTAGAAATGGTAAATTGGCCGTTTTCATCATCAACTCTTCATACCCAAAACACAGAACTATCGTCACAATAAAGCACTTGGACAGATTGAGCAATCCCTAGTTGATAATTGGAGAGCTATTCAATTATTGCATCAAATAAATGTGTATACATTGTGTCTTTGGATACAACAAATCAAGATTAATCCCTTAGAATTCACAAGAGACTGTCAAGAGTTTTATTCCAATATTCTTGATTAGGCAAGACTTGTGATGATTTTTTTAGGTTGACTTTTAGGGTTAATCTCCACTAGATTAAGCGATTCAAGTTTCTATTTGTTTTGCTCTGGAAAAATTTTTGTTAGTAAGTTGATGTAGCAACCAGCCCAAAACCGTTATTTTTATTTTTTAAATATTTCCCATGACAACCGACAATCAATTATTAGAAAACGACCAATTAAGTAAAACCGAGAGTAAATTAATTTATGGATTAAACGATAAACCCCCACTCCATGAGGGTATTTTTGTCGCTGTACAGCACGTTATGGCGATTTTTGTTCCCATTGTTACCCCACCCCTCATTATTTGCAATGCCCTGGGTGTTGATGGGAAAAATACCTCTATTATTCTCGGAATGTCCTTGGCAATTTCGGGGGTTGCTACCTTTATTCAAGCCCATCGCCTTGGCCCCATTGGCACAGGTTTATTGAGTATCCAGGGAACCAGTTTTTCCTTTGTTGGCCCGATTATCGCCGTCGGTTTAGGGGCTAAAGCCAACGGTCAACCCATAGAATCGACTCTCGGACTCATCTTTGGATTGTGTTTTTTTGGTGCTTTACTCCAAATGATTCTCAGTCAATTTTTGAGTTTCGCACAAAAAATTATTACTCCCCTCGTCACAGGAATTGTTGTTCTCTCTATTGGAACGACTTTAATAAAGGTGGGAATTACGGACATGGCAGGTGGGTTTGCCACGATGGGAACAGATTCCTTCGGGAGTGTTCAAAATTGGAGTGTTTCCCTGATTGTTTTGTTATTGATTACTTTTTTGAGTGTGAGTGCCAATCGCTATGTCCGTATGGGATCAATTGTGATTGGATTGATTGTAGGATATTTGATTGCCCTTCCCTTGGGAATGGTAAATTTTAGTGCTTTAAATGGTTTACCGCCTATTAATTTACCCATCCCCTTCCGCTTTGGTTTAGGTTTTGATCCCATTGCTTTTATTCCTTTTGCCATCATTTATGTCGCAACCATCGTTGAATGTATGGGAGATATCACCGCGACTTGTATGGTGACGCAAGAGCCGATTAAGGGAGGACTGTATTTTAAGCGGCTAAAAGGGGGAATTTTAGGAGATGGACTTAATTCTCTGTTGGCATCGGTTTTTAGTACGTTTCCCAACACGACCATGAGTCAAAACAACGGATTAATTCAAATTACAGGCGTAGGCAGTCGTTATATTGCTTATTATTTAGCAGTGATTCTGATTTTTCTAGGACTTTTTCCCATTGTTGGCGGCATCTTAAATACCATTCCTAGTCCTGTCTTGGGAGGGGCAACCATTATCATGTTTGGCTCAGTGGCCGTTGCGGGACTTAATATTCTTCGGACAGTGGAAATGGATGTGCGTTCATCAATGATTGTTGCGGTTTCGTTGGCCTTTGCGTTAGGAGTAACCTTTGCCCCTGAATCCTTGGACAAAATGCCTAAATTGATTAAAGACGTTTTTTCTTCTGGAATTTCCGCAGGCGCGGTAACCGCGTTGTTATTAAATATTATTCTGCCAGGAAAACGAGGGGGCAGTGACCATCAACATGAATAATGAATTTAAGGGGTAGCAATTGAAATCGCTTCTCTAGCAGCCCTAAGGAATGAAAAATCAATAAGATGGGCAAATGCTAAGATGGCAATGGTTCAGCCTGATTAAAGGCAGAAAGGATTACTGGGCAAAGGATTAGAGAAACAAAGAAGCAAATATAAGCTTGGAAGTAATGGTTATAACTTTACAGGGGTGTTAAGGGTAAT
>QBMS01000106.1 GCA_003249095.1 Snowella sp.
AATTCATGAATTGCCCCTACAAAAATACGTCATCTATGGCGGAGGTGCGTAAGTCCTATTAATGACTTTTTTAGAAAAATAAGATGAAGTCGGTTAATTTCAATCAAAAAATTCAATCAAAAAACGGTAGAAGACGTTCATCCCCTACCGTTCTATTAATTCATGAAAAATTCACCAAGAGTCGAGATAAAACTCAGCTTTATTCAACCCCTTGGGGGACTAATTCCCGTTGTTGTTCGGTTTGGATAACAACAACTTTGCCTTCTTCGTTAATGTCAACGATCGCCGTTACGCCATCTCGTAAACGACCCAGCAGAATTTCCTCTGCCAAGACATCTTCTAGAAGACGCATAATCGCCCGACGCAGTGGTCTTGCACCGTAGGCAGGATTGTAACCTTCTTCGACTAAGCGTTCTTTGAATTTCGCCGTGACCTCTAGGGTGATATTTTTCTCGACTAACCGAGTAAAGACCTCTTTGAGTAAAATTTCAGCAATTTCGGTCACTTCTTCACGATTGAGTTGACGGAAGACAATAATTTCATCGAGTCGGTTGAGGAACTCAGGACGGAAGTATTGTTTCAGTTCTTCATTCACCAAGGAGCGAATCCGATTGTACTGGGCTTCTGCTTGATCATTTTCAAACTCAAAGCCAAGTCCGCCGCCACCTTTTTCAATAACCTTAGAACCAATATTGGAGGTCATGATCAAGAGCGTATTCTTGAAGTCCACTGTCCGACCCTTGGCATCCGTCAGACGACCATCTTCCAATATCTGCAAGAGCATATTGAAGACATCGGGGTGGGCTTTTTCAATTTCATCAAACAGTACGACGGTGTAGGGACGACGACGCACGGCTTCTGTTAACTGACCGCCTTCGTTATAGCCAACATAGCCTGGAGGAGAACCAATCAATTTAGAAACGGTGTGACGCTCCATGAACTCCGACATATCCAAGCGAATCATGGCATCTTCTGAACCGAAGAAATAGGCTGCCAGAGCCTTGGTTAACTCGGTTTTTCCAACCCCAGTTGGCCCAGAAAAGATGAAGCTTGCGATCGGACGATTGGGATTTTTGAGTCCGACTCGCGCCCGACGAATGGCACGAGAAACCGCTTTTACCGCATCTTCTTGACCAATCAAACGCTGGTGGAGGGTATCTTCCATGTGCATCAGTTTGTCAGACTCGGTTTCCGTCAGTTTATTAACGGGAACGCCTGTCCAAGAGGCGACAATATGGGCGATTTCTTCCGATGTTACCTGGGGTTCATCGCTGTCTCCTTCGTTTTTCTTGGCCGATGCGATTTCTCGGATTTGTTGTTTGATCTCCATTTCGCGATCGCGGAGTTTACCCGCTTCATCGAATTTTTGACCCCGCACCGCATCATCTTTTTGCTTAAGAATCTGCCGTAATTCCTTGTCTAATTCCTTGGCCGCAGGGGGCAATTGGGAATTAATCAAACGAACCCGCGAACCCGCTTCATCGATTAAATCAATGGCTTTATCGGGTAAAAATCGGTCAGAAATGTAACGATCAGCCAGTTTCGCCGCCGCAACTAAGGCTTCATCTAAGATTTTCAACTTATGATGCTGTTCGTAACGTTCCCGTAGTCCGTAGAGAATTTCAATGGTTTCATCCACCGAGGGTTCTCCGACCATGACAGGCTGAAAACGCCGTTCCAGAGCGGCATCTCGTTCAATGTGCTTACGGTACTCATCCAGGGTCGTGGCACCAATGCACTGCAATTCTCCCCGTGCCAAAGCAGGTTTGAGAATATTGGCGGCATCGATCGCGCCCTCGGCAGCCCCCGCCCCAATGAGGGTATGAACTTCGTCAATCACCAGGATCACATTACCTGCCTGACGAATTTCATCCATAATTTTTTTCAAGCGTTCTTCAAATTCCCCGCGATACTTGGTTCCTGCGACCAGTAGACCAATATCTAGGGTCATAACACGCTTTTCTTCTAGGATGTCGGGAATATCTTTATTAGCAATGCGTTGGGCCAATCCCTCCGCGATCGCGGTTTTACCGACCCCTGGTTCCCCGATTAAAACAGGATTATTTTTAGTCCGACGACCCAAAATCTGGATCACCCGTTCAATTTCTTTTTGACGACCCACAACGGGATCAAGTTTACCATCAGCCGCTAATTGGGTCAGATTCGAGCCAAATTCGTCTAGGGTAGGCGTTTTGGTTCGTCCACCACCACCGCCACCTGCGGTAACTTCTGCCGTTTCGCCGAGCATCCGAATGACTTGGGTACGAACCTTAGAAAGATCCACTCCCAAATTCTCCAGAACTCTGGCTGCAACGCCTTCTCCTTCGCGGATTAAACCCAGAAGTAGATGTTCCGTGCCGATGTAGTTATGACCTAGTTGGCGAGCCTCTTCTAAAGAAAGCTCCAGAACTCTTTTGGCCCTTGGGGTGAAGGGAATTTCCACCGCCACAAAGCCAGAACCACGCCCAATGATTTTTTCGACTTCAATGCGAGCATCTTTAAGATTGACCCCCATTGATTTCAAAACCTTGGCCGCGACTCCCGTACCTTCACCAATCAAGCCCAAGAGAATTTGTTCCGTGCCAACGAAATTATGTCCGAGGCGACGGGCTTCTTCTTGAGCGAGCATGATTACTTTAATAGCCTTTTCTGTAAAGCGTTCAAACATAACCTTACCATCACCTCAGCTTGCCCTGTGTATAGCTGATTCTAGCACAGGGTTCTTTTCTCGCTGTCGTTTTCGGTACAGATATGTTGCTAAAATTACGGATAACTGGATAGTTCTGTCTAAAATCAGAACCGCAAAAATCTTTGTATTTCAATAAAATAAACCATTTTTCTGATATTTAGTCCTTTTCGTCCTTTTTGATACTGGGATCGGTGATCCCCATTTTTTCTCTAGATTCAATCTGTCTTTTATTCATGGAAGGGGATTCTTGGTTCACTGCGATCGCTCTTGACTTTTGTTGTTAGAATGGGGGCTAAACTCGCCAGTTTTGTTTATATAGAAACTGAGGGAAATAAGAATTACTTTGTAAAAAGCTGAAAATGTCCAACATTTACCAACGAAATGACGGAGGCGGTGATAATATTGCGGGTGACAAAATCGCAGGGGATAAGATTGGTCGTGACAAAATCGTTCATTACCATTCCCAAAACTTAGTTCAAGCGGCTCAGGACATTCAAAATCTGATTGCTCAACTTTCTCAAGATTATGATAGCAGCACTCCATTAGGACAAATACAGATGAGTACTAAAATCATTGAAAGTATTGAGGCTAATCCTACTCTGAAGCAACGAACGTTTAATGCCATCAAAGAAGGTGGTGCGACGGCTTTAGAAGAAGCGATTAATCATCCCGTTGCCAAAATCACAATTGCTACTCTAAAAGGTTTTATTGATGCTTAGATAGTGTAAAAAAAAAGATCTATTTTAATTGCAAGATCTATTTTAATTGAAAGTTAAATCTGAAACCGATGATTAATAGTCCTTAATAATAATTTTGATAGTTTTGTAAAAAATTCGGAAAAAATCAATGAGTAAACAAGATTTGCCGCAAACGGTGACAAACCATTCTACAATATCAAACCCAGAAGTTAGTGATTATGGAAATTTCCTTCTGAATGAAGCTAGGGTTGTTTTTGTTGGAGAAGCAGGAGTTGGTAAAACATCTCTTATTAAACGGTTAACAGATAGAACTTTTGATACAAGCGAAAACATGACTGGAGGGATTGACATTAAATCATGGTTATTAAATATAAACGATCAATCAATTAAGCTTGATTTATGGGATTTTGGTGGTCAAGAAATTTATCATGCAACCCATCAACTTTTTTTGACTAGACGCACTTTATATCTCCTTGTATTGAACAATCGTGCTTCCGAAGAAGAAAATCGCCTTGAATATTGGCTTAAGATAATAGAAACATTTGGCGGCAATTCCCCTATTTTAATTGTAGGAAACAAATCTGATGAACAGCCACTAGAGATACATCGAAAGGCTTTACTCTCTAAATATCCTAACATTCAAGCCATTCTTGAAGTTTCCTGTTTAACAGGTGCAGGAATTGATAGCTTGCGCGATTTTATCAAACAGACTATTTCGTCTCTTCCTCATATTTTTGATCTAATACCAAAAACATGGTTTGAAATCAAGGCAACTTTAGCCCAGTTAGATGAAGATTATATTGCCTATGAAGAGTATCAGTCAATCTGTGTCGAACATGGTCTAATTAAATCAACAGATCAATCTCTGCTAATTAATTTTCTCCATGACCTCGGTTCTGTTCTTTATTTTGATAATTCTCGACTTAATGATACGATTATTATCAATTTTAGATGGTTAATAGAAGCAATTTATTCGATTTTCGATTCTAGTTTAATTAGAGAGGATAAAGGTGTTGTATCTTTCGATTCACTAACAAAAATCTTAGACTGTAATCGTTATCCTGTGAATAAACATAGCTTTATTCTTGACATTATGCAATCTTTTGAGTGGTGCTATGAACTGGAAAATGAACATTTTCTTATTCCAAATCTGCTTTCTCAAGAAATTCCCCTAGAAGTTGAATTACAGGATTGGAGTGACTCTCTGCAATTTCAATATCATTACTATTTTTTGCCACGAAGTATAATAACTCGTTTTATTGCACGTCAAAATCAATTTATCGTTCAAAATTATGTTTGGCGCAATGGTGTCGTTTTAAATTTAAAAGAAAATATCGCTCAAATTGTTGCTGATTTTGAAGAAAAAACGATTAACGTTTTTGTTATTGGTTTACTGAATACTCGACGTGATGCCCTCGCGGCCATTCGGTATGAATTGGATAGTATTCACATGATTTATCCCAATCTTCCAGTCTCAGCACGTGTGCCGATTCCGAACCACCCGAATTTTTCTGTTGACTATCAAACTCTTTTAGCTTGTGAAAGGCAAGGAATACGCGAAATTATTCCTGATGGTATGACAACGCCAATTGACGTTCAGCTATTAATGAATGGGATTGAACCATTTACTATTTATCAAAGAGACCCAAAACTGCTCAGTCAACGGGAAGTTTTAAAAGAGCGTATTACCAGAGGGCTGGCCAAACTTGGGGAGTAGCTTAACAATGAGTAAAATCCAAGACAAGTTGACACGTCTAAACAAGGAACGCTCTAAAAAAATTCAACGATTATCTGAAGGGTTGCAACAGCAAATAAGAGATATACTTGAAGATGAAATTTTAAGAATTAAAGAAGAAATCTCAGATCAAATCATAGGGATCGTTGAGAAAATTGACGACAAGGATAGTTTATCAGGCAAAGACCTAGACCAACTAAAGGAAGAGTTATATCTTCTTGCGGCTTATATTGCTGAAGTATCTGAAGATGAAACAATCAAAAGTCACAAAGCCTCAGTTCTTATTCAAAACTCGACTGTCACAGTTCAAACTAATGAGAGCGGAGACAATATTGCCCAGGATAAAATTGAAGGTGATAAGGTAGGCCGCGATCACATCACAGATTCCCGTTGAAAAACAGTGCGATCGCCATGCGAGATCGCCTATCTGTTGCCTTATTTTTGTTTGAATAAAAACATTTTTTCAGGGTAAATTCCAATCAGTGTGAGCGCATTTTTAATATTCGACTTATCTTCTAGGCGATCGCAGAGACGGATAATTCACATTTCATTGACTAAAAAACTGTTGTATTATGATTATCAAAGCAAGCTTTCATGGAAGAAAGATTATCAGGACAAATAGCTACCCTGGACGAAAAAGTGTCAGGTCTTGATAAACGTCTGGATATTATCGAGGATCGAGTTAATGGGTTAACAGGCTGGTTGATCGGTGTTTTATTTGCTACAGAAAGGCTTATGTGAACTGGCAAGCCGTGATGGAATTTCTATTGATCAATTTATCTCTACTGCAATCTTAGTCTTTTTCCCAAAATCTATCATTTAATAATATTTCTACTTCGTTAGAAAAAGGACAATAATCAGGAAAAATAACATTGGGATAACTATCTTTAACGTTATCTAACGCAATCCCGTAACACTTCGGCAAAATCTCCACAATAAAATTTTTCAAACTTGGCGAATCTTCTAACTCAAACATTAAACGTTGACGAAAATCACGAATTTCAATTTCCCAACCACAATTACAATCAGGTATTGACCCATAACAACGCTTCAGCAAATGCTCTAGAAGACGCACTAAATAACTACGCACGGCACTACGTTGACTTTTTCCCAAGGACTCTACCTCCTCAATCAAATTTTCCCAATCTACTTGTTGGAAATTCTGCGATTTCAAATTCGTGACTGTTTCTTCAAGCCAAAGAGCAAAATCACTTTTATAATCGATAGTTTGAACAGTTGCCATAATCAATAACATCCTAGAGTGTTACTATTTTCACTATAGCAAATCTTAAGGGCGATCGCCGATCTGTAGGTTGGGTTGATAAAAAACAAGCACCCTCATTTAAGAGAATGCTTGCAATATAAAAAGTTTAGAAATTAAACCACACTAAACACAACAACAAATCCTAAAACAGCCGCAAATACAATCAACGCATAGAATTGAGCGCGACCATTTTCTAGGTATTTCAATCCTTCACCACTAACCAAAGTCACTAAACCCGTGAGGTTAACGGCTCCATCAATCACCCGATAATCCACTTCCATAATTTGACGGGCTAAACGACGTGAACCTCTCACAAAGATGGCATCATAAATATCATCGAAATACCATTTATTTAAAGACAAACGGTAAAGAGTCGGGAATTTTTCGGCGATCGCGGCGGGATCAATTTTGTGTTGCAGATACATCAAAATGGCAATACTGATGCCGATTAAACCGATCCCAATGGAACTTCCTGCCATCACATAAAACTCAGACCAATCAAATTCCGTTACGGCTTCCACGACTTCGCCTGGGGCATGGATAAACGCTTCAAACTGGTTAGCCCAGGGTTTGCCGATTAAACCAATGAGAACCGAGGGAACGGCCAACACCATCAAGGGTAGGGTCATGGCGATGGGCGACTCGTGGGGGGAATGACTGTGATGAGTATCATGATCTAACTCCTTGACATCCATTGCGCCAGGCCCAAAAGCGGGAGTGAGCAGTCCATAGAATTCCATCACCTTATTTTTTAAGGATTGATCATTACCCCGAAACCCGCCTTCAAAGGTCAGGAAGTACATACGGAACATATAAAAAGCCGTTAAACCCGCCGTTAACCAACCGATCGCCCAGAGAGCAGGATTTGCTTGGAAGGCCAAACCGAGAATTTCATCTTTAGACCAAAAACCTGCAAAGGGAGGAATCCCACAAATGGCCAGGGTTCCAATTAAGAAGCAAGTCGCAGTAACGGGCATATATTTGCGTAAACCGCCCATTATTCGCATATCCTGCGCCAAAATGGGATCGTGACCGACAACCGCTTCCATGCCATGAATGACAGAACCCGAACAGAGGAAGAGCATGGCTTTAAAGAAAGCATGGGTCATCAGGTGGAATAATCCCGCCGAATAGGCCCCAATTCCCATTGCCATGACCATATAACCCAACTGGGAAATGGTGGAATAGGCTAATCCTTTTTTAATGTCATTTTGCGTTAAGGCGATCGTTGCTCCTAAAACGGCGGTTGTGCAACCTGTCCAGGCGATCACGTCCATGACGACCGGTAAGGGTTCAAAGACGGGATAGAGCCGAGCAATCAGGAATACCCCCGCCGCCACCATCGTCGCCGCATGAATCAATGCCGAAATAGGGGTCGGGCCTTCCATTGCATCGGGCAACCAAACGTGCAGGGGAAACTGGGCGGATTTTGCGACTGGCCCCAGAAAAACTAAAATTGCCAAGAAAGATGCGATCGCGCCACTCATGGCTCCTGAAGAAACCAATTGTTCTAAACGTTCTCCAATCACAGGAAAATCAAAACTATTGGTCGCCCAATATAAACCCAAAATTCCTAAGAGCAAACCAAAGTCACCGACTCGATTGGTCACAAAAGCTTTTTGACAGGCATCGGCGGCGGCTTTGCGGTCATACCAAAAGCCAATCAGCAAATAGGAACACATCCCCACTAATTCCCAGAAGATATAAACCTGAACAAGATTGGGACTGATCACTAACCCCAACATGGAGGACGCAAATAAACTTAAATAGGCATAAAACCGCACATAGCCAGCGTCATGGGCCATGTAGCCATCGGTATAGATCATCACCAGAAAGGCAACGGAGGTGACAATCACCAGCATGAGTGCGCTGAGATGGTCGATCACAAATCCCATTTCTAGCTTAAAGTTGCCCGCCGAGGCCCACTCCAACATATAGCGATAGGATTCATGACCTTGCAGTTGACTGACCAATAAGCCAATCGATAAGACCATTGCTGTACCGAGGAAAAAAACAATCAGTACCGCATTGAGTTGACGCAATCCATTGGTAACTTGATTAAAAGAAATTAATCCCAGACCGACAATCATGGCTGCAACCAAGGGCAACACAGGAATGATCCAGGCATATTGATAAAGCAGTTCCATAAAATACCTAATTTAGCAATTCGTCTTTATTGTAGGGATAACGAACTTTATTGTCACATATCCCTCGCCGAAGAAAGTAGAAGTGCTTACAGAGATGAAAATTATTTAGCGATTTGACCGACTCTTCTGGTAATGGAAATCTTGAGCTTTGATCGCTTCACTCATTGCTCGACGACGCGATCGCCATTTATTTAAGGGTTAGGAATCGCCCGAATTAGTAAGGTAATCAAACTGGTCGTCACTGCAACGATAATTGGAATAATCAAAGATTTTGCCCCTTTTAGGTCGGCAATATCCTTAATTAATGTTTTCTGCTCCGTATCGATTTTGTCTAGTCGGTTGTCTAGCTTATCCATTCGGGTTTCTAGAGAATTAACCGTTGTCTTAACTGTTGCCACATCAACTTTGATCGTGGTTAAGTCAGTCTCCATCCGATCTAGTCGCTGATTAATTTTGGTGAATTCTTGCTTAAATTCCCCTAGAATTTCCTTTAAATCTGTTTCAATCATTGTGGGCATAGCTTACACTGTCTTGGGTTAAGTGTGTTTAGAAAAATATTTTATTTATCTTTGCTATTTCTAGGATATAGGAGATTTTTGAAAAAAACTTTAGCTAAAAACGCGATCGCGGACTGAATCACCTCAATTTGTAAAAAAGTGATCAACCTGACCTCAAAATTAGTCAGAGTAGCAAAATAATATCGGAAAGCAAATGACATCTAAATCGCCCTAGAGTCTAACGAGTGCGTTTTCTCGGTCGTTCGGCCCGTTCAGCAACCCTGGTAGAAACCTGATTCGTTTGGGGAGTAATCATATTTTGATTAACCGAATTCTGGTTCGGTGGATTTTCATACAACCGTTGCCGACCATTGGCCACGATCCGCATCATTTCTCCCAAATCCCGCTCAATTCGACTCAGTACCGCATCTGCATATTTATCCGCATCTTGCTGAATTTCCTGGCATTCTCGCACCGTTTGTTGGCGATACTGTTGAACCTCTTGGGTCGTCTGTTGACGAAACTGCTGGACTTCTTGGGTCGTCACCTGTCGAATTTGCTCTAACTCACTCATCGTTTGACGTTGCAGGGCCTCCACCTCCTGTTGCACTTGGAGACGAATCTGGCTGGCTTGTTGTTCGGCTTGTTGAATAATGCCCGATTGATCTAATATTTCCGCCGCTTGTTGTTGGGCTGACTGGACAATTCGTTGGGCATAGGCTTCCGCCTGGGTCATGATTGATTCTTCTTGATCTAATACAGCCAGGGCCTTCTGAATCGCTTCAGGTAAATTATCACTAATCATTTCGATTTGATCGAGAAGTTTACCCTCATCCACGACCGTCCAATTTGTCAGGGGAATATGAAAGCTTTCATAAATTAACTCTTGTAATTCCGCTAACTCTTGTTGGACATCAAAATCGACAATCCGACGACGAGTAGCCGTATTGGATTGATTGGTTTCAGGAGTGGGATTCTCTCGGCGTGTCATAGTTAGCGATAAATTTTTTATAGATTCATTTTAACTTTACTAGTCTAACTGTAATATACGTAGATATCTCTAGCGATATTTTCAGGGACTAGGTGATCGATCGTTCCCCCAAATTGGGCGATTTCTTTGACAATACTACTACTTAAGAAGCTATATTCTTTGGTAGTCGCTAAAAAAACTGTCTCAATTCCGTCCCAGAGCGTCTGATTAGTATGAGCCATCTGTAATTCTTTTTCAAAATCAGAGAGGACTCGTAACCCTCGTAATAGGACGCTGGCTTGACGCGATTTTGCATATTCTACCGTTAATCCTGTGAAACTATCGACTTCGATATTCCTCAGATGTTGGGTTGATTCCCGAATTTGCTCTATCCGTGTTTCTACAGAAAAAAGAGGGGATTTACTAGGATTACACAGGACTGCCACAATCACCTGCTCAAACAATTTGGCTCCTCGTTCAATAATATCAAGATGACCGAGGGTAATGGGATCAAAGCTACCTGGGTAAATGGCAATCACGGGGGGTTATTTAAAATAGAACTTTTGATGGATATTGTCTCTGTTATTTTCTCTGAATGCAAGCAAGCTAGGTAAATATTTTGATTTTGACCTCAAAAACGACATTAAAAAAACTGCGGTCTTAACTAGGGATAATTGTGACCACAGTTCGTGATTTTGAGGATTCTAGAACTTAAAGCTAGTACGAATTGCTCCAATCCAGAGGGGATCACGCTCATTAGCGGGACTCGTGCCGACCCAAAGTCCTGGGGAAATGGAGATATTCTCATTCACCTTAAAGACATAAAAACTTTCCGCAAACCAAGGAGCCGTCGTTGTTGAAGGCGTTACGTCAGGGAGATTGTTGTTGTTACTAAGGGTGGCGGCATAGGGGGGTTGACCTACTGAAATTACGCCGAGATTTCCTTCTTGAAATAAGTCAGGAAACGCAAAACTGACTTTCCAGTTCCAAATATCGGCACTATCTCCCGCGCGATCGCCGCCTTCGGCATAAGCACTGGTGTACATTCCCCAACCTTCCATGCTGAAACCAGGAGCGATGCGCCAGGTTCCCAAGATAGCAATATTATCGGAGGAAGTCGCGTTTCCATCCCCAAAATTGTCCCGATTGGCAAAACTAAAGGGATTATCTGCATTGGCTAAACCTGTAAATCCTGCCACTCCAAAGCTATCGTATTGATTTTGAGGAATATATTGGCGGGAGTAGGCAATCCCAATGCCTGTGTCGGCGGAAGGAAGATAGGTTAATTGGGTTCCTGCAACATATTGCCCGTTAAATAAACCCTGCCCTGATTCGGGACTATACCCTTTTCCTGCGGAATAAAAGGCTCCTAAACTTAAATTCTTACTAAAACTGTAGGAGGCTCCTGCGCCTGGCCCTGTGTTATCGCTGAGTAAATAAATCGGGGCGATCGCACCAAAGAAGGATAAGGCTCCATCGGTAAAGGAATTGGTAAAGGGAGCCAGGGGATCGGCAACATCATCAAGGGTGATTTTCGCGCCATTGATCCAAACGGTCAAGCTCTCACCCACAGGAAAACGATATTGCAGTTTATTCACCTGGGGAACGTTTCTATCACTGGCAACACTAAAGTTAAAGTCGGTGAGATTGCTTCCCGCTCTTGCCAAGAAATAGTTAGCCGTTTGGATTCGGACTCGGAGTTGATCTTCTCCTGTAAAGCTGGTATCAAAATTCATCCGCGATCGGTAATTGGCGGTGATCTGTCCATTTTGAATGGGTTGATTCGGTGGGCCGTCTGCCTGTTCTGATCCGCCAACGCCTGAATAAATGAAGATCACATCACCATTGAGTTTTGTCGTCGTGGAAAATTGATGGTCTTCTAAATAGGCTGTCCGCGTTTCGAGGTTATCGACCCTTGCCCCCATTGCCCCTATTTCCTGTTCAAATTGTTGGGCTAATTGTTTGAGCTTGTCGATGTCTTCCCGTAAAACAGCGACATTTTCCTGCAATAAACGCTCCATCACATTCATGCAAGCATTTAAACCCGCCGCAAATTCCCAACGGCTGAGGGCGCGATTTCCTCGAAAAGTGCGATCGGGATAACCCACGATGCAACCATAGCGTTCGACTAAGCTTTTCAGGGCTTCATAGGCCCATTCAGTCGGTTGCACATCCCTGAGTTCATTCACGCTGGTCACCTGATTCATCGATCGCGAGTCCATATCTGAGACATGGGTGATTTTTCCCATGTCGCTACTGAAACCTCCATCTTGAAAGGTTTTAAGTTGCAGATTTTGACGTTTGTTGGCGATCGCGGCGGACTGTTTTTGAAATGCTTGGATGGATTCAAGGTTATCCTCATTGGCTAGGGCGACTCCCGAAAATAAAGGAGTGATTCCTAAACCGATTAACCCGATCCCGAAAACCTTACTCAAATTGTTTAACATGACACACTCCTCACCTAAATAAAAAAGTAAAAATATTGAGATAAAATTGACCCTTAAGCGGCTTTCTTTTTAGCTTGACCGATGGGATCTAGATAAGTTTCTAACCATTTAAAGAAGAAAGAAGAAATCGTGGTCAACACTAAATAAACCAGTGCAACCGCAATATAAACTTCAAAGGATTTGTAGGTAACAGCCACCACCAATTGACCTTCTCGGAAGAGTTCACTAAAACCAATAACTGCCGTTAAACTCGTATCTTTGATTAGGGTAATAAATTCATTCCCTAAAGGTGGGATAACTCGTCGAAAGGCCTGAGGAAAAATAACTTCTTTCATGGTTTGGAAAGGACTCATTCCCAAGGATTGACAAGCTTCCGCCTGCCCTGGATCAATGGATTGAATACCGCCCCGAATAATTTCTGCCAGATAAGCCGCCACATTTAAACTGAGGGCAATTACCGCCGCAGGAAAACGTTCCAATGTCCATTCCAGTCCAATTTCTTTAAATAACCCTGGTAAACCAAAGTAAATGATAAAGAGTTGCACCAGCATAGGAGTTCCTCGGAAAAACTCCACATAAATACGGAAAAACCACTGCACAATGGCAACGGGAGACAGTAATCCAAGGGCAACGAAGGTTCCTCCAATCAGCCCAAAGAAAACGGCAAAAATGGTTAACAGAACGGTAACACCAGCACCGCGAATGAGGTTGCGGAAGAGAGCCACAAAGAAGTTTTCGGCAGGCCCAGTCTCATTAGTTGCGATCGCATCAGCATTTCCTATCACGGCAGGGGCGACTAGGGGCAAGAAAGGCGGCTCGGCACCAAACCATTTTTGATAAATTGCCCTGTAGGTTCCTTTTTCAATAACTTTAAAAAGTCCGTAGTTCACTAGCGATCGGTTGAGGTTGAGAGCTTCAGAACGAGGTTTGGGCATGGCAATCCCATAATAATCTTCCGTTCCCGTTTCGGCGGCAATTTTAACCCCTGCTAATCCCGCTTCTTTGATCGCAAAAAGGGTCACAGGGCCATCGTTGATCACCGCATCGACTTTGCCATTAACCAGTTCCTGGAGCGCGATCGCCGCAGAATCGAAGGTGACAATTTGGGCATTGGGAACCTTTGCCGCTTCCATTGCTCCCGTTGTGCCGATCTGTACCGCAATTCTTTTGCCCTTGAGATCTTCTATGCTTTTGATACTATTGTTATTTTTCTGGACGGCGATCGCTAATGCCGCTTTAAAATAAGGACTGGCAAAAGCGATGGATTGAGCGCGTTCTGCCGTAATCGTAATGCCACTAATCGCCGCCTGGATAGTCCCTGATTGCAACGCAGGAATAATACCATCGAAGGGCAGACTTTCGATCTGGATATTGAGATCAACTTCCTTACCAATGGCTTTAATTAAATCAATATCAAAACCCGTTAAGGTTCCTGTATTTTTATCGATCATTTCAAAGGGAGGAAAGGTTGGTTCCGTCGCAACGATGAAAGTCTTGCCCGCATCCTGAGAAACCGCAGGAATAATCTGTAGTCCAAATACTAAAAATAGTCCTAAAAACGCCAAAATTAAGTGACGAAATTGACCTAATCCTTTAAAAAATTTCATGTTGATTAATTTTTTCTCCTCAACCAAATCCCGCACAGAAGACCCAGGGTAAAAACTTTCTATCCTGCATTTCCCCAATAGTATTCATCTTCAACTGGATAAAAAATGTAATTTTCTATACAATTAAGACGAAAAACTTTAGATATTTTGAAGAAAATAACAATTCAGTAGGATAATTCGCCATGACCGCCGCTCTGCCCATCGTTGTTTGCGAGGATCTTCAAAAAAGCTTTGGTTCATTAAAGGTACTCAAGGGAGTTAATGGCGCAATGTACCCAGGCGACGTGATTTCGATTATTGGCCCTTCTGGCTGTGGAAAAAGCACTTTTTTGCGTTGTTTAAACCGATTGGAAGTGATTAGTGGCGGTAAATTGAGTGTTGCTGGGGGAGATCTGTCTGCACAAAATGTGAGTCAAAATGAATTACGAAAGTTGCGGGTGCGAGTGGGAATGGTGTTTCAGCATTTTAATTTATTTCCCCATTTGACCGTTTTACAAAATTTGATGTTGGCTCCTCAAAAAGTTTTAAAATTGCCCTTAGCGGAATGTAAGGAACGGGCTTTAATGTATTTAGAAAAAGTTGGTCTAGGCTCTAAGGCAGATTCCTATCCTGACCAGTTATCGGGGGGACAAAAACAACGGGTGGCGATCGCGCGGGGGTTGTGCATGAAACCCGAAGTTTTGCTATTTGATGAACCGACGAGTGCGCTTGATCCCGAATTGGTGGGGGAAGTGCTAAGTGTAATGAAACAATTGGCGGAAGAAGGTATGACGATGGCTGTGGTTACCCACGAAATGCAGTTTGCCCGTGAAGTCTCGAATAAAGTTCTCTTTTTTAATGAAGGGATTGTGGAAGAAGCTGGCCATCCCGATGATGTTTTCAGTAACCCTAAGAGTGATCGACTCAAAACCTTTCTCAGTCGTATGGGTTAGAGTTTACAGTCTATCTCCCATCAAACCAAGAATCGCAATCTAGAAAAATAAAAAGATTTTGTTTCCCTCAGATCCAAACTTCTGCGGAATAAGAAATAATTAACGGTTTTTACGAAGGAAAAAATGTTTAAACCCACATTCCGCAGGTTGACTCAAGGGACAGGATAATACATTTGTACTATATGGACTAGAGAAACAGAAAAAGGTAAAATAGTGTTTTGGAAAAAACAATGGATCAACTAAAAATCAGAAATATAGACCATTTAGGGATAATAGCGGGAATAGTCGACCAAATGGGGTTGGTAGAAATAATTAATCAAGAAATTGGAGAAAACTCCCAAGAGAAGATTAGTGCAGGAATAGTAGTAAAAGCGATGATAGAAGTTACGCATTGACAAAAACAGTAAGATATGGTGAGAGGATAAAGTGCTTC
>QBMS01000107.1 GCA_003249095.1 Snowella sp.
TGATTGGTTCCAACATTGTGGTCTCTACTTTGAGCCTTTGAGATAGCTTTTTCGTGGTGTGTTTGATCGGAAATTGCTGTAAAACTTTGACCGTAGCCAACAATAACAGAGCCATCGCCTGATACACCACTAGCTACGATAGAAGGATAATAACCAGGAAGATCGCCCAGACCAACCATGCCACCCGATTCAGTCCAACGAAATGCCTCATATTCCTGAAAACCAATAGGACTGATACCAACAATAACAGAGCCATCGCCTGATACACCTGTAGCATAGATACCAGGAAGAGCAACCATGCCACCCGATTCAGTCCAACGAAATGACTCACCTCCATTAACACTACTACCGTAGCCAACAATAACAGAGCCATCAGCTGATACAATATCAGCATAGCTATAAAAAATATCAGAAGAATTAGAAAGAAAACCCAAACCCCTAAAAGAAGCGGCTTGTGCGGCACTAGTCCATAGAGACAAGGCAGAAAATCCCGTAAGAATCAGTGTTTTAGTAATGGCAGAAAGTTGTTGCATTATTTTTTCTGTAGGTTAAAAATAAAAAATAGTTTGACAAGAGACCATACGCTAAAAAATAAATTTGCCTATTAGTGTAAATCCTTAAAATCAATTTTGCAACAAAGTATAATGAAATTCCTGTTGCATCACTCAATTTTCTTAATAAAACTTAATCAATCATGCCAATTTATTTTTATTGGGGAGAAGATGACTTTACCCTTAATCAAGTCGTTCATCACCTACGCGATCGCGTTTTAGATCCCGCCTGGGTTTACTTTAGTTTAAAAAACAAAACATTAGTCTTCTGGATCTTTTTCTTCAGATTTATTTTTGCTGAATTTACGTTCAAAACCAGCCGCAAATGCGATCGCCGCCATTGAACCCAAAATTGTCAACGGTTCAGGGACAGGTTCAGGTGACAAATTAGCGAACCATGCTTCAGTTTGTCCCGAGGGATTTATTCCATTCCCAACAATCGTAAAACCATCTGCTGAGATAGCATTTGCAGAAGTTAGTGACCAGCCACTTACGTCTAAACCCTTACCGATTAATGTTTCTTTTAGGCTCACCATACCTCCTCCTTGAGTCCAACGAAATGCTTCACTTCCACTTGCACCAACAATAATAGAGCCGTCAGCTGATACAGCAGTCGCTGAACTAGAATTAGCCCCAGAAAGAAAACCTAAACTAATAATGTCATATGAAGTCGAACGGAATGCTTTAACTTGACCATTACCCCAAATAGTGCCAACAATCTTGGAACCATCGGCTGACACATCACTAGGATGACGATTATGTAAGTTAACCATGCCCTCTGATTGAGTCCAACGAAAGCCCTCAGAGAAACCATTAAGAGCATTACTGTCGCCAATAACAACAGAGCCGTCAGCTGATACAGCAGTAGCCGAACTAGAGAAATAATTAGGAGCATGACTATGACAGCCTTCATCTCCACAGTTCCCAAGGGTACCTAAGCGAACCAATCCATGCATTTGAGTCCAACGAAATGCTTCATTGCGATTTCTATAGTCAAAAATGTCAGCTTTCATAGTGCCAACAACAACAGAGCCATCGGCTGATACATCACTAGCACTTATTGTGTCGCTACCTAAGCTAACCATGCCATCTGATTGAGTCCAACGGAATGCCTCTCCAAAATATCCACTTTGGCCAACAACAACAGAGCCATCGGCTGATACTCCATTAGCAAAGCTATACTGATTGTTAGAATCCAAAAAGCCTAAACCTACCATGCCAGTCGCTTGAGTCCAACGAAATGCCTCAAAATATCCATTAGCATTCCTATTGCTTCCAACAACAACAGAACCATCGGCTGATATACCATTCGCATAACTAGACGAAGTATTAGAAAGCCAACCTAAACCCCCAAAATAAGCGGCTTGGGCGGGAGAAATAGCAAATAAAGACAAAGCAGAAAATCCCGTCAGAATAAGTGTTTTAGTAATGGCAGAAAGTTGTTGCATTGTTTTTTCTGTAGGTTAAAGATAAAAAATAGTTTGACAAGAGACGATAAGCTAAAAAATAAATTTGCCTATTAGTTTAAATCCTTAAAGTCAATTTTTCAAAAAGATACAATAAAACTCTTATTGTATCACTCAATTTTCTTGATAAAACTTAATAAAGCTTAATCAATTATGCCAATTTATTTTTATTGGGGAGAAGACGACTTTACCCTCAATCAAGCAGTTAATCATCTACGCGATCGCGTGTTAGATCCTTCCTGGGTTTCCTTTAACTTTGAAAAGATTTCAGGTGATCAATCCGATGCGACCCAACAGGCATTAAATCAAGCCATGACCCCCCCCTTTGGTTTCGGTGATCGCGTGGTTTGGGTAGTCGAATCAACTTTGGGTCAACAATGTCCCGAACCATTACTCGCAAAATTAAAAGAAGTCGGTTCTGCGATTCCTACGAATAGTCATTTATTATTTACCTCTAGCAAAAAACTAGATGGTCGCCTCAAATCAACCAAATTATTACAAAGTATTGCCCAAGTTAAAGAATTTGCCTTAATTTCACCTTGGAAAACGGAAGAATTAGTCCTCCAAGTTCAACAAATCGCTCAGGATCTTTCCTTAAAATTAACTCCGAATGCCCAACAATTACTAGCAGAATCCTTGGGAAATAATACGCGGCAAATTTGGAATGAATTAAAAAAATTAAAACTTTATACTGAAGGCAATCCCCAAGTCTTAGATACGGAAACCATTAATTTATTAGTGAATGCCAGCACCCAAAACAGTCTGCAATTAGCAGAAGCGATTCGTCAAGGAAATGGGGAAAAAGCCTTACGTTTAGTGGCAGAATTATTAATCCGCAACGAACCTGCCCTCAAAATTGTGGCCACTCTCGTCGGTCAATTTCGCACTTGGACAGCGATTAAGATTTGTCTAGAAGCGGGTGAAAAAGATGAAAAAGCGATCGCGGCGGCGGCAGATTTAGCCAATCCTAAACGGCTCTATTTTTTGCGGAAGGAATTACAACCTATTACGGGAAAGCAATTATTAGCTTGTTTGCATCTCCTATTGGCCTTGGAGTTCCAACTTAAACGTGGCTCCGAACCCCTGTCTTGTTTGCAAACAAAGGTTTTAGAATTGTGTCATGTTTTTAATGGTCGTCGCTGATCTCAAAGAGGAATGATAGGCGATCGCCGTTTACGCAACCAATATAACCATCTTTTCACCTCAACTCTACTGATCGAAGAAATTGTTTTTCTAAATGAAGCGGCAAAAAGTGGCTGAATTCGCTAGGCTAGAAAGATGGATTATGCGATCGCTCTTTTTTTGAGGGAATCATTTTCGCGTCTAGAAGGGTCATCCTTTTTAGCCTAGTTTTATACATTCGAGGGTTCAATCTAAAGGTTATGGGTCAGTTAAACACCGCAGACTTACTGGTTCAATGTTTGGAAAATGAAGGGGTAGAGTATATTTTTGGGCTTCCTGGCGAAGAAAACCTCCATATTCTCGAAGCTCTCAAAAATTCATCCATTCGCTTTATCACCACTCGCCATGAACAGGGAGCCGCTTTTATGGCCGATGTCTATGGACGATTAACGGGAAAAGCGGGGGTTTGTCTATCAACTTTGGGGCCTGGTGCAACGAACTTAATGACAGGAGTTGCCGATGCCAATCTTGACGGTGCGCCTTTGGTCGCAATTACGGGGCAAGTTGGAACCGACCGTATGCACATTGAATCCCATCAATACTTGGATTTAGTGGCCATGTTTGCGCCCGTAACCAAATGGAATAAACAGATTGTCCGACCGAGCATTACCCCAGAAGTAATCCGTAAAGCCTTTAAGGTTGCCCAATCAGAAAAACCTGGCGCAACCCATATTGATTTACCTGAAAATATTGCCGCCATGCCCGTTGATGGCAACCCCCTTTCCAAAGATAATCAGGAAAAAGTCTATGCGGCCTATAAAACCCTCAATGCCGCCGCGATCGCCATTTCCAAAGCCAAAAATCCCCTCATCCTGGCAGGGAATGGAGCCATTCGAGCAGGAGCTAGTGAAGCCCTAACGGAATTTGCCACTTCCCTCAATATTCCTGTGGCCAACACCTTTATGGGCAAAGGAGCTATTCCCTACACCCACCCCCTCGCGCTCTGGACAATCGGCCTCCAACAACGAGATGTTATTACCTGTGCCTTTGAAGAAAGCGATCTGGTGATTGCCGTTGGTTATGATCTGATCGAATATTCCCCCAAAAAATGGAACCCTGATGGAAATACGCCGATTATCCATATCGGGATGACTTCGGCTGAAATTGATAGTAGCTATATTCCCCTCGTAGAAGTAGTCGGTGATATTTCCGATTCTTTATTGGACATTTTAAAACGGTCAGATCGTCAAGGAAAACCCACTCCCCATGCCGCTAGTTTAAAAACCGAAATTCGGGCAGAATACGAACACTATGCCCACGATCAAGGATTTCCCGTCAAACCCCAAAAAATCATCTACGATCTCCGTCAAGTCATGGGGCCAGAAGATATTGTCATTTCCGATGTGGGGGCGCATAAAATGTGGATGGCCCGTCATTATCATTGTGATGCGCCCAATACCTGTTTAATTTCCAATGGATTTGCCGCGATGGGCATTGCCATTCCGGGGGGATTAGCCGCGAAGTTAGTCTATCCCGATCGCAAAGTCGTTGCCGTAACGGGAGACGGTGGTTTTATGATGAATTGCCAGGAACTAGAAACCGCCCTACGAGTGGGAACACCCTTTGTTACCCTGATTTTTAACGATCATGGCTACGGTTTAATTGAATGGAAACAGATTAATCAATTCGGTGAATCTTCTTTTATCAAATTTGGCAATCCTGACTTCGTTAAATTTGCGGAAAGTATGGGTTTGAAAGGCTATCGAGTCAAATCCGCTGACGATTTAATTCCGACCCTGAAACTGGCTCTCGAACAACCCGTTCCCACCGTGATTGATTGTCCTGTGGATTACGCTGAAAATATCAAATTTTCCCAAAAAGCAGGAGACTTAAGCTGCCAAATCTGGGAATAGTTTTTCAATATAATCCATGACTAAAACCCCCATTCGTTTATCCCAATCCCAATTACAATTACTGGAAATTTGTCCCCCCCAGTTTCAGCGATTATATCTAGAACAATTGGGGTCTGCGATCGCCCCTGAACATCAGGAAAGATTGACCTGGGGGAGTCATTTTCATCAACTGATGCAACAGCGAGAACTTGGATTATCTGTTGATAGCTTAGTTGAGCATGATTCTGATTTATCCCATTCTTTAACAGCCTTAATTGAAGCAGTTCCCGAATTAAAGACTCCTCCCGTAGATCAATGGCGAGACGCAGAACATTATCGCAATTTACAGATTAATCATTATTTATTTACCGTTATTTATGATCTGTTGATGACGGATTCAAAAAAGGCGCAAATCCTCGATTGGAAGACCTATTTACAGCCCCAAAATCCCCAGAAATTGATCCAACATTGGCAAACCAAACTCTATTTATATGTCTTAGCAGAAACCAGCGATTATTTACCCGAACAAATTTCCATGACCTATTGGTTTGTTAAATTACCGAAAAAGCCCCAATCCTTAGCGATCGCCTACGACAGTAAACAGCACCAACAAAATCATCAACAATTAAATCATTTATTAGAGCAACTCGATCAATGGTTAGAGTTGTATTATCTCCAGCAAAAACCGCTCCCCCATCGGAATAATTGTAGTTCTAATAATTGTCCTTATTATGACTCCTTTCAAAATTTTTCTGCAAAATCGTCGGATACACCCAAAGATTGGTTAAATTTTGTTGAAGAAGCACCAGAAATTCCGATTAAATAAAAATATAGTCCAGTTTTTTGAGATTACTATCAATTGCTTTTTTCCCGAAAGCTAGAAGTCGCGATTATCATGGGGGAAGGATTGTTTATTTTTTCAAGCTGAGTCTCAAAAACGTGATGAATTTAAGATTCTCCCAAGAGATTGAAGCTTTGCTGGAAAAAGCGGCAAAGGAACCCCTCCTTTTGCGGGATATTTTAATGATTACCGCCGAACGGAGCTTTTGTTTTATGATCGCGCTGTTGGCCCTGCCCTTTATTTTTCCCATTCCGCCTGGTTTAACGGGGATTGCGGGGATTGGGATTTTGCTTTTATCCATACAAATGATGCTGGGTTTCCATCGTCCCTGGTTGCCCCAGAACGTTGCTACTTATATTTTTCCCGCTAATATTGCCCAAAAATTACTGAGTCCCGCCAAAAAACTAACCCGAATGTTGGAACGATACACCCGTCCCCGCTTTTTAAAACTGGCGAATGATCCCTATATTTGGCGATTTAATGGGTTTTTAGTGACCTGGTTAGCGTTGCTGTTGATGTTACCAATTCCCTTCACAAATCCTTTTCCTGCCATAGGCATTCTTTTATTAGCTGTTGCGATGTTGGAGGCCGATGGTTTACTCATGGCGATCGCCTATTTATGGACAATGGTGTTTACCCTAGTTTTAGTTTTTGTGGGATGGAATTTTTGGGCGATCGCGAATGGCCTTTGGAATTAATTCAAAGTTTTTTCAATTGTTAATTTTCTGCCTATTATTCCTTAAAATGATTACTATTTAAAAGAGGCAAATATAATTAATTTAGCTAAAATTAGATAATAAAAAAATCTCAATTGTAATTGTATCAAAAATTTCTTAAACTATTGATAGTATCTTGATGGAAGTTTAGCCCGATGGTACAAGCCTTAACCCCTTCCCCTACTGCGGTTTCCTCCACGATTAGTTGGGAAAAACTGCCCGATGATTTTCTTCTCCCTGATGATCCTGTGGACAATATTAATCAACCCACCCTCGCCGCCGCTTTGACCGATAGTTTATTTAATGCAGGAAAATTATCAGAAAACAGTCTGACAACCACGAATTATGGAATTTGTGCGAGATTAGATGGAAAATTCGTGGTAAAAGCTCCCGATTGGTCTTATATTGCCCAAATAACGGTTCCCAGAAATGAGATCGAACGGAGCTATACTCCCCAACTTCAAGGCGATATACCCGCGATCGCGATGGAATTTCTCTCGGATACCGACAGAACAGAATATTCGAGTAAACCGACCTATCCGCCAGGAAAATGGTTCTTTTATGAAAAAATCCTTCAAATTCCCTACTACGTGATTTTTGATTTGGAATCTGCCCGTTTAGAGGTCTATCAATTGGGCAATAGTGGAGAATATCAACTCCAGTTTCCCGAAGCATCAGGACGGTATTGGATTGAAGTGTTAGACCTCTATTTAGGTGTGTGGGAAGGCGATCGCGAAAATCATCATCAGTCTTGGTTGAGGTGGTGGACGAAAGAGGGAGAATTACTGCTCTGGGGAACAGAATTGGCTCAACGGGAAAAGCAACGGGCAGATTCGGAATATCAACGAGCAGAACGATTAGCCGCCATACTGAGGGCGCAGGGAATTGATCCCGATACAATTTCCTAGATTAATCGTCCTAATAGACATCTCCAAGAATTGAGTAAGGGCAATTCATGAATTGCCTCTACCAAGGGTTTCAATCGATGCACTCTTGATTTCTGGAGATATCTAATCTATAAATTGAGTAAAAATGAGCAAACAAACGACGGGATTGGCAGAAACCCTTGCTGATTATATCCAATCAATTTCTTTGAGAGAACCCGATATTTTAAAGCAATTACGGGAAGAAACAGTTAAATTGTCGATGGCACGGATGCAAATTTCTCCTGAACAGGGGCAATTAATGGCGTTGTTGGTGCAACTGATGGGGGCGAAAAAGACCTTAGAAATTGGTGTTTTTACGGGTTACAGTGCTTTAGCGGTTGCCCTAGCCTTACCCGTTGACGGCAAAATGATTGCCTGTGAGATTAGCGAAGAATATACGGCGATCGCGAAGGACTTTTGGGGAAGGGCGGGAGTTTCGGAAAAAATCGATCTCCGAATTGCTCCAGCCTTAGAAACTTTGGAAAAACTAATTGCCGAAGGGAAAGCAGGAAGCTTTGATCTGGCTTTTATTGATGCCGATAAACGAAATTATGAAAATTACTATGAACGGGTTTTAACGCTTCTGCGTCCTGGCGGTTTAATTCTGATTGATAATGTTCTTTGGTCGGGAAAAGTTGTTGATCCAACAATTACGGATAAACAAACCCAGGCAATTCGAGAGTTTAATCAAAAACTCCATCAGGATTCCCGTATTAGTCTCAGTGTTGTGGCGATCGCAGACGGTTTAACCCTGGCATTAAAACGTTAAAGAGGATGTTGACATTTAACGAAAAACTCGATGTTGCAAAGAAGGCATTTGTTGACGGACTTGCTTGAGTCTGATGGGATTAATTTCTGCGATCGCTACCCCTGGAGTCACCCCTGCATCATCTAAAATAACGCCCCAGGGATCAACAATCATCGCGTGGCCGTTGGTATAACGCCGTTCATAATGGCAACCCGTTTGAGCAGGAGCAATGACATAACAGGTATTTTCAATCGCTCTAGCTTGTAACAAAACTTGCCAATGGTCTTTGCCCGTAAAAGCCGTAAAAGCCGCAGGAATAAAGAGAATATCGGCTCCCTGTTGGGATAAATGCCGATAAAGCTCAGGAAAACGCACATCGTAACAAATCGACAACCCTAAGCATCCTAATTTCTCTGAATGATAAACTGTCGGAAAACTCGTACCCGCCATGACTGTGCTGGATTCACGATAGGTATTACCATCGGGGACATTGACATCAAAAAGGTGGACTTTGTGGTAACGGGTTAACTCTTCCCCATTGGGAGCCACCAAGGTCGCGGTGTTGTAGGCCTTGCCGCGATCGCCTTCTACGGGAACAGGAAATCCACCCGCAAGAATCGTCACTTGGAAACGTTGAGCAATGGTTCGGACAAATTTTTCAGCTTTTTCCGCAATTTCATCCGCTTGTTGCAATTTACTTTCTTCATTGCCCAAAAAAGCGAAATTTTCGGGTAAACCAATCAATTCAGCCCCCCGACGCACGGCTAATTCCACTAATTCTTCCGCCTCGACTAAATTCTTTGCTAGGTCGGGCCGACTGGTCATCTGGATCGCGGCAGCAAGATAGGGTTTCATGTCTCTGGTTAATATCTACATAGGAAAGTCGTAGCTTTTTATTCTATCCTTAGCGGGGTCGCGATGCGAAGAAAATTTGGATAGAGAATTGATTTTTTAAACCGTCCGAATGGGTGAGGATCATCGCTTTCATTTTGAGATTTGATTGTTCATTTAGGCGTTTTAGGATAGGATCTGGTATCTTGTTTCTTTGGGGTCACCCCCCCTTGTCGGATTAATTGATAGGTTTTAGGATGCCACCATTGCCGCGATCGCTTTCCGAGAAATTACTGTATCGAATGAGTAACCAACTATTTAACCTAGTGGGAAAATTGTTGGTCAAAGAATGGGACAAACGGTTATTAGGATTACACCAACTCCCGATTAAATCCATTATTGATATTGGAGCCAATGAAGGTCAATTTGCTCGACGCATCACCAAAATTTTTCCCCAAGCCCATATTTATGCCTTTGAACCCCTCGCGATTCCCTATCAACAATTAGCTCAATTTGCGAATAAACATCCGAAAAAAGTAACCGCGTTTAATCAGGCGTTAGGAGATAGTATTCAACCGATTGAGATTTATAGTCATCTATACTTTAATCCCTCCTCTTCTATTTTGAAGACAACCCAACTCTGTGAAACCGTTTATCCGATGGTCAAAAAACAGGAAGCGATTCAAATTGAACAAACGACCCTCGACAGGGCGATCGCCAATTTTTCGACCAGCTTAGAGGACAAAATTCTCATTAAATTAGATGTGCAGGGCTACGAAAATAGAGTCATAAAAGGGGGCATGGAAACCTTTCAAAAAAGTGTTGCCTGTATCGTCGAAATTTCCCTAGACCAACTCTATGAAGGACAGGCCCAATTTCGAGAAATTTTTCACCAATTAGATCATTTGGGTTATAGCTATGCGGGCAATCTCGATCAAGTATTAGGAAAAGATGGTCACGTCCGTTATTTTAATGCGGTTTTTATTAAAGAACAATTTTTGAATTTTAGGGAAATTTTAAATCATGCGTGTTGAAGCCTGTTGTCAATCATTATTAGCCGAAATTCTTCCTGAAATTGACCCAAAAAAAGAAGGGTACTGTATTGATGTGGGCGTGGGAACCTTTGCTTTTTATTGTGAAGTCTTTGCCAAATTAGGTTATCCGACGGTGGCCGTTGAACCTCTGCCCGTGAAAAAGTTAAAGCAAATTAGTACACGCCATAATATCAAGCTGATTGAAAAATGCCTATCTAATCTAGATGGGAAACAACTCCTGTATTTGGGCAGTTTTGCGGGCTTATTTAATCGTAATTTTAGCTCTCTCTCTGCGGATTGGTTTGGCTCTTCTGGCAAAACAAAAGAAGTAGAATCTATTTCCCTAGCAACTTTATTAGAAGACATCAAACCCAGCCAAATCACTTGCTTAAAACTGGATATTGAAGGCTGGGAATTTAATATTATTGAACAATTACCCTCTATTCCTCATCATTTATTGCCCAAGGTAATCATGTTTGAATACGGAGGAGGAGTGAATAAAAATCAGGGTGAAAAAGGCTGGTCAAAGGATTTTCTCGCTAAAACCCTCAACTGTCTTTCGGTTCTCAAAGACTGTGGTTACGGCTCCAGTTTGATGATCGATTTTGCCCCCCGTACCCAGGAAAAATACTTTGATCTACGATCGCGTAATTTAGAAACCGATCCCTTATTTTCTGACCAATCCGTTTATGGCAATATTATTAGTTTAAAAGAGGCCACTATTTCCCCCGAAAAAATTCAAGCTATTTGTCAACCCTATTACAATTCTTCCCTAATTGATTTGGTGGTGAATGCCTTAGTTTCCCAATAGACATATCCAAGAATTAAGTAAGGGCAATTCATGAATTGCCCCTACCAAAGGTTTCAATCGATGCACTCTTTATTTCTGGAGATATCTAATAAATTAGCAAAAATGTTCACCATAGTAACAATCTTTATCTGCTCCGATCCCATAGGGATTTTAACGACAAAATGTTGTACTTTACTCGTCAAAACAGACAAAAGACTGAGAAACTCAATGAGATGCGGACATTAAAACTGAACCTATTTGGGTCAGACGAAAAAACAAAAAAGGCACTTCACCGCCCCTTGGGAGTTAGTTTAGCAGGGCAAATTAGAAACACTGCTACAATAATTAAGAGAGGATAGTATCCCAGAAAAACCCCTTTGCTCTTAAATTTGAGGGATTTAATCCCCCTGTTTTCCCCCGTTTAATCTCCTTTGACACAAAAAAACTTGAGTCTTAGCGATGAAATGACGATCTATAAGTTATTATCAATAAACTAAAACTCACTCCCCCAAGCCTGACCTAATATTGTATCTTTTACCCCTAAGCCAGAATTTTTATCATAAAATACAATGACTATCGATAATATACGCCTACGCAACGAATTCATCAACACTCAAGTTATTACTCGCAATACGGGCAAAAAGCTCGGAGTCGTCAAAGAAGTTTTAGTTGATATCGACCAACGAGAAATTGTCGCCTTTGGACTACGGGACAATATGCTCTCCCTTTCGGGAATGCCCGACTATATGTATCTCAACAGCATCAGCCAAGCGGGGGATGTGGTTCTAGTTGAAGATGAAAACGTCTTTGAAACCGTTGATCTGGATGCCTATACCCCATTGGTCAATAGTGAAGTCATCACAGAAACGGGAGAACCCCTGGGACGAGTGCGGGATTTTCAGTTCAATTTAGATGACGGCAAAGTTTCTTCTATCATTATTGCGTCCCTCGGCTATCCCCAAATTCCCGATCAACTCATCAGCACCTACGAGCTATCGATGGAAGAAGTGATTAGCAGTGGCCCCAATCGTCTCATTGTCTTTGAAGGCGCGGAAGAACGTCTGACCCAATTGACCGTTGGGGTTTTAGAACGACTGGGGATTGGTCGTCCTGCCTGGGAAAAAGAAGAGGAAGAAATGTATTATCCTCCGACTACTCGTCCCGAAAATCAGTTGGGAACAGGTATTCCCATTAGAACCCCTCTCCAAGTCCGTCAACCTGTGATGGAAGAGCGTTGGAATGAAGATGATTGGGAAGAATCCCGTCCCGCGCCTCCTCCCTTGCGTCGTCAAGCAGAAACGATTCGCTATGAAGAGGATGATCTAGAAGAGGATAATTGGGGAGAAAGTAAACGGGAAGTTGCTCCACGCTATGAAGCTCGCCGCCCTGAACCGAGCTATGAAGAAGCCTATTCAGATAGTTATCAAGCGGATGTTTGGGATGATGATGCCGAACCCGAACCCTACAATCCACCGAGAATTAATATTCCTGAGAAAAAGAAAGAAAGAATCACGGAATATTACGAGGAATAAAATTTAATAATTGACCTTAAGGTGAGTGTCAAAGCTCACTTTTTTGCTATTTTTCGGCAATTTAAAAAAACATGACTCAAAAAAATGATACGTTAGCTCTTTTACTCGCTCTGGGAATTACCGCAGGGATTGTGGGGACAGGAGTTTGGTGGTTTTCTACAATTCAAAAATCTCCGAGCGGCGGGATTTCGATTAATAACAATGGGGATCTAAATCAACGATTGAGTTACGGGGAAAAAAGTCTGATTCCAACGATGATGAATCCTGAAAAGCAACGGGGAATTTCTGCCTTTGCAACGGGAAATTACGTTGAAGCCGTTCAGGATTTTCAAAAATCTCTCCAAACCTATGCCAACGATCCTGAAGCATTAATTTATTTGAATAATGCTAAAATTGGGCAAAATGCGGTTTCTTTTGTGGTTTCTGTCCCCATCGGGAAAGATGTCAATGCGTCTCAAGAGTTATTGCGGGGAGTTGCCCAAGCCCAAACGGAGGTTAATCAGAAAGGGGGGATTAATGGGGTTCCTTTAAAAGTTCTGATTGCCAATGATGACGACGATGTGGCGATCGCGTCTCAACTAGGACAAGCGTTTGTTAAAAAGCCAGAAATATTAGGCGTTATTGGTTATTTTGGGAGTAATACGACCTTGGATGTAGCCAAAAATATCTATCAACCCCAGGGTTTACCGATGATCTCGGCAACCAGTACCTCTGTAGAGTTATCGGAGTTGGGAAACTATATTTTTCGGACAGTGCCTAGTGATTTGTTTGCAGGAACAACCTTGGCCAACTATATGTTGAAAACCCTGAAAAAGCAAAAGGCTGCCATTATTTATAACTCCCAAAGTAGTTACAGTAAATCCTTAAAAACCGTTTTTACCACTGCTTTATTGGGAAGCGGAGGAGAAGTTGTGACAGAAATCGATTTTTCGGCTCCTGATTTTAATGCAGTCGAGGCAGTCAAACAAGCGCAATCTTTAGGGGCGGAAGTGTTGATGTTAGCCATGAATACGGCGACTTTGAATCAGGCATTATTAGTGATACAGGCAAACCAAGGAAAATTGGGCTTATTGGGAGGAGATAGTGCCTATAAGCCCGAAATTTTGCAAGTTGGCGATAAAAATGCGGCGGGAATGGTGGTGGCGATTCCCTGGCACGTTTTAGCCCATAAAGATAATCCTTTTATCAAAGAGGCGGCTAAACTGTGGAAAACCACCAACGTCAATTGGCGTACCGCGATGGCCTACGATGCCGCGATCGCCTTTACAACAGCAATGAAGCAAAATGCAACCCGCAAAGGCATTCAATCAGCTCTAGCGAATCCTAATTTTGTTGCCCAGGGAGCGAGTGGCCCGATTCGTTTCTTACCCTCTGGCGATCGCAATCAGTCTATTCAGCTTGTGATGGTCAAACCTGGTAAACGGTCAGGGTATAACTATGATTTTGTTCCGATTGCGAATCCTTAAAAACTTCTTCTAAAAATACGATCAATTAACTACGCTTTTGAATCCATAATTAGTCTCTTGAGTGTCTTTCATCTTTAGAAAAATAGTAGAGGAGAAAGAGAATGCCCCGAATTTTTGATAACATGAATCAATCGTTACTGCCAGAGCTTAAGAAAACTTTGGTGGGTGCAAATCGGGCTGATTTTTGTGTGGGTTATATTAATCTTCGTGGCTGGAAAACCTTAGAACAGGAAATAGAAAAATTTGTCGGTGGAGAAGATTTTTGTTGTCGTTTATTAGTCGGAATGCAAAAATCACCAAGGGACGAGCTTCAAACTCTGTTTAGTTTTAGTCAAAATTCCAATGAAATGTATCGAGAAAAATCCATTGAACTCAAACAAAAATATGTTCAGGAGTTTTGTCACCAGTTAACAATGGGAATACCGAATAATCAAGATGAGAAAACTTTAAGGAAACTAAGTCAACAGTTAAAATCAGGAAAAGTTATCGTTAAGCTTTTTTTACGTCATACCCTCCATGCCAAATTATATCTCATTTATCGTCCTGAATTAGTTCCTATTATCGGCTTTTTAGGTAGTAGTAACTTGACATTTTCGGGATTATCAAAACAGGGAGAACTCAATATTGATGTTGTTGAACACGACGCAACTCAAAAGTTAGAAGACTGGTTTGAAGAGCGATGGACAGATAATTTTTGCTTGGATATTTCTCAAGAATTAGCAAAAGTTATTGATGATAGTTGGGCGGGCGATCGCCTAATCCCTCCCTATCATATCTATTTAAAAATGGCCTATCATCTTTCCCAGGAAGCCTTAGCAGGCTTGTCTGAGTATGGATTGCCCCGTGAATTTGGCGATCGCCTCTTTAAGTTTCAAGAGATAGCAGTCAGAATTGCGGCGCGTCATGTCAATAAACGAGGGGGAGTTTTAATTGGAGATGTAGTGGGTTTAGGGAAAACCTTAATTGGAACCGCTTTAGCACGAATTTTACAGGATGATTCTTTTTTAGAAACCCTGATTATTTGCCCTAAAAACCTAGTTTCAATGTGGAAAGACTATGTTGCCGAATATAGGTTGGTCGCAGAAGTAATTCCTTTAAGTATGGTAACTCAGATTTTGCCCACTCTGAGACGGTAGGCAATGGTTCAGCCTGATTAAAGGCAGAAAGGATTACTGGGCAAAGGATTAGAGAAACAAAGAAGCAAATATAAGCTTGGAAGTAATGGTTATAACTTTACAGGGGTGTTAAGGGTAATAATACTATAAATAAATCGGTAAAAAAAGGAGAGAGAGTATGTCAATCCAAAAGATAAAGCCAATCCAAGAGTTTAATGATTCTATATTTTGCAATGGGAAAGAAAAAGAATTATTTAAACGAGACTGTCCTCATTGTCACAGCGAGGAAGTGAAAATTCATTCTCATTACAAAACGAAAAATAATGGAGAGAGAAAAATATTTATCTGTCAAAAATGTGAGTCACTATATTCAGAAACGTATAATAC
>QBMS01000108.1 GCA_003249095.1 Snowella sp.
TGATTGGTTCCAACATTGTGGTCTCTACTTTGAGCCTTTGAGATAGCTTTTTCGTGGTGTGTTTGATCGGAAATTGCTGTAATTCAATTAATTGTGAAGTAAGTTCTTCCATTTCTGATCTAGTTTTTTGATTTGTATCAACAATTGGCAAGGTTTCAAAAAGATAACCCATTGGACTAATCGAATCAGAAAGCATTCTTGTAAAAATTCGATTACCATACCACCACAAAAGAGGTGAGTTTAAAAAACTTAATAAAGACAAGCTAGACGTAGGAAGAATGAAGGTTTTATCATTGCCATAAAGTCCAGCATCATCAAAAGAATATAGAGGAGATGTCTGAATAACTTGATAAATAATTTTAGGTTGCTCGAATAAATTCCAGTAATCAACAGAGTCTTGAATTTCATACCATTTATAAGTTCCTGACTTTCTACCTAACCATTGACCATCTTTAGTTTTGTTCCAATTTTTAGGACAAGGTTCTAGCTGTTTACGATATTTAGTCAGATGTTTTTTAATTTCTGGATAAGCATCAATATCAATGCCTCTACGGGTAAAAATCATCCATAAATTTTGCCATTCAGAAGACCAGCGTTTAATATCCTGACCCCGTAAATAGGGTTTGATAATTTCTGCACACTTTGGATCAGCTTGAACTAATTTATTTTTAGTATCCTCATTAATGAAAAATGCTTCATTAAAACCTGTTTTTATCCCATAACAAGATTTAACACCTGTAAACTCTTTTAACGGAATACCCATATTTTTAATCTTCTGCATTAAAAGATCAACTTGAGGACTTTCTAAACTCCAAGCTTGTTCAGAAAAACGAGACCATTCCACCGAAAACCCTTCTTGATCTACATATTGCGATAAATTAATATCCTTGAGCTTATTTCTGGGAACGGGACAAATTAAAACAGGCGATTGTTTAGGAATAACAGCTTCTTTTAAAACCTTTTTCGCTACAATAATACAGGGAAACGTATCCGCATCTTCAAAAATTGGGGCATGACCAAAATCTACAATTTGATCCACAATCGTATTCTCGACAAAAAACTTTCTCAATGCTTCACCATAACCCGATCGCAACCATTTATTTGTCACAATATAGGACAAAATACCATCAGACTTGAGAATTTTTAAACCCTTTTCATAGAAATAAGTATAAAGATCAGCGACTCCATCGTAGGAATCATAATTTTGCTGTAAATAGGGTTTATAAGATGATAATAACTCCTGCCTCACATAGGGAGGATTGCCAATCACCACATCAAAACCCCCTTGACTAAAAACTTCAGAAAATTCTGTTTGCCAATTAAACGCTAAAGAATGTACTTCAGCATTATCAATAATAGAATTACCCACTTTGATATTATTCTCTAAATCTGTCAACTGTTTACCCATTTCAGCCGTTTGTAACCAGAGAGATAACTTAGTAATTTCTACTGATTCTGGTGATAAATCTACACCATAAAGATTCTTTTTGAGAATAATTTGATTAATTTCTGTACGATTAAGTGGTACTTCATTAAAACTTACTAAAGCTAGATTAACCCGCTCATATTGACGCAATAAATAATTATAGGCCGCAATCAAAAAAGCCCCTGAACCACAGGACGGATCAATGATTTTTGTTTGTTGTAGAATATTGTCTCGATAGGTTTTCCAAAATAAAATTTCTTGTTGAGAATTAGGCGCACTTTGAAAAGATTGTTCCCTTAATTCCTGTTCCTTTTGATCTAAATATTTTCCTAATGACCTTTGCACGATATATTGCGTAATAAAAGCAGGTGTATAAAAAACGCCTTGGGTTTTGCGCTTACCCTTCTTTTCATCATATTTTTCTCCCTTAGCAACGGCCCGTAATTCTTCTAAATCCGTTACTGATTGCTCAAAAATACGCCCTAAAATATCAACGGAAACTTCAGTTTCAAAATCGAAACGAGTCAATTGATTCATTTCCGAACATAAACTATCAGGAACATTTAAGACTTCATCCAATAAAGAATCATGTTTAAAAAGTCCGCCATTATAACCCGAAATGGGGGGATCTTCATTACCTTGATTGACCCATTGAAATACCCGCTTATAATTATGCCAAATAGGACGGGGATAATAGGGATCGGTAAAATCATGGGCTTTTCTAATCGTTTTTTCGGGTAACAATCTTCTATCTTCACAAAAGGCAATAAAGAGTAAACGATCTAAGGTCTTTTGGGCTTTTTCAATTAAAATCATCTCCCAATTAGGCACACTAGACGGACTGTTTCGACGAAAATGATCTAACAGATCAATCCGTAATCGCTTATAGTGTTGGTAAAGTTCTTTGGTAACAAACTCTTCTGCTTCATTCGATTGATCAAATAAATTATCAATTCTTGATTTTGTATTAGAACTTGAAGCCAGAAAATTTTGCCGACAAAAAATAAAATAAAACCGTTTAAAGTTTTCAATATCAGCTAAGTCTTTTAGAAAAAATTGCTCACAATAAGCGGGGGTTTTGTTTAACTGATAAAGCCGAATTTCTCGATAATTAGAAACAATAACCCATTGACAATTAGGGGTATAGTTAGCATATCGCCAGCCCTGATCCACAGGGGTTTCTTTTTTTCCAGCAAGAGGACGATCTAAATCTGTTTTAGAGCCTTTTAATTCAATAGGTGCAACAATCTTTCCCTGTAATTTAACTTTTCCTTTGTCATTTTCTATCGCATTAAAAAAGCCGATCGCGCCATCGGCAACGCCACCCCCATCAGAAATCGTTGATTCACTATGAATTTCCCAGTTTTTTCCTGCCCCCTCAATCACTGAGCGATAGCCTAAAATACGTTGAAAGAAATCTTGGAAAAATTGTCCGTGCAAGGAAACTTCTTTAACTTGATCCAAGGTTCCTTGATCGAGGGTTTGAATCCATTGCAATACCGATTGATGCCGACTGTCTAAATCGGACGGAAAATTAAAGTTTAATAGTTCTTTATTTAAGGTTTTTTGATGGAAAAGAAACACAATTTTGCTTACCTATTATTGTTTTTAGTTGTTTAGCGATCGCAACTTAACTAGATATATTTTAACCCCGAAACATTCTGGTTACTTTACCCTCAATAGATTCTCCCAACCAGGGTGTATTGCGTCCCAATGTTTTCAGACTTGAACCATCCACTGTCCAATAGGCCGTTGGATCAAAGAGTAAATAATCCTCATGGGTTTGAGCTAGACCTAGACATTTTAGGGGATTAATACTTAATGCTTGCCAGAGTTCTAAGGCAGTTAATTCTCCCGTTTCCACTAAATTTTGCCAAAGACAGGGTAAAGCTAACTCCAATCCAATACTTCCTGGGGGGGATTCGGCAAAGGCTAGGGTTTTTTCTTCGTAGGTGTAGGCTCGATGATCCACCGCGATCGCGTCGATGATTCCTGTTTTAATGCCTTGAATCAGGGCTAAACGATCAGATTCATTCCCCAAGGGCGGATTCAGATGAAAATTGGGGTTATAACTACCGACTTTTTCCGTATTCAGTAATAGGTGCATCCAGGAAACACTGGCGGTAATGGGCAAGTTACGAGATTTGGCCTCAGCAATTAATTCAACTCCCCGTGCGGTAGAAATTCGCATTAAATGCACAGCGGTTTGGGTCGCGCTTACCATTTCCAGAATAGATGCGATCGCCGAGGATTCGGACATCACAGGATCGCCAGGCAAACCAAAACGAATGGACGCATTACCTTCTCGCATCACTCCATTACCGCGTAGGATCAAATTCACGGGAAACAGAGCAACGGGTTTGTTGAGGGGTTGTAGATATTCCAAGGCTCGTTGTAATAAACCTTCCTGACGTAGGGGTTTGGCATCGGTAAAACCGATAATTTTAGTCTCGGCCAATTCGGCTAATTCGGTTAACTGTTCTCCTTTTCCGTCCAAGGTTAAATTTCCCCAAAAATGAAATTGAGGCGATTGCTTAGGGTCTAAACAGGCTAATTTTTGCTGAATTAACGTTAACGTTGAAGGATTATCCAAGGAGGGCTGCATATTGGGCAAAATCGCGACCTGACTAAATCCTCCCGCGATCGCTGATGCCCCCAAGGTTTGAAAGGTTTCTCGTTCTTCATAGCCAGGCTCACCACTGTAACTGTAAAGATCGACTAAGCCAGGGGCAAAAATTAAACCTTGACCATCAATCACCGTTGTTTCGTCGGGAATAGACTCCAAATGGGCTTCAATGCCTTGAATTTTATCTCCCCTTAGCCAAACATCTGCTGTCCGATCCGTTTGTTGAATGGGGTCTATCACTCGGACTTGTTGCAATACTTGAGATTCATGCTTCACGAAAATGCTTCGAGGATTTCCCCGATCTCCACAAATTTCCCGTTAAAACTCTATCAGAAAAAACTTACTCGATTTCAACTTAGGCGATTTTTTACAATTTTAATATCATCAAGTCCCCCAGAATTGGGGGATTTAGGGGGCTTGATAAACGAATCTGCATTGAGCATAATTTTACGACAAAAACTAGGGCGATGTAGGGGTGTTAATCCATATTTTTGTAGGGCTGTACGGTGTTTTTGGGTTCCATAACCCTTATTTCTCGCTAAATCGTATTCAGGATAACGGGGGGCAATTCTCAGGATTAGTTCATCTCGCCAGACTTTGGCTAAAATACTGGCCGCCGCGATCGCGGGTGAAATTTGATCCCCTCGAATTAAAGCAGTTTGGGGTAAATCTAAATCGGGAATGCGATCGCGCCCATCAATTAAACAATGTTGGGGAGAAATGGATAATTTCTGCAAACAGCGTTTCATGGCGAGTAAAGACGCTTGCCGAATATTTAAGGCTTCAATTTCCGCGATCGTTGCATAGCTGATATGCCACGCGACTACCTGATTTTTAATCAAAGGAAAAAGCGTTTGTCGTTTAGCAAAAGATAATTGCTTACTATCTTTTACCCCCAAGGCAATTAATTCAGAGAGAGAGGATAGCGGGACAGCGATCGCGGCGGCAACCACTGGCCCAAATAAAGACCCCCTTCCGACCTCATCCACTCCCGCAATCAACGCATCAGGATTATCAGACAGAAATCCATCGGGGTGAGTCGGGTAAAATTGGGAATCAGAGAAAGGGAGTTGAAATTGCACCATCGAATCCATTAGCCTTCCTGGGCAGACGAACGACGACGACGGCGACGAATCACGGGTTGCTCTGAGTCTTCGTTGTCTTCGCTCTCCTGAGTCGGTTTAACTTCCTGGGGAATACTTTCTGGTACAAACCCTGGAGCCAATTCCATCTCTTGATCCGCATTGACAAAGTTGGTCAAATCATTAGAGTCTTTGGCGATCGCCGTCATCCATTCTTTTTCATTCTCCTTTCCATTGCCGCTTACGGAGAAATCATTACCACTCATGGGAAATTCTTTGCGGAGAGACGGAGCCGTTTTTTCAGCAATATCGGGAATAACCTCTGGCTCTCCAGGCGATCGCACCGTCACAATCACCGACTTGGGATCTTTAAACTCTCGGTCTAAACGAACGAGGGGCGACACCCCCATTAGGGCATAAACATCCTGCTCTAGGGGAGTCATTTCCACCGATACTCGCTCCACAGGAATATCTTCCCGACGGATAATTCTTTCGCGACGTTCAGGACGTTCTTCAGGAATTTCTGGAGAAGGTTCTTCAACTTCCTCTTCTGCTTCTACCACCTTACTCAGATTCGGCAGATTGGGTAAAACCTTATGGGGAGTTTCTTCCTTTAAAACCGTTTCTGGCCCACGACGGCGGCGACGACGACGATTTCCGCCCTCATTTGCCTGCTCCCGATAGTTGGGATGATATAACAGATCCAAATCAGGACTATTTTCAGTCGCACTATAATCCGCCGTATCACCAACAGATTCAGCCACATCCAAGATCGGTTTTTCCATACCCTTGGGTGAAGGACTAAAACTGGGAGGACTAAAAGTCGTCACATCCAGAGAAACCGAGGTAGTTTCCCCAGGTAACTCTACCAAATGTCCCAAACCACCACAGGTCGGGCAAGGTTTCCCAAACAACTCATAAATATTTTGCCCCTGACGTTTCCGTGTTAACTCAACCAATCCTAATTCGGACAGTTGGGCGATTTGAGGACGCGCTTTATCGGCCTTGATACAACGACTAAAATGTTCCAATAACTTTAACTGGTCTCGACGGGAATCCATATCGATAAAATCGATAATAATCACCCCACCAATATTTCTGAGCCTCAACTGACGGGCAATTTCCGTTGCCGCTTCACTATTTGTCCACAGTACCGTCTCTCTCGAAGTGGCAGAACGAGTGAAAGAACCAGAGTTAACGTCAACAACGGTTAAAGCTTCCGTCGGTTCGATAATAATATACCCACCAGAGGGCAAATCCACACGGGGCTTCAAAGCCTCTCGAATAGCGGCATTCACTCGGAAATAATCCAGAATAGACTGAGATTCCCGATGCTGATCAATTAAAACCCCCGCAGGAACCCGACCTTGCCCCCAACTCATCAAATGCTGCTTGACCCGCTTCATCCCCGATGCGGAATCGGTCACAATACGATTGACATCCGCAGAAAACATATCCCGCAGAACGAGTTGGATAAAATCATCATCCCGATTTAATAGGGCGGGAGCGCGGCTGGAAACCGCCTGTTGTTGGATGGTTTCCCATTGTTTTTGCAGAAATTCCAAATCTTCTATGATGGCTTCTTCCGTTTTACCTTCTGCTTCCGTGCGGATTAATAATCCCATCCCTGGGGGTTTGGTTAAAATGGCGAGGGCGCGGAGACGATTGCGCTCTTCTTCGCTACGGATGCGGCGGGAAAGATTGACCCCTTTTCCTGAAGGAATGAGAACCAAATAACGACCCGGTAAACTGATATTTCCCGTCAGGCGTGGCCCCTTATTGCCTGTGGGTTCTTTCATTACCTGAACTAACACTTTTTGCTGGGGGGTCAACAGTTCAGTAATGGCTCCAGCCGATTTTTTCAAACGCAGAGGGCCAAGATCGGTCACATGAATAAAGCCATTTTTTTCGGCATCGCCAATATTCACAAAGGCGGCATCAATGCCTGGAATAATATTTTCAACTAATCCTAAATAAATATCGCTGACCTGTTGAGTTCCTGTAGAAACAACTAATTCTTGAATTTGGTCTTCCCAGAAAACGGCCGCGATTTGATGTTGCTCGGCAATAATAATTTGTTTTGGCATGAAAGTTCCTCAAGTTTTTATCGTCAACCTAGATACTTTCTTTGAGCAGTATCTTTTGGGTTGGATTAGGGGGAAAAGCTAGGGATGGCAGAAATTTAGATTGTGAGAATAACCTTAACTTTTTAGCCGCTTGTCTTCTTTTTAATAGGGAAGAACTAGATTTTGGCTAAAAATTAAAGGATTCTACAATCAGAAAATAACTACGATAAATTGGGAAGTAAACCTTGTTTATGCTGAGAACTTGAGCGTTTAGCCTTCTAGCCTCTAACGTTAGCTACCGTGTACACATTAAAAAAAGACAAGCTTTTAGGGATTATTCCCCTAAATACCCCTGGGTAAGGGAGACTTCAAACCGTTAATTTGTCCGTTTCCCCTCTTTCAAAGGGGAGCTGGGGGGGATTCTTATGACTTGTGTGTACACAGTGGGCAACTTTTGGGGAAAAGTTCGGGGGAAAAGTTAAGACTAGTCTGACTCTGGCAAGTCCCCCAGTATGGGGATTTAGGAGGCTAAGACTGTTGTTTTCAGTTAAATGAGGTTTAAGACTTTTGGTGTGAATAATAAATTGATATTTTTTAAGGATTTAATGGGTTATATGAACGTCCCAATCTCTCCAAGCAAAATGCTTATCTTACTTGTCCTTAATTTGATCGCTATTTATCTTCCAAAAGTAAAAATTTGTTACGAGATTCATTGAAAGCGGAAGTAATGATTCAACTTAATACTGAATCTGATTAATAGTCGTTAATCTTTCCTTATTTCAATAATTCAGAAGACTTGAATGGTAAATCAGAAATTATAAATCGGGTTTTTATTCCTAGAGGTTGAAGTTATTGTTCTCTGTTTCTGCATCTTTAAAAAAGAATGAAGTTTGATGATAATGATGAATAGAGAGATCCGTGATGGAACGTCTCAGACAATGATTGAGAGCGTAAAAAAATGGTTGCGATTCCAATCCTTTGTTAGGTAGTGTATTTAGTGCAAGCTTTTGGTGCAAACTAACTGACACAGGGAAAAAAGGGGGAATATTTGTGTTCCAACGAATCTACCTACACTAGAGTTCTGGCAGTCCTTCACCCAGAGGTGCTTCTCTTCCAATGTATCTAGTGGAGGCTAGTTGATCCAGCAACAATTGTCAAGCTTGAGAATCTACCTGGAGGGTGATTCAGGGGGTTAAAAGTGGTTAATGATATTTCCACTAGTAATGAGTGTATCACATGGATTCTCTCTAAGAGAATGGAAGGGACTGGTTTTGATTTGATGGGACTCTCTTCCTCAATCAATGTCGATGCAATTCGGGGGCTAGGGGAAGGGTAAACCAAAATTCCGCGCCCTGATTGGGAGAGGCGATCGCGCCAATTTGGCCACCATGAGCTTCGATAATCTGACGACAAAGATATAAACCCAAGCCTAATCCCAAGGTTTGGTGGGAATGAGTCCCCCGTTGGTATTGCTCAAAAAGACTGTCTGCTTGGGAAGCATCGAGGCCAATTCCGTTGTCTTGGATAGTAAAATAAATTTTTTCGTCCTGTTGTTCTGCTTTAATCCAAATTTCTAAGTCATTCGTATTATATTTCAGGGAATTAGCAATCAAGTTTTCAAAAACTCGCCATAATAAATTGTTATCGGCCCAAACCGCAGGTAATTCAGGCGAAATTTCTAGGATCAATCTAGCGGAATGTTGATCGAGTAAGGGTTGCCACTCGATCGCGAACTGGTGAATAAAATTTTCTAAAGCGAGGGACTGACAATGAAGAATTACGCCCCCTCTTTCAAATTGTTGGGTTTCGACTAGGGAATTAATTAACTCCAATTGGCGATCGCAACTTTTGGCCATCCGTTCAACAATGGAACGCGAAAGGGTAATCGTTTCGGGGTCAGTCTCCTCTGAATTGAGAGAATTTTTGAGAATTAGGGACATTCCCAAAACAGGATTGCGTAAATCATGGGAAACGACATGGAGATAAACCTGAAGAGATTGTTCGGTTTTTTTGCGTTCTTGAATTTCGATTTCGAGTTGTTTTTTTTGCTGTCGTATGGTTAATTGATTTTCGATTCTCGCGATCAATTCTTCTGGCTGAAAGGGTTTAATAATATAGTCACTTCCCCCCACTTGAAAGGCTCTAATTTTATCTAAAACGTCATCTAAGGCACTGATAAAGATAATGGGAATTTCCTTGGTTAAAGGATCTGCTTTTAAGATCTGACAAACCTCGTAACCATTTAGGTCGGGCATATTAATGTCTAACAAAATCAAATCGGGTTGCATTTGTTGGATGGTATTAATTGCAATTTTTCCATTGATGGCTTTGCGGACTTGATAACCTTTGTCTGAAAGCATGGCCGCTAACAATCGCAGGTTATCCAGGGTGTCATCTACAAGAAGGAGGTTATTTTGTTCAGTCATAACGTTTTTTTTAGCAAGATGAAGGTTGAGCGATTAATGAATTCCCCGTCGCCGTATTCCTTTACTCAAATAAGCTAAAACAAAAGTAACTAAGGCCATCATGGATACCCGAAAATAATGGGTTGTTACTAACGCTGTTAGTAAAAATAAAAAACCTAATAACCCATAAATAAGCTGGGTTTGGCGATTGTTTTGATCTTGATTATTAGGCATTTTTAGTAATTGGGAAGAATTAATCAAAGAGTTATAGCGATGTACAATCGTATGAGGTATGGGCAAGGGGCTTAAGCCCCTTGTTAATTGAGCTTTAGTCCTATCTCTCTTGCATTAATATCGCTATAGAGTATTGATCCATAATTAAACCGCAGAAAGTGGTTGTAAACCCGATCCCACTGGCGCGATCGCGGTTAGATTTAACTCAGGATGATCGCCCATAATTTGTTGTAAATTCCAGGTATTTTTAAAGAGTAAAACAGGTCTATCCCAATTGTCTTTCACTGTTAAGGTATTAAAGATTCGTCCCGCTTTTTCAATAGCAGGCCAACCCCCAGCTACCCAACGAGCGAGACTATAGCCCAAGCCCTCTAGGGTCGTTTCAACCCCGTATTCCGACAGCATCCGAAACTGCACTACTTCAAATTGCAATTGTCCAACGGCGGCCAGAATAGGTTCTCGTCTGAATTCATCGAGGGAATACATGATTTGAACGGCTCCTTCTTCCCGTAATTCCTGAATACCTTTTTGGAATTGTTTAAATTTCGAGGGATTGGGATTTTTTAAGTAGGAAAATAGTTCGGGAGAAAAACAGGGAATCCCCTCATATTCTAATTTCTGACCGTTATAAATGGTATCGCCGATCGCGAAAACTCCTGGATTATTTAAACCAATGACATCGCCAGGATAGGCTTCTTCAATAGATTCACGGTCTTGGGCAAAGAGTTTTTGGGGACGAGATAGGCGCACCGTTTTACCCGTTCGGGCATGGCTGACGACCATATCTTTTTCAAATTTCCCCGTACACACACGCACAAAGGCCACGCGATCGCGGTGTTTCGGGTCCATATTGGCCTGAAGTTTAAAGACAAAACCCGTAAATTCAGGATAGGTCGGCTCCAAAATTCCCAAGGATGAATTGCGTCCCCCTGGTTCGAGGGCGTATTTTAAAAAGTTTTCGAGAAATAATTCCACCCCAAAATTACTCATGGCACTGCCAAAGAAAACAGGGGTCATTTGGCCCGCATGGACGGCTTCTAAATCCAGTTCTCCGCCTAATTCATGCAGTAATTCCAAATCTTCCTGAAGTTGGGCATATAGTTCAGGATCTAACAACTTTTCGAGGCGTGGATCGTCTAATTTCAAGATAGTTTCCTGAGCCGCTTTGCTACCATGCTCTCGACGTTCAAAGAGGTGGACTTCCTGTTTTTGTCGATCAAAGACTCCCTTAAAGCGATCGCCCATCCCAATGGGCCAATTCACCGCGTAGGTCGGCAGTCCCAATTCCTTCTCAATTTCATCCAATAATTCCAAGGCTTCTCGCCCTGGTCGGTCTAATTTATTAATAAAGGTAAAAATCGGTAGCGATCGCAGACGACAAACTTCAAACAATTTACGGGTCTGGGGTTCTAGTCCTTTGGCCACATCAATCAGCATCACCGCATTATCAGCCGCCGCCAAGGTTCGATAGGTGTCTTCACTAAAATCCTGGTGACCAGGGGTATCTAATAAATTAATCTGAAAATCCTGATATTTAAACTGTAAAACCGTCGAAGTGATGGAAATTCCCCGTTGTTTCTCCATTTCCATCCAATCCGAGGTGGCCTTGCGTTGGGCCTGTCGAGCTTTGACGGCTCCTGCTTGGTGAATGGCTCCCCCGTACAGCAATAGTTTTTCGGTCAGCGTCGTTTTTCCCGCGTCAGGATGGGAAATAATGGCAAAGTTTCGGCGTTGCCCAACCGCGTTTTCGAGTTCGGGTAAGCATTCGGTCGTCATAGCAGGTAATTGCGTCAAAAAATTCAAGTTTAGGAAAGTTCGCTTAAAAACAAAATAGTCTTCTATTCTAACGTTTAAGGGTTCACTCGTTGGGGGCTAACTCTAGTGGCGATTATTGGATAAGAGGAACTTTGGGTTTTATGATTGCTAACTCAACCGACAGATCGGCGATCGTTTTGTCATCTTATGGTTAAGTACATTGGCGATCATTTCTCTTTAATTGTAAAGTTTATGTTCAATGGCTGTTAGATAGAATGTAAAATGGTAAGTTGAATATTTTGCTAAAGCATGATGAGGATTTACATCTGTGATCGTCAAAGAGTTAGAACAGCAACTTCTTGCCCTCAGACCTAGTGAAAAGGTGCAGGTGATCCAGTTACTTGCTCAAAGTCTTGGTAGCAGTTGGCAAGGAATTGAAAAAACGCCAAGGGTTTGTGGAGGAGAGGCTTGCATTGTGAATACAAGAATTCCTGTTTGGGTGCTGGTGGAAGCTCGCGGTCTTGGATATAGCGATGTTGATTTGTTAACGAGCTATCCAACGATTACGGCTACGGATTTAGCAAATGCTTGGGTATATGCGGCGGCTCATGCGGATGAGATTGATTTGGTGATTGAGCAGAATGAGGCGGCTTAGGGGATGGCACGTTTTTATGCGGATGAGCAGTTTCCCTTTCAGGTTGTGGAATTGGTGTTTGTACGAATAATCGTAATTGGGAACAGTTTGCGGCACGGGTTGATGAGGCGGTGAGAGCAGAGGAATCGTTGCGGGGGAAGTTGATCCGAGTGGTGCGTCCGATAAAATAAGCGATCGCTCATAACGCTAAATCCTGAAGCACCGATATTTAACAGTTTATTTAAGCTGAAACTCTATACAAAGAGCGAGTAAAATCCAAAACTTGCCCTTGTTTGTCTTCAGGTAAAATTTCCATCATGGCAAGGATACGCTCTGTTACAGGAACCGATTGAGAAGTGCCACTTTTCCAAACCACAATAAACTGCTCAGAAGTTAACGCTAAAAATTCTAAAGTTTCCCCCTCAACATTAGCAAATTCAACTTCATAGGTTTTCTCATTATGTTTTTCCAAAATAGTTCCTAACTGACCTGATTTTAGACCAACTTTGGGCAGGTCAATTAACAGTTCAACGACATCATATAGCTCAGGTTGAATCATTTTTACGGCTCCGAATGTATAAAGTGATCAGTCTAGCAATATTTGTCCCAGGTTTTACTAGCCAACCTGTCCGAACGATTTCTTTTTGTTCTGGCTGAATACCGACAATGAGAATATCAACATTATACCTTTGTCCATAATCATCATAATAACCTATCATCGCCTCAGCCTCCATTGCCTTAGCTTGAATTTGTTCTAAAAGTAACTGATAATTTGCTTGAGTAAAGCCAAGATGCTGCTCAAACATAATTGCTTTATCACCCCCTTTATCATGGTTTTTCTTCAGCGCATAGTGGACTAATTTAGAAGGATCAATCACGAGCTGACTAACGATTTCTTTCAATTTCATCAATTAGTCTCTCCTTTTTTAAGAAAAATATTAACACTAATATCCACTTGAATACCCAAAATATTATAATCAGTTGTCTGTAATAATTGTTTAATTAAATCACAAAGAAATAGCTAGTCTTTTGGTAAGTCTAAATCGGGTAAGTTTTTAACAATTTGAACGGTTTCTAAGCTGATGGTAATCACTTGTTTGATGAGTCGCACGATATATTTCATCGTCTAAAGGGTTAGGATCGTTGACAACACCGCTCAATTTTCTACGAGCAAAATAAATCTTTGCTTTCTCCATAAACTAATTAACGTTTATCAATAGAATTATCTAAAATATCGTGGAATAAAACTTTTAAGTCCCTACTGCCATGAATGACTCGAATAATTTTAATACCATTTTCAGCAGGATAGTAAAAAATAATATAGTCATCTATCACAAATCCTCGTAAATCAGGATCGAGCCAGGCGTAACTCTTGGACATACTCGGAAAAGAAGAAACTAGCTTGCATTTCTCTCGCACCTCATCAAACCATTGACTAGCAAATCTTGGGTGAGTTTGAGCAATAAATTCACAAATTTCTTCAATTTCTTCTATTGCCAAATCAGAAAAGCTATAATAACCCATACCTAACTACCTTGCATCCGTTTTAATTTTTCCTCAAGGCGTTGAAAAACAACTTCTCCATCAGTCATTTTTCCTTCTTCCATTTGCTGTTTACCTTCTAAGATTTTCTCGCGTAACCAAATGATTTCTTGTTCCTTTTGTTCATTTTCTTCTAAAAGTTGAAAAGCAGTAGCCAATAACTCTTCAGCACTTTTGTACTTACCCTGTTGAAGCTTATCAAGGATAAATTTTTCTTGCTCTTGTTTTAGTGTAATAGCCATAAGCTTTTTCCTGATAATGAAATTTACAGTATAAACGTAAAAATTAGGCTTTGAGGTTATGAAGACTACAAAGAGATCTTTCTAACAAAGATATTAACACTAACAACAACCTGAATGCTAAAAATATTATGAGTGGTTGTCTGTCATAATATTTTAATTGAAGAACAAGAGAATAGCTAATCTTTTGGTAAGCCTAAATCGGGTAAGTTTTTAACAATTTGAACGGTTTCTAAGCTGATGGTAATCACTTGTTTGATGAGTCGCACGATATATTCTTCATCGTCTAAACGGTTGGGATCGTTAACAATGCCGCTTCGTTTATCAGTTTTAATTTGATATTGATCAATAATCCAATCTAAGGCGGAACGATTGCCTAAGCGATATTCAAAGACTTCGAGAGGAATGCCTGTCAATGTTAGAAATTCATTATATTTTATTTGGGTTTTGTCTTTGCTGAGGCGCATTTTTTCGACTCGCCAATCTATGGGCAAATCTTTATTTTCGAGATGTTTGAGGCGATATTCGGGTTGTTGTTCGTAGTTAACATGAATTTCAGCAAGGCGTTTTCCTGCTATGGCAAAGGGCCAAAATTCGGGGGCAAAGGGAATCCGAGGAAGTTCTCTTTTTAGGTTAGCGGCGTAACGTTGGCGATAGTGGGGATGATGGAGAACGGCATAGGTATAGTGAAAGATGTCCCATTTGGTAATGCTTTGATCTTGGTATTGACTTCGGAAGGTTTCTAAGGCCCAATTTGTGATATTTTCTTGGCGATTTCTCCCGTCTTCATCATAAGTATAAAAAGGGAAACCTTGAGCTTTCTCAAAAGCAAAATCCATTGATATAATATGCTTACTAACAAAAATTCCAAATAATTGTCTATTTCCAACTCCTGGTATGCAAATCATTTTATTTTCTTTTTCAGCTTCAAGTACTGGAAAAATAATTGGAAATTGGCCGCGGCGATCATTTAAAATTTCATCAAAATATAAGTATTGAAAGCAAAATGGACGATACAAAGTGTTTCTAATTTGATGGCACTGGTGTAGTTTGATTAAAGGCGAAAAAAGGTATGGTGTAAGGCTTAGAG
>QBMS01000109.1 GCA_003249095.1 Snowella sp.
GTTAAGTCCTTGTCTTGTAAGGATTTCATTCTAATAATTAGACTGAACCAGTGCCTCGATAACGCAGACTTAATAATTTCAGCCACAGCGCAGGATAACGTTTTTCTAGCCAGGGTTGGGATTTTTTTAACCATTGTCCATACCAAGGACGCAAAAATAGTTTTTGCAAAGAATCGACCGTAAATTCTAGATAAACGCCTAACCAGCGCAATAAGTCGAGAGTTCCTGCCATTTCCCAAATCCAGAGTAAGAGGGCAGGATTTTTGCGGGCAGCTTTTAAGGCCAGTCGGCTAAACATGGGCCAGGTGGTTTTATCTTTAATAAAGGTTTCGGCGACATTGGGGGGAGAATCAGCTAATAATCCAAAAAACGTGTTGAGCATGGCATTGACTCGTTCGGGGGGTAAGATTTTGCCCGTTGGAACCATCATTCCCTTAGAAAAAAGCCAAGTAACGGCAATATTACTTTGGTAGGCACGAATTTGGTTTAAATTTTCTCCTTTTAATAAATCATGTTTTAAGGCGGTATCCAATAAATCCGTTAAACGTCCTAAATTTCTGACTAAAGAACCAAATCCTGTAAAAACTAAGGGAGATTGCAAGGATGCGGCATCTCCGATCGCAAGTAATCGGTCAAAGGCCACACGGCGATCGCTTTGATTGGTACTAAAGTGTCCTGGAATATAGCCAAAAGTTGGTTTTTTCCATGTTAATTTTTCTAGATCACAACGGCGATATTCAGGCAAGATCGAGAAAAAATCTTCATACATTTCTAGTAATGATCCAGGGTTGTCAGGATGGACTTGATGGTAATGAAAGAGATAAAAAGTCAATTCATCCCCCGCACCAGGAAATAATTCCCAAATTAACTGTCTTCCCCGCGAAATATCCCCATGAGAATTCAGCACATCGCCGTATTTTTTATCCCAAATATCCTCTCCTATTCCCTCAATGACTGCTCCCACCGTTGGACAGACACTATCAAAGGTATTGGAGCCATTTAATTGCCAGGCAATGGGAGAGGCCGTCCCCATCGCGTCTATTAATAATCTTCCTTGAGCTTGTTTGGCGGTTTGAGTGGGTAAATGAATAACTTGGAGGCTTATTTTTTGAGAATCTAAATCGGCTCGAATAAATTCCGTTTCATCCCAAATTTCTCCGCCTGCTTGTCGTAATTTTTCGCCACAAAGTTGTAATAATTTCGCTGAATCGAGGGCAATATTTAAGACTGTTGGTGTGTGTAAAACTGCTGCTTTTAAATGGGGGGGATTATTCCCATCAAAAAATTTATTAAACCCGTCTTGGTACTCTCTTGCAATCAAACTTTCAAATTCTTCCGCCGTAAATAATCCTAATTCAATTAATCGCTGAAATTCCGATCGCGAAATATTCCATTCCCGATTCATCCGCCCAAAGGGTAATCTTTCTATTAATAAAACCCGATAACCCAATCGGGCCATGACTGCGGCATGAACTGTCCCTAAGGCCCCGCCGATATAAATGAGATCATACAATTTTCCCTCAATTTCCCTGGTTGATTCGTTCTCGAAAATGACTTGCTTGGGAGCCTGGGGAATGCGAACACTGTCACGCCATCGTTTTTCCCACCAGTAAACCCGTTGCAGATCGTATTCTCCTTGGGGCATTTTCTGGAAAAAGTGGACGGTTTGGGGATAATGGGGAGCGAGGGCTTCAAAGATAGATTGCCCAGATAGGTCGATTTCAGGGGGTGCGGGGTAATTTATTGGAAATTTTGACCTAATTTCTGTGATTAACTGCTTGGTAAGGGCTGATTCTTGAGGAAAAGCTTTTTCTCCGCAACGAAATATTTTTAAATAAGTGGTGCGTTGAACTGACCAGATAAACAAAGAGAGTTCTGTTTTTGGAGTAATATTTGATGATTCAGTGAGTCTTAATCCTTCTGGTGTCGTAATTTTAGCCCCAGTGATAGGTTGCCAGGTCTGCTGTAGCCACATCCGAACAGCGTCGCTATCAGGAGTCGGGACTTCGATATAGAGGATTTCACGCAGTTGAATCATGGTTGCTATACGGGAATTACGAAAAAGTTCTGTCACAATTTGTTAAAAATAGGTTAAACTTCCGTTACATAATGGAGTTGATTTAACCCGAAGAAACTATGATCCATTATCTAGCCTTCTGTCCCTCTTGAGTCCAGTTCTATGCACTATCCTATTCCTGTTAGTCCTGAAGAAATTTTGGCCCTCCGCGATCGCCCTGTGAATGAGGAGTTGATTGCGTTGGCGATCGCAGGAATAGTCAGACTCGCACGGTTGCGGGGTCAATCTCTGGATGATTTAACGGCGGAGGTATTAGAAGAAGATCCGTTGTTGGATGTGGTGCAACGCAATTGGCTGAGTAAAATGGTAGCCCAGGCCTGGGGGTCTTTGCCGTAAATGTCCCAGATTATCACGATCAAAATTGTCAGTTATTCCGAAGAAATTCAAGCGTTAGAGCAAATTCGTCGCACAGTTTTCCGAGAAGAACAAAATATCACAGAAGAACTTGAATTTGATGGTCTGGATGAAACTTCAGAACATTTATTAGCTTATGTTCATCAAGAACCGATTGGCACGTTACGCATTCGAGAAGTTGATCTAAAAACGGTCAAAATTGAACGTTTAGCCGTTCTTTCTCCATTTCGGAATCAGAGCATTGGTCGTCAATTGATGGAATATGCGATCGCATTAATTACCGAAAAAAATCAATACGAACAGATTGTTATTCATGCCCAATATCATCTGAAAAGTTTTTATCAAGATTTCGATTTTCAGTCCGTTGGAGAAACTTTTGAAGAAGCAGAAATTCTCCATATTAAAATGATAAAATCTCTCAATTAAGTCTATTTTATAAATTTAAGAATACTCTAAAGAGATACAATTACAGCGATCGCGACTTTGTATTTTTTATTTATTGAAAACAAACTAGATCGCGACTTTGTATTTTTTATTTATTGAAAACAAACTAGATCGCAAATTTAGATAATTTTTCTTGAATTTCTCTCCGTTTTTGATTAACTTGACCACTACTGAATAAAGATTCTGCCTTCGCGATCGCGGTTGTTAAATCAGGACAAATACCACAGTGCCAAAGATAAAATGCCCCGTTCCAGATGACCGCTTTGGATAAATGGTTTGTCTCTCCTGTTAGGACAGATTCTAGAGCAATAAAATATTCTTCGGGATTTTCTAAAGGAATATCTTTACCTGCAAAACCGTAGGGATGGGGATCAATTTTTAGATATTCAAACCCTTTTTCATTGTTGGGTTGACTTGCTGACACAATCGTTGTTTGAGATAACTTTAAATCACAACTACCTTCTAATCCTTTTACCAAGGTAAAATCACTGCCCCCCCGTTCCTGTAGGGCAACTCGAATCATGTTTTCTGTCGGTGGATGCACATAACCCGCGATTAAATGGGATTTTCCCTGATAGGGCGACCAAATTAATTCCAAGGTGGCTAGGGGAGGGCGTTTCCCAATTTCGTCTCGGTAGGAAACCAGTCCCTGAGCTAGGGGAAAATGACGGGGCATATAGTAAAAAGTAAAGCCCGTTTCTGTTAATAATTGCTGGGTTTGTATCAAAGAAAGGGAACGAAAATCTAGCCCTAATGCTTGAAAAATATTAATGAGGGGCAGTCCATATTTGGTCGGAAGAATATCTGCGCCATGTAAAATCACGGGAATGCCGACCGTTGCAAGCATGAGGGCCGTGAGGGGAATAATCGGGGCAGTACGACTCCGACCATCGTAGGGAACACCCAAAACGAGGGGAATAGGATGAGTTCCTGTTAAAGGAGGGATTTTTTCTCCTAATTCGTCGTAGGCATCCAACATTCCTGCCAATTCGATGCCCGTTGGTCGTTTAATTCGATGGGAAATGAGAAACGCTCCAATTTGGGCGGGGGTTGCTGTTTGAGTTAACATCATTCGTCCCGCGATCGCGGCTTCGGAACGGGTTAAATCTTTTTTGGTATGTTGTCCACTGCCGACTTTTTTCAGAAGTTCTCGAAATTGATCGCTCATTGTGATTTAACGAATAGATATTAATCAAGCATCGTCATTTTAACGAAATCTGTGGGGTTAGAAAAAAAATTTATGGGAATGGGGTTTTAAAATTTCTCAGAGCCGCGATCGCGTGTAATTTGACAACGGGTTCGGGATCATTAGCCAAGGTTTCTAACATAGTTACTGTTTTCAAAATCTTTAACTGCCCTAAACTGTAGGCAAGAGCCTGGCGAATGAGTGTTTGTTGTAATAAGAAATGTTCTGAATTAAAGAAAGTGAGCAGAATTTCCGCCGCTTCGATTTTTAAAGTCTCAACTCGTCCTAATACGCGAATAATTTCTATTGTGGCTTCACTTGAAACTAAGGTTAAAGCCTCTCCCAGATAGACTAAACTACTAGGATTTTCTGACCATACCAACGATTGAATCAAGGTTAATTGTAAGGGAATCGGAGTCTGGGGAGCTTGCAACACTTTAAATAAAATCCTGTTTCCCGCTTCAAAATTAATTTTACTAATGGCGATCGCGGCTTGTTGACAGATTTCTAAATTGAAATCATAGAGTAAAGGTTTTAGATGATTTAATAAATCGGTTTTATCCAGACTTTCGGCTCGAAATCCCAAGGCAATGACGGCTTCCTTGCGGACAGAAGCGGCCAAATCCTTCAAAGCTGACCTTAAAACTAAAAGAATACGGGAATCGGAAAAATTGGCAAGAGCTGCGATCGCCCTCGTTCGGATGGTAGTATCGGGATCATTTACTACTGATAGTAACGGTTCAATTATCTCTGGGCGGGCAATTTGGGCAAAAGCTTCGACCGCCAGTAAACGGGTTTCAGGATTGGACAATAACGAATTGAGGGCATCGATCGCTGATTGTCCAATATTGCCTAAAGCCTGGGCCGCGATCGCCTGAAGATCTTCCTCTTCCGTCATTTGTAAACAGTCCACTAGGGCGAAAACGACACGGGGCTGATCAAATTCTCCTAAAATTCGCGCCGCAAACCAACGATGTTCTGATGCTTTTTCTTCATCTTCTAAAACAGTAATTAAAGGATCAATCACGCGATCGCCCAATTTGACCAATACCTTCGCCATATCCCAACGTGCCTGAAAATCTCCCTGTTCGAGAATCGTGAGCGCGATCGGAAATACAGCCTCCATTTCTATCCCTTTTTTTCGCCCTTCTGTCTCTTGCTGTAAATAGCGTTGAATCTCATCATAGGCCAAGGAAAAATCCTCCTTTTGTAACGCCTGAGTTGCTTGCGCCAGAAAAGGGTTCATTTCCACATCGGACTTTTGCTTAATGGCGGCCATTTTTTTTGATAATTTTTTTGATAATTTTTTGGGTTGATCCCATCTTAATGATCATCAGTATCGGCAAAACATCCCAAAATTTCATGAACAAAAAACATTAACCCTATGCAGATACCGCAAGTCTAAAAATTTTTCGTAACCAAAATTACAAAATCGCCCAGCCTCTCTCCGTAACCTAAAAACTAAGGGATAAAACCTCCAAGAGCGTTTCGCGATCGCTAACCAATAGAGCCGACATGACCATGACAGCAAGCAGTAAACTAAACAAAATTGAAAAAGCAAAGGCTGAAAAAGCGGGTTTAGCCGTTAAAGAGGAACTCGAACATTTTGCCGAAATCGGTTGGGAAGCCGTTGACAAAACCGATCTAGAAATGCGTCTCAAATGGTTAGGGATCTTTTACCGTCCCGTTACCCCTGGAAAATTCATGCTCCGTCTGCGAATTCCCAATGGTGTAATCACCAGCGCGCAGATGGGAGTTTTAGCAGAAATTGTTCAACGTTATGGAGATGATGGCAGTGCCGACATTACAACCCGTCAAAATCTTCAATTACGGGGCGTTCATCTGGAAGATATGCCCGATATTTTTCGTCAATTGAAATCGGTCGGTCTGACCACTATCCAGTCGGGCATGGATAATGTTCGCAATTTAACGGGTTCCCCCGCCGCAGGGATTGATCCCGATGAATTGATTGATACCCGTGAACTCAACCAAAAACTCCAGGACATGATCACCAATCAGGGAGAAGGAAATCCCACTTTCACCAATTTACCCCGAAAATTTAATATTGCCGTTGAAGGAGCTAGGGATAATTCTATCCATGCGGAAATTAACGATGTCGCCTTTGTTCCCGCCTATCAAAACGGTGAGTTAGGTTTTAATGTCCTCATCGGGGGTTATCTCTCCGCCCAACGTTGTGCTGAAGCCATCCCCATGAATGTCTGGGTTCCTGCCAATGATGATGTTGTGGAACTTTCTCGCGCGATTTTAACGGTTTACAACGACAATGGATTAGCCGCAGGACTACGGGAAAGCCGCGCTAAAGCCCGATTAATGTGGCTGATTGATCATTGGGGAATGGAAAAATTTAGAGAAGAAGTCGAAAAAACAATGGGCAAATCCCTAGCAGAAGCCGCACCCGAAGATGAAATTACCCAGGACAAAAAAGATCATCTAGGCGTTCATCCCCAAAAACAAGACGGTTATAGTTACGTTGGTCTGCACGTACCAATGGGGCGTTTTTCTGCTCAAACCATGTTTGAGTTGGCCAGACTGGCGGAAGTCTATGGCATGGGGGAAATTCGCTTAACCGTTGAACAAAATGCCCTGATTCCCTATATCAAGAATGAAAATCTAGAAACATTTTTAACAGAACCCCTCTTAGAACAGTTTTCGATTAACCCAACCCCCCTTACTCGTTCAGTCATCTCCTGCACAGGTGCGCGTTATTGCAATTTTGCCATCATTGAAACCAAACAACGGGCTTTAAAAATGGCTCAGGAGCTTGATGCTGAACTCAATATTCGCGATCGCGTAAGGATTCACTGGACAGGTTGCCCCAATTCCTGTGGTCAAGCCCAGGCGGGAGATATTGGACTGATTGGCACAAAAGTTCGTAAAAATGATCAAACCGTAGAAGGCGTAAATCTCTATACGGGCGGAAAAGTGGGTAAGGAAGCAAAATTGGGAACTCTCACTGAGAAAAGTATTGCCTGTGATGACCTGAAGGGTGTCCTCAAAAACTTATTAATTGAACAATTTGGGGCAACAGAAAAAGTCTAGGATTTCAGGATGGATTAACTGAGCTTAACCCATCCGATTGATCTACTCCTTAACCGGGAATAATCCTTTGAGCTTTGGCATAGTAATTAAGTCGGTCTTGTAATCCATTCGCAGGATCGCGTCCATTGACCCTTTGGGATACTTTACGACAACTTGCACCACTATCAACCAGGGCATTCATTTTATTGTTATGCCACCAAAAACCCGCACTGGTAAAGGGATAGGTTGCCGCAACATAATTGACACCTTCCATCACTCGTGGATCATCAATATAATTGGCAAAAGCTTGGTAATTAGCTCGTCCCGTAAGTTGAATTGCTCCTGCACCTTTGTATTTAGGCCCATCTCCTGGCTTGGTATTTCCTAAATCTCGGCGATTTTCGTAGGCCCATCCCGATGCCAATTCTTTAAACCATTTTAATCCTCCCGATTCATGGGCAACCTGGGCCATAAATTGCCGAATCCGCAGGGGAGTGTTGATCTCAAATCGCCGTAGACAATTGTTAAGATCGTCTAACGCATCGTGTTGAATTGCCCTTCCACAAATGGCTTCTACTTGAGTTTTGGTAATGAGGTCAACATTGACAACCATTTCAATCTCATTGGGCTTGAGTTTGAGGAGTTCGCACCAGGTATTTTCACCCACAATGCCGTCTTGGGTTAAACCGACAGGAGAGTATTCACACTTTTCTTTAGGACGCATTCCTTGAAACTTTTTAACGGCGGCTTCAGTGATTCCACCAAAGTCTCCATCAATATCGTCAATATCCATGAGTCCCCAATTAGCTAGTTGGGATTGTAGTCGTTCCACCAAAAAGCCGTCATCACCTTTTTTGAGAATAGTTAATTTTTCTGTCATACCAAACTGACTCCTAAGATCACATTTTTGAGTTGAGATAGTTGAAACATTATTTTTGATCATGTCTTTATTTCAATATAATTTGAGGAGGAATGTTATCGTATTAAAAAATATTACAAATAAAATCAGCTTTATCCTGAGTGATAATTTTTTGTCTCAGTATTTTCTCGGTCTTCCCCTTTTCCTAAACTTCATATTTATTGTTTATTCCTGATCGCGTTTCTAGTTTGGGCTTCTGTTGAGATTAAGGTTCCGTAAAAATTGGGTAGTTCCTGACCTCTAGTGATAGAATGTTCTCAAAAAATAGACTGAATCCGTTTTAAAAATAAAAGCAACAGGTTATGTCAAAACCAACTTCGACGTACTTATGAAAGATCCCTGGCTAGCCGTTAATTTATCCTTGTTTTTTCCTGGACTAGGACAACTCTATGCAACAAACTTTATCCGAGGAATCATTCTCATCATCCTCCAGAGTTTATTGATTGGAACGGGTTTGTGGTCGGTCTTTAGTCCAGAGGGAGACGTGGCTAGTGGGTTGATTTATTTGGCGATCGCCATTGGAGTTTACATTTTCAATCTCTTTGATGCTCTTTTGTTGATTTATTATCAGGCTCCCGAAGTTTACCAGGAAAGAATTCCTCGCAAGGTCAAAAATCCTTGGTTTGCGGTTGCTATCTCTCGTATCTTGCCTGGTTTAGGTCATTTTTATGCTAATCAATCGGTTTTAGGGTTGATTTTGATGACTACCAGCCTAATTTCTCTACGCTTGCAGGTTTTTTATTGGCCTCTCCTCATCCTGAGTCCTTTGATTGCTGCGATCGCGGCTTATCATGCCTATATCAGTTTTTCTCGAACGGCTAAACGAACTCTGATTTCCCTCATGGCAGGGGCAATTTTCTTTGTCGGATTACTGATTAATTACATTCCGAAAGGCATTGATCAACGATTGGCGATGTTTATTCTTCCGAGTCAGTCCATGCACCCGACTCTCGAAACGGGCGATCGCATTTTTGTGGGCAAAGATCAAAACTACCAACCCCAACGACAAGATGTTATTGTTTTTCATCCTTCAGAAGAACTCAAGGAACTCGATCAAAATCCCGCCGACTATTACACCAAACGTATTATTGGATTGCCAGGGGAAACCGTGACGATTGAAGGAGGAATTGTCTATATTAACGGCACGCCCTTAGTTGAAGATTATTTAGCCGAAAATCCTGACTATGAATTCAAAAGTCCCGTGATTCCTGCCAATCAATATTTTGTCTTAGGAGATAATCGTAACGATAGTTTTGATTCCCATATTTGGGGAATGTTACCCAGAGAAAATATCTACGGAAAAGCTTATAAAATCTATTGGCCCCTCCAACGAGTGCGATCGCTTCTGAATACTGATTAAAACTCATTCAGAAAATGCGATCGCGCTCTTTATCATGACGGTTGGATTGCCAGCACAAAGGTTCTTCGTCCACCCTGGCAAACCATTAAACCCGCTCCTTCTCCCCTGGAGTATCCCTGGGAACTGTATAACCTAACGGAAGATTGGACGCAATTTGAGAATGTTGCGGATAAATATCCTGATAAACTCAAGGAATTACAGAAACTCTTCTGGGAAGGGGCCGAGAAATACCAAGTTCTGCCCTTGGATAACTCCCTCGTTCCCCGATTGATTTCCCCCCGTCCGAGTCTTTCTGCGGGTCGTAATGTGTTTACCTATTCAGGCGAAATTACAGGAACTCCCAATGGAGATGCCCCCAGTATTCTGAATACTTCCTACAATTTCAAAGCCCAAGTAGAAGTTCCCACAGGCGGAGGCAATGGCATGATTGTCACCCAGGGCGGCCGTTTTGGGGGCTATGGTTTCTATTTACTCAAGGGTAAACCCGTCTTTCTCTGGAACTTGGTCGACCTCAAACGTCCTCGCTGGCAAGGGACAGAAGCTTTATCCCCTGGTAAGCACACTGTAGAGTTTGACTTTAAATACGATGGCTTAGGCCCTGCTACGCTTTTTCAATAGTATTAGTGGAGTTGGTCGCAGTGGTACAGGTGTTTTAAAAGTCGATGGAAACCCAGTGGCCACTCAGCAGATGGAAAGGACATTACCGTTTATTTTGCAATGGGATGAAAACTTTGATATAGGTGCGGATACGGGTACGCCTGTGGATGACCAAGATTATCAAGTTCCTTACCGTTTTAATGGCAAGCTCGATAAGTTGACTTTGACAATTAATCGTCCCCAGTTAACACCAGCAGATGAGAAGAAGTTGATGGAGGCTCAACGGAATAACCGTGTTTCTGAGTAGTTAAACTAAACCTAAATTGGCGATCGCTTTTTTAATGAAAAATTAGGAGGCGATCGCGGTAGCCAAAAATGAGGTTATCATTGCGTTGTGTTCGTTCACCCAAGTTACAGGGTCGGTGATCGCACTGACACAAATTGATTTGCAAAGCCTAGAATTATTTTTGTAGCCAGGATTTTAGTCAAGTTTGGGTGAACATTTCTGGCAAAAGACTAAAACTTTTCACAGGAGAGACCTTCCCCTTAGTCAGTCTAGGCGCGTTTTTGTCGGTCAATTAGCTGATCTTCATGCCAAATACCGATCTTAGCAGTTCATTTTCAAGAAATTTCTTCAAACCTACGATTGCAAATTTGAGTAATACAATATTTTCTTTGAGCGTTAGAATGATAATCTGAAATTGACCAACTAAGCCCAAAACCTGATGTTTGAGCGACAGAAAGATTGAGTCGTTCTAAATTCTTTAAAATTGACTCTCGCGTTGGCCATTCTGACAGTTTTATTGCTTCAATTAAAGCTTGGGTGGCATCGTAACTAGTGACAATCCGCCAATTTATGTCTGGTTGCTCCCATCTAGTTTTAGCTTGTTGCACATAATGGGAATTTTCGCCCAGACAAGGACTCGCTAGAATTACTCCTTCAACAGCATTTCCTCCTTTTTCTATAGTTGGAATTTCTGGTAATGACGTGGTAAATAACAATTGAATTTTTTGAGATTGAAGTTTATGATTTTCTCTGGCAATAGCGATCGCCACTGAATTCGTTTCAACGCTCGATATAACCATTGCAGCTTTTGTCTTTGCCTTTATGAAGGTAATGGATGCTTCGATATCAAGATCAGGATTGCTTATATCCTGATTCAGATAAATTATTTGACCTCTAAAAACTTCTTCAAAATCCCTCATTAGAGTCTGACTGTATTCATTGTTTTTGTGATGTAAAACAGCGATTTTGTCTAATTTTAGCTTCTCTTGAATATACTTAGAATATTTACTGGCAACAGCTTTTGTTGAGCCAATAGTTCGGAAAAATGTCCTGCCCCTTAATTGGCTACTAGTACTTGTTGGAGAAATTACTGCCATTAATGCTTCTTCATAGATAGGTAATGCTGCTTTCGTGCCTTCACTGGAGTGATGTCCTATAACGGCTAAAATACTAGGATCATTAGCAAATTCTCTTGCTACTTCTTCAGCGTCTAAGGCTTGATTACCATCATTACGAATATCTATCTCTAACAAGCGTCCATCTTTGCCACCCTTTTCATTGAAATTACTTTGGGCATCCGCTACACCTCTCAATACTTGTATGGAAGCAAACTCATGAAAGTCATTTCCGGCCTTGGCAACAACAACACCGACTTTAAAAGGAATGCCTTGCAGACGAGCCTTAGCATTATTGAAATATATCTGTGCATAGGGATTAGAGGGGTCGCTTTTGACCGCTTTTTCTAATAACTTGATGACTTGCGCGTTATCACGACATTTTTTTACTTGTTCAAGGTAAAAATTAGAGCCAGTCCTTTCTATATACCGGTTACTATCGGGGTCTTCCCATTTGGGATAACCTAGCCGCGCACGAACACAATTAGCAACCCATGCTCCTTTATATCGAACAAATAAATCGATTAAGTCGTCTCGATGAGAGCATTTGCAACTATCTTTATTTTTCAAGCCAAATTTTTTGCAAATATTGAAAATATGTCTTCTAATGGTTTCTTCTGTAATAAAACCAGCCATTTCTGAATCATTTTGCCCTTGTAAAAATAGCTTTAAAATACTCTCTTGTCGCTTGCTCAATTCCTGCAAGCATTGGTCGAAGTCATTCTGATTCATAGGAGAAGGGTGTTCTGTAGAGAAGGTTTACCTAAACTCTGTAACTTGCTTAAACTTTCAATTTAAGCTATTGGCAGATAGTGGAAACACCTGTTGATAGATTTCAACAAAATTTTTCATGAGTTTTTCTTTAGGTAATAGTTATAGAACAGCACAGATAATTCTATATAAATAGGAGACAATCATGAAAATTGGAGTGGTTGGTCTTGGCCGAATGGGAGCCAATATCGTTCGACGTTTAATCCGACATAAGCATGAATGCGTAGTATTCAATCGCTCTTCGGGGAAAGTGAAGCAACTGGTGGCAGAAGGGGCGATCGCCGCCCAAGACCTTGCCGACCTGGTTGAGCAATTGGATAAGCCACGCGCCGTCTGGTTAATGCTTCCTGCGGGAGAACCGACCGAACAAGCGATCGAACAACTCGCTGAACTGTTGGAACCTGGGGATATTCTCATTGATGGAGGCAACTCCAATTATACAGACGATATTCGCCGTTCCCAAAAATTAACAGCAATGGGAATTTACTATCTCGATGTTGGTACTAGCGGGGGAGTTTGGGGACTGGAACGAGGGTATTGCATGATGATTGGTGGTACTGAGTCAATTGTTCAGCATCTCGATCCAATCTTCAAAACTCTGGCTCCTGGTCGTGGCGATATTCCCCGCACACTGGGACGAGAATCTTTCAATAGTACTGCCGAAGAAGGCTACTTATACTGTGGTAGTAACGGTGCAGGACATTTTGTCAAAATGGTACACAATGGAATTGAATATGGTCTGATGGCAGCTTATGCCGAAGGGTTTAACGTACTGCACCATGCAAACGTCGGCAAACAGTTCCGCCGTGTAAATGCTGAGACTACAACTTTACAACACCCTGAATACTATCAGTACGACTTCAATTTGTCAGAGATTAGCGAAGTTTGGCGACGAGGGTCTGTGATTTCTTCTTGGTTGCTAGATCTTACTGCGATCGCATTGCTAGAACAACCCACCTTAGAACAATTTTCCGGTCGGGTGTCGGATTCTGGAGAAGGTCGGTGGACGATTGCCGCCGCGATCGACCAGGGAACCCCTGTCCCTGTCCTTAGTGCGGCTCTTTTTACCCGATTTAGCTCTCAAAATGAGGATGAATTTGCTAACAAACTCCTCTCCGCCATGAGATTTCAATTCGGTGGACATAACGAACAAAATCAATAGTACAATTCGGCATTACTGGGACGCATAGAATAGCAAAGCGAGAGGCAACATTCAACCTTCTCTAAAGCCTGTGGTTCTCTTTTGCCAAGCCCAGTATTGCCCAGATCGCAGATTTCGATTGAAAAATTAGATTTTTTGAGGAAAATTTAATGAATAATTACCCTTTAGTGTGGATAATTATCGGTGTATCAGGTTCTGGAAAAACTAGTGTCGGAAGGCTTTTAGCCCAGCAGTTGGAGTGCGACTTTTTAGAAGGTGATCGTCGTCATTCTCCCTCAAGCATAATCAAAATGAGTTCACAGCAACCGCTAGAAGAGGAAGACCGTTTTCCATGGCTTGTAGAAATAGAGGACGATATTCGACGAGCTATAGCTCGAAACCGAGAAACCGTAATGACTTGTTCTGCCCTAAAAGCATCCTATAGGAAACAACTCTCATCTATAGGACGAGTCCAATTGGTGTGGGTCAATGTATCTGAATCACTACTGGAGCAACGACTTGCAGAAAGACCTAAACACTATATGAAGTCCGAAATGCTCCTCAGCCAAATAGTCGCCTTTGAATCAATTAGTCCAGAAGAAAATGTAATTACTATTAATGGAAATTTGTCACTTGATGCAGTTATAACCGAGTTGATGATAGCAGTAATTCGACAATTTCCAAGCATGGATAAACCTTGGTGGAAAAGATACACTGAGTAAAATCCTATTTTTGAATGAATAGTCTGTTTTCCTGAATCGGGCTAACTATTGCATGGATGGAAGCGATCACCGTTATCATCTTGATTAAACTTTAAAATTGCGATCATTTTAGCTGTCGAAAGTGTGATCGCTCTTTCTTTGTAAGTTACGAAGTTTTACTTAATCGGCAATCATCTTTGGGCGGTGAAGGGGAAAGGGGCGATCATTTTGGAAGTAGCGATTTAAAGTCTGTTCCATTCATCAACGTCTATTTGACGGCAAATCATAGCTTCAACTTCTCGAATCATCATTTTTAATTGAGGGACAGAATATTCAGAATTAGAAGGAACTGTTAGACGGCATTGCTGATAAATCATAAACTGATGTCGTGTTCCAGATTTTGGCCCCTCGAAACCCAACTTACGCAACTTATTAATAAAATCTTTTCGTTTACAGGGACTTAGCCGACTCATTAATCTATTCCTGATTCAAATCAATTCCTGCAATAACAGGTAAAGTATGACCTAACTTTAATCCCACTAAAAGCCAATCTTCAAGCGTAGAACGTAACTCAACCTGACACTCTGCCAAACTATTTCCAAAAGCAATTAACCCTTGACAATTAGGGATTCTAGCAACATAACTACCATCTTCTAATTGCTCAATATTAGAAATAGTAAGAGCTTCCTGGATATAATCGCTTAAAGCATAGCGAACTAACATTTCTGTTACCTCATCTAGTCGTATCTATTCATTCTACACAATAACTTGCTTAATTTGATTGATATAAAATATTTTTTTTCGAGGATGATCGCGTTTTGTGGGGATACGATTGGAAGAAGTGATTGTTTTATTTTAATCCAAAGGTGAAGAATTCTCCAAAACAAAGCGAATATCTCTAGCTCCATGAAGAATGCGAATAACTTCTATTTGCTCTGGTTTTTCCAGATAAAAAATAATATAATTGCTAAAATCTTTGACTTGCCATTTCGGCACTGGTATCGTCTAATTGGAGGCTAGAAAGTTTGCAATACAAGAGGTTCAAC
>QBMS01000010.1:0-18154 GCA_003249095.1 Snowella sp.
CGAGATTATTTTACGGGAAATTCAGTTAATTAAAGCCGAAAAGCCTGTCATTATCTCAATGGGAGACGTAGCCGCATCGGGAGGTTACTGGATGGCGACGGGGGGACAACATATTTTCGCGGAACCCAATACAATTACAGGATCAATCGGGGTTTTCAGTTTGCTCTTTAATACGGAAAAAATCGGCAATAACTTTGGTTTAACTTGGGATACAGTCAAAACAGCAAAGTTAGCAGACCTTAGCACCAGCGTTCGCCCTAAATCGGAACAAGAAATTGCGATTTATCAGCAAACCGTCAATAAAATTTATGATCTTTTCCTCGATAAAGTTTCCCAATCCCGAAAAATTCCCAAGGAAAAAGTCGCTGAAATTGCCCAGGGTCGGGTCTGGTCAGGCACAGATGCCCAAAAAATTGGCTTAGTCGATAAAATTGGGGGGTTAAATGCCGCGATCACCTATGCCGTTGCTCAGACGAATTTGGGTCAAGATTGGGAAATTGCCGAGTATCCCCAGAAAAAGAGTTTAGAGGCTGCTATTTTGGGTAAATTATTTAATATTCAAGCCTTTGCTACGGTGAATCCTAGCGATCCTTTGACCATAGAATGGGATAAATTTAAGCAAGAATTTGGCGTTTTGCAAACCTTTAATGATCCCAAATCAGTCTATGCCCGTTTACCCTTTAACTGGATTTTCAATTAGTCATTCATATTAACGATCAAAAAAATGCTAACAACCCTGTGGGCTACCGTCCGTAACGGAAAAATTGAACTCTTAGATTTAACCGAACTTCCAGAAGGTACAAAAGCAATTGTTACGCTTCTGCCTGACGACGAAACAGACTTTTGGTTGCAATCTAGTCAAACCTCATTAGATACGATTTGGGATAATGCAGAGGATGAAGTCTATGCCCAACTAATATTAAACAGCTAGAAAATTCCTTGAGGTATTGGTTAGGTATATGAGCAAATCAAAGACTATTAATTATTCAATGGCAAGTCAATCTAACATCTCTCTTAATCATCCTATTCTCGAAAAAAGTTTTGCCATTATTGATCAAGAAGTCGGCAAACATCATCTTTCTGACCAGGAATACGCGATCGCCCGTCGGATTATTCATACCACCGCCGATTTTGACTATTTGAATTTATTAACGTTTAGTCCCGATGCGATTCACTCAGGAATCAGGGCGTTACGTCAAGGGACTCCGATTATTACCGATGTCACCATGATCAAACAAGGGATTGCGACCTTGGTAGGGAAAACCTTTAAAAATCCCATTATTTCGGCTATTAATCTAGCTGAAACCGCAGAACCAGGTAAAACTCGCACAGAAACAGGGTTGCTTCGTTGTCTAGCTCAATATCCCCAGGCCATCTACGCGATCGGGAATGCTCCGACTGCTTTATTAGCCCTTTGTCAGCAAATCCCTTCTTTATCTACTAAACCGCCCTTAATCATTGGCGCGACCGTTGGTTTTGTGGCAGTCGTTGAATCAAAAGAAGCGTTAGCCCAGGTTAATATTCCCCAAATTCGGGTTGAAGGTCGTAAGGGCGGATCAACCGTGACAGCCGCGATCATTAATGCGTTGTTAATCCTCGCTTGCGAAGAAAATTCCTAATCTTTGCCAAAGGGTTGTCCCCACCATTGCCAACATTCTTTATTAAACGGCGATCGCCACTTGAGAATTAATTCCCGTTCCCATTGTTGAAGAATTTTTTTACTGGGAACCAATTGCCAAAAAGCTGAAACCACTTTTACGTCTAAATCATAGCGACGGTGCATTTCAATATATTGCAAAATATAATTCTTACAATCATGGGTTCCTTTCCAACGTTTATTAGCTGTGAGCTTCGTTTCTCCAACATAAAGTAATAGAGGCAGAGTGTTATCCATCACAAAATAGAGACAACCCTGATGATTATTTTCTAACCCAAAAGCTGTTTCCGATTGCCGCCAAAACAAAGATGAATGTAAGGTTAAAGAAAAAGGATTAATTTCATCGGGACTATGCCAAGTATTTTTAGGTAAATCAAAAAGCGTTTGTTGTTGAGTTGCTTTGGTAATTTTGACCTGTTGTTGATAATTCAAAATTCGCTCTTTCCATTGTACGAGAGCAGTTTTATCCAGGATTAGTTTAGGCGATCGGGGTACAAAATAACTGCCAGAGGCATCAAAAAGACTGAGTTGTTTCACGGGGAAAAGAATTTTTGGGATTACTAAAAATATATGTAGTTTAGATTATCGTTTTAAGTTTAACTATTAATGGCTTGCTGAAGAATTATAATTTTTTTACTAAATTCTCCTCTCCCATCTTCATAACCACTAAAATCATTTGTTAAGATCAACAGAATTTCTTTGAGTTTTTCTAATGTCTTCACTTTTAATCTTTTCTGGATATCTTTTCCAATTAAGTAAACACCTGCATCTTGATACTTAATAATACCATCAGCTAACTCGTTACTAAGTTCATCATAAATACGATTATCAATACTCACACTATCATAATTTGTTAAAATAAAGTCAATATCTTGCCAGTGTTTCGCTTTTTGGTTATCATTCCAAGCAAAAAATTTTAGAATAATCAAGCTTGGTATATCAACAACGGAAAATTCACGCCCATCAATGAGTCGAACAGAAGAGTTCTCGAATGCCTCTACAAAACCCATGATATTCATTAAATTACCATCTTTCCATTCAATTTGTTGATACGGCTCTCCAATTTCTCCAAAAGGAATAATATCAACTTCTATTTCGGTTTTTACATGAATAAATCTATGTTGGACTGCTGTTATTTTAAAAAGTTGAGATCCGATGATGCGATCGCGTAGAGCTTCGTATTCTGTCCAATTTTTGATGGAAATTGTAATATCCCAATCTCTTGTTGCCCTAGCATTCAGGTCAAATGGAATATCAAAAATGAGTCTTCTTGCACCTGCTCCAATTAAAAGCATACGATAATTGAATGTATCAATAATTGTTTTAAGATCGATCAAAACTTCTTTTTCATTAGGTGTAAGCATAGATTCTGGGCTTAATATGTTTATTGAAAATGATGTCTGCTGTTTCCCGCAAACGCTCATCTTTACTCATCATTAATTCAGCGTGAATGAGCAAAGGATCTGCTAAATTACTATTTTTAATATTGTCACTATTTTTCCAAACATCAAGAGAAGTCCATTTTTTTAGAAAAGTAATTTCTCCCGTAGAGCTTGGTTTCAGTTTTAAATCAACAAAAATTCGAGTATAATTTTCAGGAACATGGAGAGTTGCGGTGATAGGATATAAATAATTCGTTGCTAGGGCCGCCCCCAATTCTCCTCCAATTAAATATTCCCAGTTATTTGCCCTTTGAATTAATAAATTGGATATGTCAGGAAAAGTAAGATTATTAATGGGGGTAAAAGTATCAATAAATAATTGGGAACGTAAGGTTTCAGTATAAGCTAACTCCCATCTTTCTAGTAATTTTAGATAATCTACTATTTGATATGTCCCGTGTCTTTTTTCAAGATAATTTAGCTTGCATAATTTATCAATCTCTAATGTAGTGGGGTTCAGAAACTGTTTATTCAGACTTTCTTCGGAATCGATAAATTTCATTGAACGATCAGGATTTTGTAACAAGAAAAATATAAACATTAATGTTTTATCTGTTATTTTAACTGAATCTTTTTCTTTTAGAGAGTCTTTTAAACGTGAAGAAGCACGACGCACTAAAAGATACAAGCCAGAAGTATTTAGATAAATGTTTCCACTTAAATCAATAAATTCAATGTTTTTTTTAAGTAAGTCTTCAACAATTTTATTGGATAAATTATCAGTGACTAAAAGGGGTTTTTGATTGTCATTTAGCCTTTGCTTAAAGTGAGTCAAATACTGAATAACTTGATCAATAGTTTGAGTGTTTATATTAGATTTTATCTCACAAATATATTCTATTTTCTCTTGTGGAGTATAAAGAGTTAGTTGACCATCTGCCAATACTTTTTCTGAAACATATGGTGCAATCGTAATTTCTGCTTTAAGATTCGGTAATGCTTCTATTTGCCTCAAGCATTTTTGTAATATTGGATGGGTCGGTTTCATAGTTATCTATTAAATTAAATAATGCTATTTTACTTGAAGATTATTATTTTAGCTAAAAAAATATCTACAAATTGCCAGTGATTCAACAAGATCTGATAAAGTGAGGAAGGTTTTAATAAAAATCTGGCTCACATGATTGTCGTATACCTTCGTTAAACCAATTATTTAAGCTCTTTATTCAAGTTTTTTAGAGAAAATGTTCCAAAATAAAAATTTCTGTTTTTCAATACATAGCTTTTTGATGGAGCAATCATGAAGTTACAAAAAATAACCTGGATTTTACTCGCGATCGCGGTTCTTTTGGGGGGAGGATTAGCGATTTATGAACTCAGACAGAATCCCCAACAGGAAGCAATCAACAAAAAAGAACAAAAAAGATTATTTTCGTTTGCAGCTAACGATATTCAGGGAATAAGCGTCGAAAAATCAGGTCAGATTTTAAAATTCTATCGCGGATCGGATGCCCAACAAACCTGGAAAATGGAACAACCCGAATCCAGTGAACCCGTTGAAGCGAGTGAGGCGGCTCTATCTTTTTTTGTTAATCTATTGATCGATAGTCAGAGCGATCGCGCTTTTACCACCGAAGCTGGTCAATTAAAGGAATATGGACTAGAGCAAGGTTTTGCGGTCATCACGATACAATTAAAAAATGGCAAAACCCACCGATTGTTATTGGGGAATCCCGATTTTAAAGGGGATTTTCTCTATTCTCTGGTTGATCCCGCCCAACCGCCCAGTTCGACCTTGACGATTACTCTCGTTTCTCGCAGCTTTCAAGATCTGATCAATCGAGATGTTAATGAGTGGAAAAAAGCCGATAATAATCCTAAACCTATCCCTGAACCAGAATAATGATGCAAAATTCTTCAACCATTTCCCCCGAAACCCTGACGACTACAGCCTTGGCCCAATCTTTAGCCGAAAAATTGGCGATCGCACCCAAAGACTGGCATCGACTCAAGGCTAACCGTAAAGCCCAAGCAGGACAGGAACTTGCGGCGGCCCTCGTCTTTTTACTCAAAGACCAACCCGAAGAAGCTCTCAGTCATATTCACCAAGCCGCAGGTTGGCTAGACCGCTCGATTTCCGCGCCTCCTTGTCCCGATCACGGCAGATAAGGCTTTGAAAATCAAACCTCTACAAAGTATTTAAAATGTTTTCAGAAGTGGATTTGGTATTAGAGGCTCAAACCGTCCATTTATGGTGGATTTCTTTGGATGTCAGCGAAGAAAATGTACAAAATTTGAGTTCTCTCCTCTCAGAATCCGAAAAAATCAAGGCTGATCGCCTTAAATTTCCCCAGCATCAACGCCGTTATCAAGCGGTTCATGGGATTTTGAGACTCATTTTGGCTCGTTATTTAAAGCTTGATCCCACCCAAATTAATTTCACCCACAGCGATCGCGGCAAACCCTATTTAACCGATGATTGTAATCCTTTGAATTTACAATTTAATCTCTCCCATTCCGAAAATATGGCGATAGTGGGAATTAGTCGCGATCGCCGCATTGGGGTTGATCTCGAAAGAATGCGACCAATGGAGAATGCTGAACAATTAGCTGAACGTTTCTTTTGTGCTTCTGAATATGACCTTTTAACTCAAGCAATTCCCGAACAACGAGATAAGCTTTTTTTTCAGCTATGGACAGCAAAGGAGGCATATTTAAAGGCAACGGGAGAAGGCATCAGTGGAGGATTAAATCAGGTTGAAATCGCGCTTAATCCGTTACGTTTCATCAATTTTCCTAATTGGTATTTGCAATCCTTTAGCCCTAATCCCGATGATAACCAGAATTATTGGGCCGCGATCGCTGTTGAGGGAGGAGGGGCAAACGTTTCAGTAAAATCCTTTGCCTATTTTTAGTAATTGAGGCAGAAAACAGTAAATATGACCCAATATTTTGGGGATTATCCAGAACGATAAATGCCATCGTAGGGTATAATTTTCGCTGTATCTATTGAGAAAAATAAAAAATATTATAATAATGTCATTAAAAAGAAATTTACCCCCACAACAAACGCGATATATGAAATTTATTCTTCCTCTATTCAAAAATGCTGGTTGGCTCTCTGTGCTGCTTTGGGTTGCTTTTGTTGCTCCTGCCCAAGCCCTAGAATTGCGAGTTGCGATCAAAAAAGGAATGAGCCAGATTAAAGTGGGTAGCTCTACTCCCGCGATCGTCACCGATGCTGGGGGTCGTCAATTAGGAACCCTGGCAGAACTCGTTCCCCAAAATGCCCAAGCGGGGGGACGGGGTGTAACTCTCGGCCAATGGCAGAGCAATCAATTAATCATTGAACCTAGTGGAGACGGGGTGGTTTGGATCGGCGATCGCTGGTATCGTGGCAGAACTCGGCTGATTCGTCAGGGAAAAGGCGTTACAGCGATTAATCAAGTTAATTTAGAAAAATATCTTTATAGTGTGGTCGGCGGAGAAGCTATTCCCACTTGGCCCCAGGAAGCCCTCAAAGCTCAGGCTGTTGCCGCTCGCACCTATGCGATTTATAAAAGTACCGCCGAAAGTAACCGTTTTTATGACCTAGATACCACCACCGCAACCCAGGTTTATAAAGGCATGGAAAGCGAATATGTCAGTACCTTGGATGCCGTCAATGCTACCGAGGGTCAAGTGATGACCTACAACGGCAAGGTTATCTTAGCGGCTTTTCATGCGGCTTCTGGAGGACACACGGAAAATGTGGAAGATGTCTGGACTTCTCCCTTGCCCTATCTCCGAGGGGTGGTGGACTACGACCAAACTGCACCTGTTTATCAATGGACTAAAAACTTTAGTGCTTCCCAATTATCAAAATTAATTGGTGGAGTGGGTGCGATTCGTTCCATGATTCCCGAAAGAATGACTCCCCAGGGCCGTATCGTGACGATGAGAATTGTCGGTAGTAGAGGCAGTAAGCAATTGACTGGAGCGCAAATTCGCGCATCCTTAAAATTACGCAGTACCCTTTTTACAGTAGCTAATTCGGGCGGAACTTTCTCTGTAGCGGGTAAGGGATCGGGTCATGGTTTAGGCTTAAGTCAATGGGGAGCCTATGCTCTGTCTGAGAAAAATGTTCCCTATAGCCAAATTTTATCCCATTACTATCAGAACGCGAGTTTAACCCAATTAGGTCGTTAAATTAATCGGTTAAGGGAGTCTGAAAGATTTCCAAACTCCCTTATCTCCTGATGATTAAATTATATTCATTGACTTGCCCTATGTTTGTATTTTGCGCATTAGTCCTAAATCCAAAATTTAATCAGAAGCTTCAATGGTAAGATAGATTCTCAGCGTGTATTGCCGATGTAGCTCAGTGGTAGAGTAGTTGATTCGTAATCAATTGGTCGTGGGTTCAAATCCCATCATCGGCTTTTTTCACTAAACTTTGAGTCAAGATGACCCCGCAAATGAGACAATAGGACTTCATTTGTATTGATGTCACTATGAGTCTGAATTGGATTAGTCGTGCGGATCGTTTAAAAGCCCTTCCTCCTTATGTGTTTGCTCGCTTAGATGAGTTAAAGGCAAAGGCTAGAGAACAGGGACTAGATTTAATTGATTTGGGCATGGGTAATCCCGATGGTTTTGCCCCTCAACCTGCCATCGATGCCGCGATCGCCGCCCTATCCACTCCCCAAACTCATGGTTATCCGCCCTTTGAAGGAACGAGCAGTTTTCGCCAGAGTATTGCCCAATGGTATCTGCGTCGGTACGGCGTTGAACTTGATCCCAATAGTGAAGCATTGCCCCTGGTTGGTTCCAAGGAAGGCTTAGGACATTTAGCCTTGGCTTATATTAATCCAGGCGATGTGATATTAGTCCCCAATCCCTCCTATCCCGTCCATTTTCGCGGGCCAGTGATTGCAGGCGGACAAATCCATCACTTGATGTTGAAGGCGGAAAATAATTGGTTAATTGATCTAGAGGCAATTCCCGAAGATGTTGCCCAACAAGCGAAGATGCTTTTTTTCAATTATCCTAATAATCCCACCAGTGCCACCGCGCCCAGGGAATTTTATGAACAAATTGTCGATTGGGCGCACCATTACGAGGTAATGTTAGTCCACGATTTATGTTATGCCGAATTAGCGTTTGATGGTTATCAGCCCACCAGTTTATTAGAAATTCCGAGAGCCAAGGAATTGAGTGTGGAGTTTCATACGTTGTCTAAAACCTATACGATGGCGGGTTGGCGAGTCGGCTTTGTGGTCGGTAATACGGATATTATTCAGGGGTTACGCACCCTAAAAACCAATTTTGACTATGGGATTTTTCGGGCAGTCCAAAAAGCTGCTGAAACCGCGCTCCAGTTACCCGAAAGTTATATCCAAGAAGCGCAACAACGCTATTCCGAACGGCGGGACTTTTTCCTGAAGGGTTTAACGGAATTGGGCTGGAATGTGGCTCCTTCTAAGGCGACGATGTATCTTTGGGTTCCCTGTCCTGTGGGGATGACTTCTGCTGATTTTGCCTTAAATGTGTTGGAAACAACGGGGGTTGTCTTTACGCCAGGCAATGCTTTTGGGGAAGGCGGTGAAGGCTATGTGCGGATTAGTTTGATTGCTGACTGCGATCGCCTGGGTGAAGCATTAGATCGTTTGAAAAAGGCGGGTATTCGTTACAGTTCTGAAGGGAACTCTTGGAATTGAGGGGGGAACAGTATGATAGATGTATCAGGGTAATCGTATCTTTTTTGTTACAAAAAATACAGAGAAAAAGAGAGAAATATAAGCTGAAAAATAAGTAATCATCTAAGAGAAGAAAGGGCTATTAGACATCTTCTAAAACTAGAAAGCCTAGCCTGGCAATTTAAGCTAAGACAATTTCTTTTCAAGCTGATAATTCGCGATAGATAAATCATCAATCTGAGAAATTTGATCAATAAGCTCCTCAATTTTTTGTAATTGATTAGGTGAAAATTGACGAATTTTACTTAAAAGTTTTTGTTCTATTTTGGGATCAATAACCATGATTTTTGAAAGAATTTAGCTGATTTTCAAAAAAGTATCTATTGTGATAATTTGTATACCTTGAAATGGGTTTAAAACCAGTAAATCCTGATCACCACTAATAATATATTCGGCCTGTCCACTTAGGGCTAAGTTGAGGATTTTATCATCTTTGGGATCACGACAAATTGTGACGACTTCTGTTTCCGCAATAAATTCTACCGTTTTTAGGAAATTAGTTAAGAAAAAGCGTCGTTCTAATTGGCTAATATATTTGTCAAATTTAGGTCTAAGCAAAACCATTTCTATTTCTTCTAATACTGAATTTGACATCAAAACTTGGCTAATGTCTTGAGCTTTATCTAGGGTTTGACGTGGTTTCCCTGTTTTAGAAAGAATAGCACTGACAATAATATTAGTATCTAAAACAAGATTGGGTTTAGGGATCATTGAGGATTGATTCTAGAATTTCTGGGGTTAAACCATTTGCTTCAGCTTTATCGCTAATGTCATCCATAATTCTTCGTAAGAAAGCAAGATCACTTTCTTTTGGATTTTGGAGTAAAAGGGTAACAATTTTTGTGATTTGCTCGCGCTCGGCAGAGGATACGGCTTGATAAGCGGCGGCAATTTCAGGATTGACTTCAAGGGTTATGGTTGTCATGATTTTACAATAGATAAATTAAACAAAGCTGTTTTGATTGTGTGATTTTTAAATAAATAAAGAGAAATCACATTATTTCTAGAGTATGTCGTATTCTGCATCTTCCGCATTATCCCAAATTTTAGCTAAGACGGATTCTGAAAGTTGAGACGCGGCAAGAGTGAGAAATTGATCTGGGTTATTTTGAAGTTGTCCAGTTTTCAAGGGTTAAGTCCGCAATTTGGCAAAAGTCTTTAGTATTTCGAGTTACTAAGGTCATTTGATTAACTAAGGCGATCGCGACTATTTTTAAGTCTTGGGAACCAATGCGTATTTTTTGTTTTTTGAGATTCTGATAATGAGTTAACGCTTGATGATCAAAATCGAGTAAATTCATTTTTGTAAAAAAATCGAAAGTTTAATGAAGCTCATAATAAGCAAGAGGTAATTCTTGAAAATCTGTATTATGATTATTGATAACTTTAAAACGTCCCTTAATTTGTTCTTCTAGAGTAATAATAGTTACAAATATTCGGGAGCTATCAATTAATTTCATACGTTGAAAAAAACGAGAATTACCATGCTGAAAAGCGGTAACATGATCGGTATCTAGAATATATCGGGTCATGCGGCGGCAATTTCCTCTTCTTCATAAGCCGCCATTTCTTCAATTGCTAATCGGCGACGTTCTTCGGCCATAGCTTCAACAAATTCATCAAAAAAGGGATCGTCTTTAAACATTCCTGCCAATTCAAGCCAAGGGTGAGGTTTTTCTGTTGAATCACTAGATTGAGAAAGTTGATCAATAAATTCTTCAAGTTTTTGGATTTCGTCGGGGGAAAGTTGACGAATTTTGGTAATGATTTTTTCTTCGTTTTGAGTTAGGGTAATCATGGCCAAATTGATAAAAATAGTAGAAATTAAGGTTAAAAATTAACGCCTGCCAGCAGGGACTAAAACTCTACTTCTATCACCTGGTGGAGCATCTTCAAAAATTGCACCTCTCGCGATGAGGTCTTGTTGTAATGCTCTAGACATTCCTGCATTAGACCCAAAACGTGCATCCTTAACAATTGCGTGATTAAAAGAAACTCCAGTTAAATTGGATCTAATCAAATTAGTTCGCTTCAAATCAGAACCACTGAGATCAGCGTCTGTTAGATTTGCATAAGTTAGAATAGCCTCAGTCAAATCAGCACCAATTAAGTTAGCTCCCACTAAATAAGAATTACTTAAATTGGTTTTAATCAATTTAGCTTGCTTCAAATTAGAACCACTTAGATCGCAGTCCGTCAGATTTGCTTCAATTAGAATAGCCCCAGTCAAATTAGCATCAATTAAATTAGCTCTCACTAAATAAGAGTTACTTAAATCAGCATAACTAAGATCAACACTATTCAGTCTTCTATTCGCCTGATCAATATTTACTATTTCCCAAACTAAACGCCATTTATCCCCAATAATCGTTTTTTGATCTATCTGAGAATTTTTAAGGTCAGCCTTACTCAGGCCAGCTTTACTTAGGTTAGCCGCACTTAGGTTAGCCGCACTTAGGTTAGCCGCACTTAGGTTAGCCGCACTTAGGTCAACTCTACTCAGGTTAGCCTCACTCAAGTTAGCCTCACTCAAGTTAGCCTCACTCAGGTTAGCCCCAGTCAGATAAGCCTCACTCAAGTTAGCCTCACTCAAGTTAGCCTCACTCAAGTTAGAACCATTAAGATCAGCCTTTCTCAGGTCAGCCCCACTCAGGTTAGAACCATTAAGAGCAGCGTATCTTAGGTAAGCCCTCCTTAGATTCATATCTCTTAGGTTAGCCCCAGTTAGGTTAGCCCCACTCAAGTTAGCCCCAAACAGGTTAGCCTTTCTCAGATTAGCCCCACTCAAGTCAGCCCCAAACAGGTTAGCCTTTCTCAGATCAGCCCCACTCAGGTTAGTCCCACTCAGGTCAGCCCCTACTAAATCGGTCTTAATATCTATATCTGAACCCGCAATTTTAGCCAATTCAACAAAATTATCCGTATCTGCTTCGGCAATACGCTGATACAGTTCTTCAACTTCCCGAATAAAATCTGCATCACTCATAACGCAATACCTGCCGACTTAGATAAGGTTGGATTTTATGCTTTAAAAATAATTTGCCAACCCCTAACTCAAAGGCTTTCAATTTATTCTTAGAAATGTCATCCTTAAACAAATTTTCTAAACCTGTAATCACAACCTGACGCATTTCTGGTGTAAATGTAGCCTCAACGCTCAAGGGAATGCCCTCAACTAACATTGTACCCAAGTAATCAGCTAATTCCCCAATCAAAACAGGCTCTCCCGATTGATTCTCAAAAACCCACACAGGCTGATCATCGGCTCCCTTATGACTAATCTGAGCAATTTTAAGCTGAAACTTATCCGAACGGGAATCTTTCTGACGATTTTCCCCCACTGCCTCTAAGCCCGCCTTCGACAAATCAGGAGCCAAAGACCCTTTAACTTGAGACTTTTTTTCCCGCTCTCCCCCTGACTGACGTTCAACACTCAAGTCTCTTTCCAAAAACTTTTTTAAATCCTTATTTCTCGACCAAGAAGGCATTTTGCCGTTCTCTAGCTTTAAGCGTAACTCTCCCCCCTGCAAACCACACTTCACCCGACCAAAGGAAAAATCAACCCACTGCTCATTAAAATTAATCCGCACAAATAGGTCGATCGCATGAGGCTCAGACTTTTTGAAAATCGATAAAAGACCCTTAGCCGCGACAACTTCTCCCGAAATCTCCAAATGCAGACATTCAGGACACTTATTTTCAGGTTCCGTTACCGCGATCGCCTTTGATCCCATTGTTGCCATCACAAGCCCTTAAAACCATTGACTCAAAATTATAGCGTAGGACGGACTGCAAAAAGTTCACTAAAAACAAGGAGCGATTGTTTTTTTAATTAGAAAATCCATCAGAAATGTCATCGATTTCACAAAAATCCCTCCACCATTGATAATAATAACTTAGGCCGTATTCAGGGTTTGGCATGATTAATGATTTTCGCGATCGCCTCAAAAACACCTTTTCCAATGAGAAGGATCACCTCACAGAATCTTCTGAAAACCATAGACAATCAGAAGAAAAGCTTGATCCCGAAAGAGAAATTATTCCCATTGAGGAAACAGAACCTGAGATAGAATCTTTGGCTGATGAGAGTCGGAATCTACCGATTGAGCCTAGTGAATCCGTTGAAACAGAGTCAGTCGAACCAGCAATAGAACCCGCAGTCCCTAAAAAACGGCTTGAGCTGTGGAAAATCCCCCCCTTAAATCAAGAAGAAATTCAGTCAACGCCCCTATCTCCAACGACCGAGCAAGAGATAACTTCAGAGACTAGCAAAGATAAAAAAACAAGCAAAAAAACCTTTCCCTGGTTATTAGGCGGCGGAATATTGCTGATTATGGGCGGTCTTGCCCTAGTTGCCCCCAAAGTGATGGATTGGGTCGAAAATCAGCAACAACAACAGGTTCTAAAAACCCTAGAAACCGAAAGCAATCAACCCTCAGAGGTATTGAAACTCGCGACCCTTCCCCCTGAAAAACGAGACGAACAACTGAAGGCGATCGCGACCCAATCCGAATCCAGTTTGGAGCGTAGTCGGGCCAAATATCTATTGGCTGCTGATCTGTTGAAAGCCTATAAAGGCGGAGAGGCAATTCAGTTATTAGAAAATTTAGAACAGGAGTATCCCCTCCTCGCGCCCTATATTTTGCTGAAACGGGGACGGGGTTACGAGTTGTCTAATGAAAAAATTAAAGCCCAAGAAACCTGGCAAGAACTTTTGGAGAAATATCCCGATTCTCCTGTGGTGGTAGATGCCCTCGATTTACTGGGACGGTCTGACTCGAAATACTGGGATCAGGCGATCGCGGATCATCCCAACCATCCCCGCACCCTAGAGATTTTGCACCAACGTCTCAAAAAAGATCCCCAATCGGTGGAGCTGATGCGTCAGATTGTCAAAACGTCCCCCGATGACAGTTCTACGCCCAAAATTCGGACGGTCTTAGTTAAAGATCATGCCGAGCAGTTAACACCCCAAGATTGGACAGCGATCGCCGATAGTTATTGGCAACAACGGGAGTACGGAAAAGCCCTGACTGCCTACGCCAAAGCCGAGGAAACTCCCCAAAATCTTTACCGTTTAGCCCGTTCTCAACAGATTCAAGACAAAAAAACGGACGCGATCAAAAATTTTCAATTATTGATTGAGCGTTATCCTAATCTGCCTGAAACCGCCCAAGCCCTACGACGATTAGCTTCCCTCACGCCTCCCCAAGAAGCGATCGGCTATTTAGACCAAATCGTTCAAAAATTCCCTGAAGACGCACCCAATGCGCTCCTGAAAAAAGCCAATCTTCTGGAGAAAATCGACCCCAGTTTGGCCCAAAAGACTAGGGAAACTCTCTTAAAAGATTATTCTGCCTCAGACGCGGCGGCGGAATATCGCTGGGAACAGGCCAAAAAACAAGCCAAAGCAGGCAATTTAGTTCAAGCCTGGGAATGGGCGCAGAAATTAACCCAAGGGAATCCTGATAGCGCGATCGCCCCTAAAGCCACTTTTTGGATCGGGAAATGGGCCCAACAACTCGGTCGTCCTGATGATGCAAAGGCGGCCTTTGAAAATGTCTTAGCCCGTTATCCCCAGTCCTACTATGCTTGGCGGGCGGCGGTTCTGTCGGGCTGGCAAGTCGGAGATTTTAATAGTGTGCGCTTTTTACAGCCCAATATCGTCATGCCCAACACTCGCCCCTTACCAACGGCGGGATCGGATATGTTTAAAGAGCTTTATCGTCTCGGACAGGATCAAGACGCGATCGCCCTTTTTGAAGCAGAAATGAGTGACAAAAAAGAATTGGATGTCTATCAAAGCTTTACTGATGCACTCCTAAAACTCACCCAAAGCGACTATTTAGCGGGCATTAATCAGATTCTAAACCTGAGAGATTCCAAAAATCCCCAGGATCAAAAACAATGGCAAGCCCTGCGTCAAAACCCCGACTATTGGCAAGCTTTATTTCCCTTTCCCTACAAACAATCCATTTTAGATTGGTCGGAAAAACGCCAACTCAATCCCCTCTTAGTGGCATCCCTGATCCGCCAAGAATCCCGTTTTGAAAAAGAAATCCGTTCCCCCGTCGGTGCCACAGGATTAATGCAGGTCATGCCCTCTACTGCCGATTGGATTGCGCCCCAGATTGATCTCAAGAAATTTTCCCTAACCAACCCCCAGGACAACATTAATTTGGGAACCTGGTATTTTCAATATACCCACGACGAATACAGTAATAATTCAGCCCTCGCCGTCGCCAGTTACAATGCGGGGCCAGGCAACGTCGCCAAATGGTTAAAAGAATATCAAGGCAGCGATCCCGATCTCTTTATCGAGAATATTCCTTTCTCTGAAACTAAAAATTATGTAGAGTCGGTCTTTAGTAATTATTGGAATTATATGCGGATTTATAATCCCGAAGTCTCTCAATTATTATCCCCACTCTCTAAATAAACTTTGATTAGCAACAAGCCTTCTTGCCCGTCATTTCTAGGATTGAATAACAACGATTAAACCACCCAGTTCTTGACCAAGTCCATCTAGGTGCGTGTTATTACTGAATAAAAAATCCGTACAATTACTGAGAATTGGCTATAATAGGTCTAAAGCTGAGAAAAACCTGCTCCCCCCTGATTGGCCTCAGCAATGTCGCTAACCCAAGAGAGATAAGATTAATTGATATGACCGATCAAAAGCTCCTGGGCGTTCTTTTACAGGATGCCCACCTCATTTCCGACTTTCAGATTCAAATCGCACTCATTGATCAGCAAGCCTATGGAATGTATCTGGGCGATGTCCTAGTGTTACATGGTTGGCTCCAACAAGAGACTCTAGACTTTTTCCTGCATCAGTGGAATTACTTACAGAGAAGTCACGAAGAATTTTCCCTCGAAGATTGTTTACAGTCCGCAGGTTTACTGAGCGAGCAGCAACTCCACTTCATTCGACAGGAGCAAGTCCGCACTCATCAGAATCTTAGGCAGATTGTCCTACAACAACGGTGGCTCAAAAAACAGACTCTAGATTTTTTTGAAGCGACAATTATGCAAACAAAATTAGTCGCCTAAAATAGCAGACTAAAATTACAATTTTTGAGGTCTTTTTTCTAAACATTCTTCAACTTTTATCAGTAATTGATCAGACAACCAATGATAGTAGGGGGGATAAATTGGTAAACGTGGAACAAGTTCCCAGTTATTTTTTTTTAAGATATTGACTAATTTCTGATGGTGGAAGTGAGCATAATCAGGATTGACTTCATCAATGGGTCCAATGCCGCCTAAATCCCTAGCTCCAGCGTCTAAACAGTCTAATAAACATTGATCATCGGGAATTAAATTTGGGGGAATTTGTAATGTGATCGAAGAGGGAATTATTTCTCTCGCTATAGCAATAATTTGGGGGAATTGATCCATCGAAAATCCTGAACCTTGAAAAGTTTGTTTTTGTCCTAAAGAATGGGGTTGTAAAATGATTTCCTGGATATGACCGTAGTTCTGCTGAATTTCTGCGATCGCCTTTAAACTCTCCCAACGCTCCTGTTCAGTTTCACCGATGCCCAATAAAATGCCAGTGGTAAAGGGAATTTTTAATTCTCCTGCCCAGGCTAATTGCTGTAGGCGCAATTCAGGGATTTTACTAGGGGCATTGTGATGGACAGTTGCTAATAATTTGGGAGTAATTTGTTCTACCATTAATCCCATTGAAACATTCACTTTTTTAAGTTTTTCCATTTCTGCAAAACTCAAGGGGCCGACATTACTATGGGGTAAAAATCCCAGGGATAAGCTGAGTTCACATAGTTGATAAATGTGGTCAAACCACGCTTTTCTACGCGGCGATCGCGGATGAACTTCACCACTAAGAATGAGAATTTCTGAAATGCCTTGATTTTGTAAAGATTGCAATTTATCTCTGGCTGTTGCGAGAGTCATCCATTGGTCTTGGTTCGGGTCAACTCGAAAGTTACAATAATCACAGCGATTAAAGCATTCGTAGGTCGGAACGAGGGTATAAGCTGGACTATAGGTAATCTGTCGAGACATGGGCATCCTTTAACGGCGAAAATAGCAGCGATCGCGTAGAAAGCAAAAATACTACATCAATAGATTAATGGGGAATGATTGGAGTTGCTATAATGTATTAGCTTAATATAATCGGACTTTCTCACATTTTTTTAATGAACAATCTTGATGATATCTTATTCAAACTCAAAAACTGCCTCGAAAATGACACCTACGAGCAAGTAGAGACTGATTCTTTTGAATTAAAAGACCTATCTAACAAAGGAAAGTGGGATCAATTATACGAATCTGCCTGTGCATTTTTGAATACCCAGGGAGGCACAATTATTGTTGGAATTCACGAGAATTTAAACCAATCCAAGCAGCCCAAAAAATATAAACTCACGGGCTATGATGATGGCGATGAAAATAAATTAATAAATTTAAGTCAGAAATTCTCTGATTCTCAAAATAAGAATACAAAACTTACTTTGTTAAATTTAGAAGAATTTTTTCAGTGGGAAATTCGTGATTTTTTAGATAAAAGAATTTGTATTATTCACATTAGAGCTTTACCAGAAGATCAAAAATATGTTTGTTGGCAAAGAGTAGCCTATGAACGAAAAATTAGTGGTGATTATCAGATTAGTGAAGATAGAATTAATGCCCAATTAGAACGACGAGAAGAGTTGAAGCGTGCGAGAGAACTTTATCCCGTTGACAATACAACCATTGAGGATTTAGATTTGGATAAGCTAAATGAATATATTCAATCTCTTAATCAACCTACTCGCATTGAAACGCTTAAATCTGATCTAGAAGCGGCTATTCCCTTTTTAAGTCGTAAATTCTTTATTAATAAGGAGCAAAAACCAACGCTTTTAGGAATGTTAGTTTGTGGTAAATATATTGATGATTTTGTTGGTGGACGTTGCCAAGTAGATGCCTATGTAGAAGTTGATTCGTTTACAGAATTAGTAAGCAATAAAAAGATATTTAAAAATAATATTTTGAAGTTAATGGATGATAGCTATGATTTTTGTCTGCAAAATATTCAAATAGGAATCAGCTACGCTAAAGGTGGAAGTAAGTTACCTGAATATCCTTTAAAATTAATTCGGGAAACAATTAATAATGCTCTCGCTCATCGAGATTATCGTAGTGATCAATTTGTTGTTATTAATATTCGCCCTAACCAAAGTTTAGAAATTCGGAATCCAGGCAATTTTCGCTCCCAACAACTCATTACGGTTGATCAAGATCAGATTAAAATTAGACAAATTATTCCCGATCCTAAAGCCAGTAATCCTAAACTCGCAGAAATTCTTAAAGTGTATGATAAATGGGAAGGCCGAGGAATTGGTATGGCTTCTTTGACTAATGCTTGT
>QBMS01000010.1:18164-94256 GCA_003249095.1 Snowella sp.
ATGCTTGTTTAAATAATGAAATTGATATTCCTTATTATATTTTAAGAAGGGAAGATATTAATTTAGTCATCCCCAAGGGGAAAGTTTATGATGAGTCATCAGAGTATTGGTTGGATAGTTTTTCAGGTTATCTGAAAAAGAAATGTAATGGAAAGGAACTAAGTATAGAAGAAAAAATTGTATTATCTTATTTTTTTAAAACTGAAAAACTTAATTATTTGGAACGTTATACTATTTTATTAACTCATGATAATAATCATTTTGAAATTATTGCAAGTTTAGAAGAGAAAGGATTGATTTTTAAAAATCCTACTAGTCCTTACCCTTATTCCGTCTATTTAGTTGATAGAGAATTAACAAAAAACGACTTTACATCAGAATTGAGGACTATTTTTGGCAAAAATTATGATTCTTTAAAAGAGGATTATAAAGAAATTTTGAACGTAATTTATCATCTTGATGAATATAGCAATCAAGGGTTTGCGAGTGCTAATTTAGTATCTAATGTAATTTATTTTCGCACATCAAAAGAAGTAGTTGATATTAAAAAATATGAATATTTTAAACGTAAAATTAGGACAATTTTTAAAAAACTAGAATTATCTCAATTTATCGTAAGACAAAACTCAAAGAAACGAGAGTTTTATATTAATAAAGATTTTAAAGAATCGCCATTATTACCTGATATATTACCTTAGTTTTACTTGCTAATATTTATCATTTAAAAGGTGTTTATGAAAAAATGCTTAACTTTCTTTACCAACATCTCTGGCAACAACGGCCTTGGACTCTGCGATCGCTACTGATTTTATTATCTCTTCTATTAATCGGTCGCGCCTTGCCCTATCTCGCTCCGATCCATCGTCAAGACATCCAACAAAATGATCGAGCCGTAGAATTTAGCGATCGCAATGGATTGCCCTTGGGAACGATTCTGAGTCGAGATCAAGACCATACCGCAGTGGTTCCCCTGAAAGACGTTTCTCCCGTTTTTATTCAGGCTATCCTGGCAGCCGAAGATGGCGGATTTTATCAACATGGTGCGCTGGATTTAAAGGCGATCGCCCGTTCGCTTCTACAGGTTGTCCAGACCCAGAAAGTAATGAGTGGAGCTTCCACGATTACCATGCAACTGGCGCGGATGTTAGATAATTCTCCCCGCACGCTGTCGGCGAAATTAGGAGAAATTTGGCTTTCCTGGCGATTAGTTGCAGGCATGAATCGAGATGAAATTTTAGAAGCCTATGTTAACCGTTTACCGATGGGGGGCAATCTTTATGGAGTCGAAGCGGCGGCACGGGTTTATTTCGGCATTCCTGCAACGGAGTTAAATATTGCTCAATCTAGCTTACTCGCCGCGATTCCCAATAATCCCACCTATTTGAATCCCTATACGGCTTGGAAATCCCTCAAAAAACGCCAAAAGTATGTCTTAAATCGTATGGTAGCTGAGGGGTATCTGACCGCTCCTCAAGCAGAACGAATTCAACAGGAAACCGTCAATTTGCAACCCCGACAACAGGGAATTTTAGCCGCGCCCCATTTTTTGTTTTGGTTAGCGAAACAACTTCCCCCCGATCATTCTCCCCAAATTCCCACGACGATTGATAAATCCCTACAACAATTTGTGGAAAGCCAAGTTCGAGGGGTGGTTTATTTCCTAAATTCCCATAATGTCCATCAGGCGGCGGCATTGGTACTGGATAATTCTACGGGGGAGGTGTTGGCCTATGTCGGTTCGACGGATTATTTCAGCGATCGCGCCTTCGGTCGAAATGACGGCGTACAAGCTCTGAGGCAACCTGGATCGACTCTCAAACCCTTTTTGTATCAATTAGCATTAGAAAACAAGGTTATTCGTCCCAATACGGTCTTGGCAGACGTTCCTGCCCATTACGCCATTCCAGGGGCGAAACTCTACAGTCCCAGGGATTATACGGAGACCTTCTATGGCCCTGCCAGAGTTCGGATTGCCTTGGCGAATTCCCTCAATATTCCCGCCGTCAAAGTGCTAGAAAAAGTTGGAGTAGGAAGCTTTTTAACCCGTTTACGGGAATTGGGATTTGAACATTTAACCCAGCCGCCCGAATATTACGGTTTAGGTTTAACCCTGGGCAGTGGGGAAGTGAGTCTCTGGGAACTGGCGAGAGCCTATCGCATTATGGCGCAAGCAGGAAAAATCACGCCCTTAGTTACTCAAATTTCTCAAAAGCCTGATTCTCTTTCAAAAGCTCCCGTTTCTTGGCAAAATGCTCCTAGCTGGCAATTAATCACGAATATGTTAAGCGATCGCTATGCCAGAGCCAAAGCCTTTGGAGTCGATTCGATTTTAAATTTGCCCTTTGAAACTGCCGTTAAAACAGGCACTTCCTCTAATTTTCGGGATACCTGGACAGTCGGATTTAGCAGAGATTATACGGTCGCCACCTGGATCGGAAATTTTGACGGGGAACCCATGCGTCAGGTTTCTGGGGTGACAGGGGCCGCGCCGTTATGGAATCGGATTTTTTTGCGCTTACACGAACAAAATTTTCCCCAACCCTTCACCCCGCCTGAAAAATTAGTCAAACGTCCGATTTGCGCCCTTTCAGGATTAAAACCGACCCTCGCCTGTCCTTCCGTCACCCAGGAATATTTTTGGCCAGAAGATTTAGCCGATTACGAAAATCATCCCGATACTTTTTATCAAGCTGTTATAAGTAAAAATAAGCCCTATCAACTCAATTTACCCCCAGAATATAATGAATGGTTAGCCAAACAACCCCAAACTCAGCTAAAAGCCCATCAGCTTAAGATTCTATTTCCCCAGGACGGCGATCGCTTTTTATCTCCCCAGGGAAATTCGGCTCCTCGTTTAGAATTAAAAATTGCTAGACCCAATCAAGAGATGGTGCAATGGTTGTTAAATGGAAAACAAATAGCAGAGGGAAATCAGGATTCGGTCTTCTGGCCCCTAAAGCCTGGACAATGGACATTAACAGTTAAAAATGGGGCAAACTCAGATCACGTTAATTTTGAAGTCCAAGCGGCCAAGCCCCAGACCGCCCGTCGTGGTTTTTCCCTCGGAGCCAATCCTTAATTTGATAAAAAACACCGTAGCTTTTTAAGGGGGATGCCGTAGGCAGGGGGATCAAATTTCTAAAGATACAAATAAATTTGTGTAAACGGTAGGGGGTGTCCGTAGGACGGGCAGATCTTATAACTTTTAATTATAAAAAATTCAATATCATAATGACAGCATCGACTCAATCTATAGACTTATCAATTATTATCCCCTTTTATAATGAAGAAAAAAATCTTGATTACCTGTTCGAGCGAATTATTTCAGTTTTGGATCAATTAAAAATAACCTACGAAATAATTTGTATTAATGATGGTAGTAAAGATAATACTCTATTTAATTTGATTCAATATCACAAACAAAATTCAGCGATTAAAATTATTAATTTTTCTCGTAACTTTGGTAAAGAAATCGCTCTCACCGCAGGACTGGATTATGCCCAAGGAAAAGCCGTTATTCCCATTGATGCTGACCTACAAGATCCTCCCGAATTAATGGGTGAATTAGTCGGAAAATGGCGCGAAGGATTTGATGTAGTCTATGCAACCCGTCGATCGCGATCGGGAGAAAGTTGGTTCAAAAAATTTAGTGCGGAGACTTTTTATCAAACCATCGGTAAAATGAGTCAAATAGAGATTCCTGCTAATACGGGAGATTTTCGCTTAATGGATCGGCAAGTGGTCGAAGCGATTAAGCAAATGCCCGAAAGAACTCGTTTTATGAAGGGTTTATTTTCCTGGGTTGGCTTTAAACAAACCTCCATTTTCTTTGACCGTGAACCCCGCTATCAGGGAAAAACGAAATGGAATTATTGGAAACTCTGGAATTTTGCCCTAGATGGGATTCTTTCCTTTACCCTCATTCCCCTAAAGATTTGGAGTTATTTAGGATTAGTAATATCTCTTGTTTCTTTAGTTTATGCCAGCTTCTTGGTTATTCGGACTTTGATCTTCGGCATTGATGTACCAGGTTATGCTTCTTTAATGGTAGCAATCCTATTCTTAGGAGGCGTTCAACTCATTAGCTTGGGAGTGATGGGAGAATATTTAGGACGAGTTTATGAGGAAGTTAAGGCTCGTCCTTTGTATTTAATCAGAGATTTATATGGGTTTCAACATAAACAAGAATAGGGATTTGATAGGATGAATTCTCTAAATTTACCCCGTAAAAAATTAATTTTAATAATCGCGATCGCCGTTGGATTTCTGATTTTATTAACCGCGATTTTTGCCCCCAATCGTCAACTTTCTCGACAGGGTTCGACCTATGGCCGTGATCCCAGGGGTTACGGAGCGTGGGCAGCTTTTATGGAAGAAAAAGGAACTCCGATTCAACGGTGGCAAAAACCCTTATCTAAACTATCAGACAAAACAGAAAAAACAGAAAAAATTACACTCTTACAAATTCAAAATTCCCTACAGTCTGAAGGTTTTAATCAACTGACAATATCACCTCAATGGTTAGAAAAAGGCAATCGTGTAATTATTTTAGGGGTTTTAAAACCCGTCACCGAAGCCCCTTTTACCACAATGCAACCGAGTTCTTTTGGTAATATTGCCATTGATACCAGTCGACGGGCTAAACAAATAACGGATCAACTTTTAGGCGATCGCTTTGGAGCAATTGTTTGGCGAGAAAAAGTCGGTCAAGGGGAAATTATTTTAGCGACAACGCCGAATTTAGCGGCCAATGCCTATCAAGATTTTCAGAGTAATTATCAATTTTTAGCGGATTTAGTGACTAAAGAAGGGTACACTCTCTGGGTTGATGAATATCTACACGGTTACAAGGATAGTGACACAATTCGCTCAGAAATTGGTCAAAATGTTTGGTTATTTTTCCTCAAGACTCCCCTGTTACTCGTCCTGATTCAACTCATTATTCTGATATTATTTCTCCTCTGGTCTGGCAATCGGCGGTTTGGTCAGGCGATCGCGCTTCCTCCGCCCACTCGCAATAATAGTGAAGCCTATATCCAAGCCCTCGCTGGGGTGTTAGAAAAAGCCGAAAGTGCCGATTTTGTGGTTTCTCGGTTACAGGAAGCAGAACAAAAAGCTCTTCAATCTGCTTTAGGTCTAGGGACTAATCCTCTACCCAGTAATACTTTGGTCGCCGCTTGGGAACGACAACACTCAGATTCCAGTAGCAAGTTGCGATCGCTATTAGAGGAGAAAAATATGCCCAAAAATAACGAAGCTTTACGAATTTGGCTAGAAAAGTGGCACACTATTAAAAAGCAATCCCAACCCTAACCCCTTATGACTGCGGACAATCTTATTTTTAAACGTCTGAGTGAAGCCTTAAATTCCTATATTTTAGGACAAAAAACTTTAATTCAGCAATTACTTGTTGCCCTTTTGAGTGGGGGACATATTATTTTAGAAGGTGTTCCAGGAACAGGAAAAACCCTTTTAATTAAAATTCTAGCCCGACTCATTCAAGCCGATTTTAGGCGCATTCAATTAACTCCAGATATTTTACCCTCGGATATTTTAGGAACGAATATTTTTGATCTCAATAATCGTAACTTTACCCTCAAAAAAGGCCCTATTTTTACGGAAATTCTCCTCACCGACGAAATTAATCGTACTCCTCCTAAAACCCAAGCGGCGTTACTTGAAGCAATGGAAGAACAGCAAGTTACCCTCGATGGGGAAACCCTAGCTTTACCCGATTTATTTTGGGTTGCCGCGACTCAAAATCCCCTAGAATTTGAAGGAACCTATCCCCTACCTGAAGCTCAATTAGATCGTTTTTTATTCAAATTAGTGGTGGATTATCCTGATACCGACGCGGCGAAACAAATGTTACTCAATTATCAACAAGGTTTTCAGGCTAAACGATTAGATTTAGAAAAAATTGAACCTGTAACAACCGTTGAAGAAATTTTAGCCGCTCGCCAAGCTGTTAAAAATATCACCGTAGATGAAAAGTTAATTGATTATTTATTAGGATTAATTGAAAAAACTCGCAACCATCCCGATATATTATTAGGAGCTTCTCCCCGTGCCGCCGTCCTTTGGTTACAGGCAAGTCAAGCCCGTGCTTGGTTAACAGGTCGGGATTACCTCATTCCTGATGATTTAAAAAGTGTGGCTCCTGCTCTTTTACGCCATCGTTTAATTCTCAAACCCGAAGCCCAATTAGATGGAGTGGTAATGGATAGTGTGATCAACAATTTATTAAAACAAGTCAATGTTCCTCGTTAAGATTAATTTTTATTTTAATCGTCCTGAGCGCAAAATACTGATAATTAACCACAAGCCTAATAAGGTCGCGGCGGCAAATAAAATATCGGCAACAATAATTAATTCTTGGGTATTCGCACCTGTGGAAATAATAGCCGCTCCCATAATTAAAGAACCGACTACGATACTAAAAGATAAACGGTTAGCAGATTCATCAATACTTCGGCGGACAGGATCTAAATCTTTGAGTCTGAGGTTCCATTGCAAGGTTTCTGATGTTAAACGATTTAATAAAACATCCATTTGTCGTGGTGTTTTTAAAAATGTTGTTTTTAAATCTAAAACGGTTCTGAGGGAAGTTTCTAAGGGAGTATCGCCAATTAATTGGAGACGAAATAAATCCGTCATTAGAGGTTTAATTTCATCAAAAAGATTCAGGTTAGGATTAAATTGTCTGCCCGTTCCTTCTAGGTTAGCCAAACATTTAGCATATAAACCTAAACTGCCAGGGACTTTTATCTTATTTTGGCGAGCAATTTGTAGGATTTCATAGACCACTTCACTAAAATTAAATTGGGATAAACTGAGGTCATAATATTTGCGTAACATCCGTTCATAGTCGAGTTTTAAATTTTCTAAATCAGGAATATTTGTCGATTCTGATAATTCTAAGGTTAGCTGGCTACAACGTTGGGCATCGAGATCAAAAATAGCTAATAACATTTCGGTTAAGATTTGTCGAGTACGCGGATCTAGTCGTCCAATCATGCCGCAATCAATAATGGCAATGCGTCCATCAGGTAAATAGAAAAGATTGCCTGGATGGGGATCGGCATGGAAGAAACCATCTCGATAAAGTTGTTGAAAAAATGCTCGAAATAATAGGCTAGTAATAGCTTTTTTTCTTTCTGATAAAGGTTTTTCACTGGGGGGAATCGATAAATTCGCATCCAGTAACGGGCCGCCTTCTAGCCATTCTAAAACCAAAATTTTTTCGGTTGTGATCTCCCAAAAGACTTTAGGAATGATAATTTCTGAGGGATCAAACCATTGACTTTTTGATAGATTGAGTCGCAATTGATCGGTATATTGTCCTTCTTTGGTAAAGTTTAATTCGGCTTTGACAGCTTGGGTAAATTCTTCTGTTAATTTCACTAGATCATAGGTTTTTCCAAATTCGGTCAGGGCGACTAATTCCGCGATCGCACTAATCAGGGTAATATCCTGGGCAACAATGCTATCAATGCCAGGACGTTGCACTTTAATCGCGACTTCTTGACCATCAATTAAGGTTCCACGATGGACTTGACCGATAGAACCCGCCGCGATCGCCGTAGGATTGATCATTTGAAAAATCGTATTCAGAGGTTGCTGTAATTGCCCCTGGAGTAAGGTTTCAATTTCTTGCCAAGCAACGGGGGGAACATTGGTTTGTAGAGCCGTTAATGCTTGAATATAACGAGGCGGCAATAAATCGGGACGAGTGCTGAGAAGTTGCCCTAATTTGACATAAAACGGGCCAAGTTCAACCAAAATTTTTCGCAGAACTTCGGGAGTGGGAATTTGGGGTTCATCAATTTTCCCCCCCGTCAATAAACCCCGCATATAGTCCCAGCCGTTACCAAAAACAACTTCAATAATTTCCCGTTGTCGCCCTGTTGTTTGTGTTAAAGAAAACATATTTTACCCTATTAAATGAGAAGATTTAGAGCGTTTAAATTGTTGAAAATTGGTTGAGAAAAAAAATAGCTTATTTTCTAGATAAAATTGATAACATTGTAACCTATAGATCAAATTTGTGGTTTACTTTCAATTAAGTAGATATAATTTTCGGATTATTTTTACGATTCAAAAAAACGAGCGGACGACTCAAGATGAGATTGTCTTGCTTAATAGGCTATTAATTATTTAAAATGCATACAGGCAACGGGCTTAAATTCCTTGTTACAAGACTATCATTATGCAATCTAAATTCGGGACAGCTTATTGGCGCTTACGATGAGGTTTATGAAGAGTTGTTAATTGTACTCAGGTTATCTGTTAAAGTGGAATATGAATTTTGTGGATTAATGATGAGAGAGTACAAGTCTTATTGTTTAATTCTGATTTTAGAAATATCTATAATCAAAATTTTTCCCTGACAGTATTACCATTTTCTTTGCAAAAGATATCCCTCCTAAAAACCATTAAGAGGGAAAACGCGATCGCACTATTCCCCAATAGAAGACCTTAACCAATTATCTAAATCTGTAATATTTCCAAAATCTAAAAGAGCGTCCCCCAGATCATCCAACTGTTCCAGCGTCAAACCATTAATAACTTCAATACGGCGATCGCCAATCTTGCCAAAACGCTTTGATAATAGACGCAACACTAAACGAACCTCTCCAGCCTCTTCACCTTCTTGCCGTCCTTCCTGCTTGGCATCTTGATAAACTCTTGTTTGTTTAAGATCACTCAGTAAAAACATCGCTTGAATCTCCTCTCGACTTAATTGGGCAAATTACGAAAAGCTTTTTCCTTGATTTCAGCAGATATAAATTGGTAATCATCGGCGTTTTCAATAGGTTCTCCCAATAACTCAAATAGAAGAGAATGAAAAGTTAAAAATAATTGATAAAAAATGGTGTCAGTACGCATAATATTTTAGGATAGCAGACTCAGTTTGAATATGATGAAAATTACCATTTTTTTGAACAAAGAATATCCCCCCTAAAAAGTATTAGGAGGGAAAACGCGATCGCCTAAATAAAGCTAAATAAATTTAAAACATTTATTCAATTATTCAGCAACGGGATTTAAACCACGATTATCTAAAACAGCTTGTAATTGAGACTCTTCATCCTTCGTTAAAGAAGTCCGCAGAACTTTACCACCGAATTTGCCCACTTCTTCAAGCACCTTATCAGGGGTAACTTTACGAACCAGTACAAATAAAGCAGAAGACTTGGGTTGGAGAGTTTCTCCCAACTCACGGATAAAGTTATCGTCAACGCCAATATCGCTGAACGCCCCCGCTAAAGCACCACTAGCCGCACCGACAGCCGCACCTAGTAAAGGATTAAAAAAGAGGATTCCGATTAATAACCCCCAAAAACCACCACTGGCCGCGCCTGCACTGGTGAGGTTGACCGCTTGTTTTAACTTGATTTTACCGTGTTCATCTTTGACCACAACCGCCGCATCTTCGAGTTCAATCAAATGCTCAACCTGTAGTTTAGCCAAGGTCAGACGCACTTCTTCGGCTTTAAACTCGTCGTCGTAGGCAATGACAATTAAATCGCTCATAACTTAATTTTTTGATAAGGGTGATCGTTTTTGATCCTAACAGTTGTCGGTGTAGATTTTATGATGTGGTAGTCTGAGTTACGTTCGTGATTACTCATCTTGACAAATTAATTATGGTGTGGACGGATTTACATAGCAAACTTCACAAAACCCTCAAACAGCGATCGCTCTTACCGAAAGGAGAACGAATCTTAATCGCAGTTTCGGGGGGACAGGATTCGGTTTGTTTATTAAAATTACTATTAGATTTGCAATCGAAATGGCATTGGCAATTGGCGATCGCCCATTGTGATCATGGTTGGTCAACGGATGCAGGAATTGCGGATCATGTGCAAGATTTAGCGAAAAAGTGGGAACTCTCTTTTTATGTTAAAATCGCCAATAACTTAAAAGAAACAGAAGCCGCCGCGAGGGAATGGCGTTATCAAAGTTTAAGGGAAATCGCAACGGAACAGGAGTTTTCTATCGTCGTAACGGGTCATACCCAAAGCGATCGCGCTGAAACTTTTTTATATAATTTAATGCGGGGATCGGGTAGTGATGGGCTTCAGGCAATGACTTGGCAACGGGAATTAGCTCCTAATATTCAGTTAGTTCGACCCTGTTTAAATCTTTCTCGCGCTGAAACGGGTTTGTTTTGTCAACAGCAACAAATTCCGATTTGGGAAGATGCGTTTAATGAAAAACTTCACTATGCCCGCAATCGCATTCGTCAACAATTATTACCCTATTTAAAAACAGAATTTAATCCCCAGGTAGAAACTGCGATCGCGCAAACGGCTGAACTATTACAAGCAGAAGTCCAATATTTAGAAAATATTACGGAAACATTATTTAAACAAATTGCGAATAGTGAATTAAATCAATTAGATCGTAATCAACTAAAAAATCTTCCTCTAGCGTTACAACGACGAATTGTTCGACACTTTTTAAGGCATAATTTAGAGACTTCTCCTAATTATGAACAAATCGAAGAAATTCTTCAGCTAATCCCAGCCCCTAATCGGAGTCGGACTAGTACTTTTTCCAATAAGGTAGCCGTAGAAGTCAAAGATCATTGGTTAATCATCATTAAATTATCTGATGCTAAATTTACTCATAAATCATAAAAACCTTGTCGGGTTTTAGTTAGCCAATCCAGAAAATACAAGACTTTCTGACAATCACTATAATTAATTCAAAAAATATTTATGTTTAAAAATCTGATCGAAACCTATAAAACAAACAAAAATTTATCAGAAGAAAATCCAGAAATTTTTAATATTTTAATTGGATTTATTGTTGTTATTGGTGTCATTATTTATCTTTACTACTTTAAATTTTCAGGTAATATCACAGGCTTTTTTAGGATTGGTTCAGTTTTACCCCTTTCTCCTTTTTTGAATCCCGATCAAACCTTTATTTTTCAAGATGAATTAGGCTACGATGGACAACAATTTTTAAGTTTAGCCCTGGATCCCTTTTTGCAAGATCTCGATACCCTCGCAAGCCTCGATCATCCCGCCTATCGTTATCGCCGCATTCTCTATCCCTTACTGAGTTATTTTTTAGGATTCGGCAATACTCAGATTATCCCCTACGTCATGGTTGCGATTAATGCGATCGCGATTGTATTAATGATTTGGGTAACAGGTTTATATTTTAAATCCTACTCAGTCAAGGTTAATCAAGCGTTATTTGTCTTGACAATTCCTGGGGTTTGGATTGTGCTATCTCTTTCAACATCGGATTTACTCGCGGGTTTATTTTTGGTGTCTGCTTTCTATTTCTACCAAAATAATAAACCGATATATATGAGTTTAATGGTGTCTCTAGGTTGCCTAACGAGGGAAACCCTAATGCTTCTTTGGATGGCCTTGATAGTTTCTGCTATGTGGCAAAAAAAATATCTTTATTTTAAATATTTAGGAATGGCAATTATTCCTCCCCTAGCTTGGAATATTTATGTGATTGTATTAGGGTTAAATGGTGCGCCAGGAACTGGAAATTTCGGGCCGCTATTTTTCGGAATTATTCAAAAATTTCTAGCACTATTTACCGAAAAATTTAGTCCTAAAACCATTTTTGAAACCTATTCATTTATGCTATTAATTCTAGCTTTTGCTTTGATTTTTTGGCTGTCCTATCCCCTCCGCTCCCCGAATCGTTTAGTTCTGGTCTGTAGCCTAATCTATTTAGGACTGTTCAGCGTGAGTAGCCTACTGATTCTCAAGTATTATCTCGACTATTCGCGGGTTTTTCTAGATGTTTATTTTTTAGCTTTACTAAGTATTAATTTTCGTTCATTTCCCAGGAAAACTCTTTTCTTTTCAGCCTCAAGTTTAGCCAGTATTGCTTTTTTAGTGTTGCATTCCTAGAAAATCTCGCCTAAGATAAGGTTTTTCCAAAGCGATCGCCTAATCGAAGTCGTTTCTTCCCCTAGATATAACCTAAACTCACGACAAAAAGATTCATTTTATTGAAAAGCGAGAAATTGATCCCTAGACAGTTATTTCAAGCCTTCCCGAAAAATCTACGATAAGCTAGAGGAATGAATTTTCCAACTACTCGGAAAAATCGCCATAGATAGTTAGTAGCGACGGTGGTACTGACTCCATGCTGCGAATCATTACGGATCAAGCTGAGGCACTCACGGAATTAGGACGGATTAACCATCGGTCAACAGATCGAGATTTTCGTCTTCAGGAAACTGCGGTGCGCGATATTTTAGAACGTGTTCGTGTCCAGGGTGATACGGCTCTCTTGCCATCGGCAGATTCTCCCCTTAAAACGCCGAGTTTGCGGGTAAGCGGCTCAGAACTGGATGTCGCCTATCAACAAATTCCCAAGGATTTATTAAGTGCGATTCAAGTGGCCTGTCGTCAATTGGATGCTTTTCACCGCCAACAGTTGCCCAAATCCTGGGTAAAATTTGCCGAAGATGAGGTCGTCCAAGGAAAACGCTATCTTCCTGTGCAACGGGCGGGGCTTTATGTGTCGGGCAGTAGGGGATCTCGTCTGAGTAATTTATTAATGCAAGCGATTCCTGCGAAGGTGGCCCAGGTTCCCCAAATCGTGATGGTAACGCCTGGCAATGGGGATTATAAAATTGCTCCCGATCTGTTGGTGGCGGCCCAGGAGGTGGGGATCGAAGAAATTTATCGTTTGGACAGTGTGAAGGCGATCGCGGCTTTGGCCTACGGAACTCGCAGTATCCCAAAAGTGGAAGTGATTACGGGAACGGGCGATCTGGAGGTGGCGATCGCGAAAAATTTAGTCAACGGGTTAGTGCGGATCGATAATCCCATTGAAAGAACCGATTTAGTCATCATTGCTGATAGTAGTGCCAATCCTCTACAAATTGCGGTGGATCTCTTGTCCCAAGCCGAACAAGACCCCACTTCAGCCCTCATTCTTTTTACCTCCGATCGCCAGATTGCCGCGACGGTTCAAGCGATTATTCAGGATTATTTTCAAGAAAATCCCCAAAATATCTTGATGCAAAAGGCGATCGCCCACTATGGGTTGATTGTGGTGCTAGATTCCTTGGATCTGGTGGTGGAGATGGTCAATCAATTTTCCCCCTATTACCTGCTGTTGGCAGTGGTTGAACCCTGGGACTTAGCCGAAAAAATCCACCATGCCCGCACCATTTTTCTCGGTCAAAGTAGTCCGAAAGCGATCGGGGATTATATGGGCGGAAATTCCCTGTTAATTTCGACGGAAGGAACCCTACGTTCAGCCTCCACCGTTGGCGTGGAAACCTTTTTAAAACAATCTAATTTGATTCAATATTCACCGATCGCCCTGAAAAAGCTCTCCCAAACCTTGCAAATTTTAGTCAAAGCAGAGGGTTTAGCCGCTCCAATGGAAACAATTCGATTACGCAATCCCAATCAAAAACCGACCGATCCCAGTTAGGGTTAAGATTAACAGACACCTCCAAGAATGGAGTAAGGGCAATTCATGAATTGCCCCTACCGAGGGTTACAATCGATGCACTCTTGATTTCTGGAGATATCTAACTATTTCAGGAATTATCCAATGAACTGGGAAATCCCGACCTTGATTGCCAATCACTGGAGCTTGGCCGTTGGCTTAAATACGTTATTACTCGCGATCGCCTTTATTGTCCCTAAAAAATTATTAACAATAAAGGGTTATCTCCATGCCTGGGTCTTAGGCGTTATCGTGTGGGGAAGCTTGGGTTGGCGGGGTTACGCAGTGGTCATGTTTTATTTTCTCTTTGGCTCAGGCGTAACTCGTATTGGCATGAAACAAAAAGAAGCCGAAGGCATTGCCGAAAAGCGATCGGGACAACGCGGCCCCGAAAATGTTTGGGGATCGGCTCTCACAGCAACGATTTGTGCCTTATTAACTCTTTTTGTTGATTCTGCTTGGCAGAGCTTATTATTACTGGGTTATGTCGCCAGTTTTAGTACCAAATTATCCGATACCACCGCCAGCGAAGTCGGAAAAGCCTACGGAAAAAGCACTTTTTTAATTACTACCCTTAAGCCTGTGCCACGGGGAACCGAAGGCGCGATTAGCTTGGAAGGAACCTTGGCAGGCATTGTCGGCTCTCTATTGATTGCAGTTTTGGCTTGGGGCTTGGGGATGATTGATGTATCGGGAATTGGTCTTTGCGCGATCGCGGCTTTTATTGCTACAAATATCGAAAGTCTCATCGGTGCGACCTTGCAAAATCAATGGGACTGGTTAACCAATGAAGTGGTAAATGGCATTAATACTTTTATCGGGGCCGCGATCGCCATTTTTCTCGGTATTCTGATAAAATAAGAGACTATTTAACTTATTTACCCCCTAAAAATAGCCATAAAACCGTAGGGGCGTAAGGCTTACGCCCTCAAGCTCAGACTAGAACTATGAATCAAAAAATGTTCGTCACAGGGGGAACAGGATTCGTCGGTGCAAATTTAATCCGCCTACTGTTGCAAGAAGGTTATCAAGTCAAAGCCCTCGTTCGTCCTGGAAATCCCCTGAATAATTTAAAGGATTTAGATATCGAAACGGTTCAAGGAAACCTGAATGATCCCGATTTAAGCAAAAAAATGCGGGATTGTCAGGGATTATTCCACGTTGCGGCCCATTATTCTCTCTGGCAAAAAGACCGAGATCAACTTTATCAAAGTAATGTTTTAGGCACTCGACAAATCCTGTTATCCGCAAAAAAAGCTGGGATCGAACGCTGTATTTATACCAGTTCCGTCGCCGCGATCGGTTTAGATAAAACAGGAAAGCCCGTTGATGAAAGCTTTCAAAGTCCCGTTGAAGATCTGATTGGAGAATACAAAAAATCGAAATATTGGGCAGAACAGGAAGCCATCAAAGCGGCCAAATCGGGTCAGGAGGTGGTGATCGTCAATCCCAGCACGCCCATTGGCCCCTGGGATATTAAGCCAACTCCGACGGGAGATATTATTCTACGGTTTTTGCGGCGACAAATGCCTGCCTATGTGGAAACGGGTTTAAATTTAATCGATGTGCGCGATGTGGCCAAAGGTCATCTCCTGGCTTGGGAAAAGGGGAAAAGTGGCGATCGCTATATTCTGGGCCACCAAAATCTGAGTCTCAAGGAAATTTTAGAAATGCTATCCCAAATCACAGGATTACCCGCCCCGAAAAATACTGTTCCCCTCTGGTTGCCCCTAGCCGTTGCCTGGTGTGATGAAAAACTCTTGGCTCCCTTGGGAAAAACGCCCTCTGTTCCCTTGGATGGTGTGCGGATGTCAGCCCATCCCATGTACTACGATGCCAGCAAAGCCGTCCGAGAACTGGGATTACCCCAATCCTCTATTCAACAAGCTCTCCAAGATGCGGTAGATTGGTTTATTCAAAATCACTACGTCAAAAATATGGACTTATAGTTTATCGTAATGAATATTTTACTTGCGGTAAACAAGGGGTTTAAACCCCTTGCCTCTTGACCAATTTTGATCAATTTTTTCAGGCGAGCATCGGTGTGATTAATGGAGTCAAAAAAGTTTCACTTAACGCTGTCTGCAATGCCTTAACTTTTTTCTCTGTTACATGATGTTCTACTGGCTCTAAAATCGCGATCGCCTCTTGATCCTCATCTTCCAAATCATCATCCATTTCGTCAGCAATGCAAAGACGCTCACAGGGAATGGTATCCGAGAGAATAGAACTGGCCATCATTCCCGTATGAATTTCTAGCTGCGCCTGGGGAAGGGCTTCAAAAACAAGACGCTGCCCTGGAAAAACGACTCGTTCAAAATACCAATTAGGAATATTCGTAATCCGAGCGATTTGAATGTGACTACTGGCATTGACGTAACAGCAAAGCAGAAAATTTGTCTGCCCGCTAGGAAGGGGATCAAGGATCTGAGCCATAATAATTCAGGGAATCTTAAAAATAGTTTGTGATTACCCCCATAAGCTAACATTGCTTGATCCCCGTTAGCTGTAAAGATAATTACAATCGATATCTTTTCAACCCCTACGTGTCGCCACTCTAGCCACTTAATTGTTTCAAAAACTACAAAAAAAGTTTTTCCGAAGGTCAATGCCGATCGCCGTGCTTGTCTTGAAATAGGGACTGCCCTTGCTCCCTGGAGATCACAACCCCGTCGGCAAGGTTTTACTTCCACAGAGAACATTAAGTTATATTACAATTATGAAGGGTGCTAAATGTCAAAGGCAACATTTGAACGAGTAAGACCCCAAGCTCCGCGATCGCCGTTTTTTCCAGATTTTCAAGACTCACCACCGATAAACTCTCTTTCTCTTATTCACCATGACTCAGCGCATTCTCTACGTCCGTCTTCCCTGCAACCCCATTTTTCCCATTGGCGTTGTCTACTTAGCTGATCATGTCCATAAACTTTTACCCGATATTGAACAAAAAATCTTTGATTTAGGCACAGTTCCGCCCCTAGACTTTAAAAAAGCCTTGGATCAATGTATTGATAACTTTAAACCCACTTTACTAGTTTTCTCCTGGCGAGATATCCAAATCTATGCCCCCGTTGGCGGTCGTGGCGGTAATCCCCTCCAAAATGCCTTTGAATTTTATTATGCAAAAAATCCCTTGATTAAACTGCGAGGCGCATTAGGGGGATTGAAGGTGACAACCTCCTATTACACTGAATTATGGCAAAATATTGGCTTAATCAAGCGGGGACTCAAGCGGGCTAGACAATATAATCCTGATGCTCGCGTTGTCATCGGTGGTGGCGCGGTCAGTGTTTTTTATGAACAATTGAAAACTCAACTGCCCCAGGGAACCATTGTTTCAGTGGGAGAGGGTGAAACCCTACTGGAAAAATTATTGCAGGGGAAAGAATTTCGAGATGAACGGTGTTATGTGGTCGGAGAAAGTGATCCCCGCGATCGCCTGATCCATGAAGCCCCCACCCCGTTGGAGAAATCTGCCTGTAATTACGACTATATCAACAAGATTTGGTCAGAGTTTGACTATTATCTACAGGAAAATGATTTTTATATTGGGGTACAAACCAAGCGCGGCTGTCCCCACAACTGTTGTTACTGCATTTATACCGTTGTAGAAGGCAAACAAGTTCGTATCAATCCCGCCGATGAAGTAGTCGCCGAAATTCGTCAACTCTATGACCGAGGTATTCGTAATTTTTGGTTTACCGATGCTCAATTTATCCCTGCTAAAAAATTCATTGATGATGCCATTGAATTATTAGAAAAAATTGTTGAATCTGGCATGACCGATATTCACTGGGCGGCCTATATTCGGGCCGATAATTTGACCCCAAAACTGTGTGATTTGATGGTCAAAACGGGGATGAATTATTTTGAAATTGGCATTACCAGTGGTTCCCAGGAATTAATTCGGAAGATGCGGATGGGCTACAATTTACGCAACGTTTTACAAAATTGTCGAGACCTCAAAGCGGCAGGTTTTAATGATGTGGTTTCGGTCAATTATTCCTTTAATGTTATTGATGAAACATTGGAAACCATTCGCCAAACGATCGCCTACCATCGAGAATTGGAAGCAATTTTTGGAGTCGAGAAGGTCGAACCCGCTATTTTCTTTATTGGTCTGCAACCCCATACCCTATTAGAAGAATATGCTTTTAAACAGAAAATTTTAAAGCCTGGCTATGATCCCATGAGCATCATGCCCTGGACGGCGAAAAAACTACTCTGGAATCCCGAACCCTTTGGCTCTTTCTTTGGCGAAGTTTGTTTACAAGCTTGGAATCAAAACCCTAATGATTTTGGGCGAGAAGTGATGAAAATTTTAGAAGAAAGGCTGGGCCGCGCCGATCTCGAAGAAGCCTTAACCGCTCCTGTCGGCGATCGCGTGATTGATCTCGTGGCTGTTTAATCACATGGGAAAATGAACGATGAAATGGGAAGAAGTTTGCAACAATCAACAATTACAAAATTTACCCTTCAAAATTGAACTCAATAAATGGGGACAAATTGTAATGAGTCCAGTAAAGGTTAAACATTCTTTTTATCAGGGAAGAATTCAACGTTTATTGGAATCTTTATTGCAAACAGGAGAAGTTATGCCCGAATGCGCGATTAATACATCGGACGGCGTTAAAGTTGCTGATGTTGTTTGGTGTTCGGATCAAAGATTTGATCAAATTCAAGATGAAGTATCGGCTTCTATTGCACCAGAAATTTGTATAGAAGTTAAATCTATTGGTAATACTTTAGAGGAAATGGAATTCAAGAAAAAATTATATTTTGAAGCCCAAGCAATGGAAGTCTGGATCTGTAATGAGCAAGGTGACATAACATTCTATGACGAGCAAAATGAATTAACACAATCTTTGCTAGTTCCACATTTTCCTCAGCAAATTAAACGTTAAGGAATGAAAAATTATTCAGTTGTGCATTTGAAGTTCCAAGGCAAGAGTTTCACCTTTATTCAAACAACAATATGCCTAAGTTATTTATTTTCATTGTTAAATAAGGTGCGTTACATTTCATTAACAAACCCTACTAGATCCGCAATCGCACTACTGAAGAATTAGCGATCGCATCTAACTCTGATAGATTACCCTAGAAATAGAAAAGGGGAAGTTCACAGCTTCCCCTAATCCATCAAACAAAGATCTAAAGGTATAATACATCATGGCAACTACGATTGAAACCGATTTAAAAGAAGTTCTCACTAAAATTGACAGTCGATTAGAGCATATTGAATCTGGTCAAGCCGATATAAAGGTATCTTTAGCTCGTCTTGATGAAAAATTAGACTCTGTTGATAAACGAGTAAATGGCTTAGAAAGTAATCAGAATAGACAAATATGGGTCTTAATCGTTGCCGTTATTGGAGCCATTGTTAAATTTGGATTTTTCCCTAATCCCTAAAACTGCGATCGCCGTGACGACTTTTTATCATCAGATGATCATCCCGAAAGAGATGTTGACCTCTAGGCGTTCAATACTAAAGCTTGTGGAATAAGGGTTTCCCATTCCCAATACCTATAACTGAAAAATTTTACCAAGGGAGAAAACGCGATTCATTTTGTTAATTTAAGCAATGCGATCGCATTAAAGAGAGTCAGGGGCGATCGCGTGTTGGAGTTTGGAAGAATCCTAATGCTATGAAACCTTCTGAGTTTAGGAAAAGGGCTAGAGAAAAATAGAAAAATTTTACTAAGGAGTTGACGATCGCATTTATACAATCGGCAAATTGGACTAACATACCCTACAAAAGCCGCGATCCTACTTTTTCTCTTATGGACTCTAAATTGTCATTAGCACAATCAAGTCGTTATTTCAAGCTTTAAAGGTAGGGAGTTTTGGCAAAAAAACCTTACCTTTTTTTGTTGCTTTTGACGGTATTTTGATTTAAAATAACCAGTTTACTGCTCAATAAATTAGGAGTAATCAAGGAAAATGTTTAGGAAAAGTTTCTTAGCCTGTCTTTTTACTTTGGGATTTATTAATCAAGCGATCGCACAAGAGTGCCTAAAAACAGAATGGAAACCTGTTTCAACCAAATACTTTCTTACAATAATAAAGCCGTCTGGAGATATAAAAGTAAATTGTAAAAAGGCAGAAGATTATGTGTTAGGCAACAAGTTTTCGGTCAATGTTTTTGCGTGTGAAAACGGAGTGAGTCTTAAGTCGGTTACATATTTGTATGGCTATTATAGTCGATGGGAGTTTCGCGATAAAACTGGAACGGTATTTAACATATCTAGAATGCCTGAATCTCGCCCCTTTTCCTCTTCTTTTCAAAACACTTATAACAACAACTGTACTGAAAGAGTCGAATTTGTTGCGTGGAATTCTTTTGAGTTTTCCTCTTACCCAAACGTAGAGCAAGGAACAATTCTTAAGCTTGATTGGCAACGTTTTTACAAAGGAAAATTAAGCCCAAAACCTGTATTTTAGACTAGAAAAAACGGCAATTATTGATGGGATAGGTTGGGACTCATGAACAGAGAAAAGATGCTAAATAGCCTAAGAACGGCATCACAAGGCGATACCCGAAAGACTTAGAACTATTGCCTATTCCTACTAAATTAACTAGGGAACAATCTCACGCCCAAGGTGATTGCGAAAACTCGGAAATGTACCAACGTTTTGAAAAAGGCGATTATCTAATTCGCTATCCTAAAGAACAGAAAAGGAGAGCTACTATCCTCTCCTCCAAAACAATTCTGAATATAAAGCCAGATAAGAGGCTTTGTATTTCGCGTGGCTAAAATTTTGAATATTGTCATACTGCCCATTATTTATATGGTTGCGAAAAATACAAATTACGACCGTTCGGGGTATAGCTTATTCAGAAGACAAATTTTTAGACACGCTGAAACCCTTTGTCAGTAAGGATTTTAGATTTATTTAGTCAGTTCTGTATTTAGGTCACAACACACGATTATATTTCGGAGATATCAGCAGTAACGTTATTTGTCAAGCAAAGCCTGGGTAAGCATTTCAGTATTATTTTACTTACGAACTTTAAAAAGCTTTTATCAAGTGACTTTACTTGACAAGTACATTTTATTATGATATTCTGGAATTGCCACGACCCTGTCTTGACAGATTATAAAATGCTCGGATATGATGTAAGTGTCCGAGTGTTTTGCCGTTCAGAATTTTTAAATGAGACAGGGTCGTGGCGACTCTGGCTCATCTTATCAATCTGATGCTTTTCCGTCGGATATATCCACCTTGATTATGGAGATGAAACCCAGAGTGCAAAAAATCGAAAATCCGCAAAATAACGTTCCAGTCTGCTCTGTACAGCCAACATTACCCTGTCTTGTTGATAAGGGATTTGATTTGGTTGAGAATAATCCAGAAATCGTCCTTTATATAACGATAATGGTTATGACGATAATGGTTGTATGGTCTTTCAAAACCGTAGCCCAAGGATCGATTAGTTTTTCGTGTAAGCCTTTAGGACTTCATTTTGAGGTCAAAAAGGGAAGCTAAATACAAACTTTAAAAGAAAGCGATCGCCCTGAAATTACTAAAGAGCGATCGCCGCTTTTGTAGGATGCGTTAATTAATTAAAGCGATCACATCCATTCAAAGATTGTGAATATCAAAACTTTTTCGTTATAGCAGATTAACTCGTCGGTGTGAAACTTAGGTTTGACGGTTATCCACGATCGCCAGCTTTAGCGTGTCCCTTGCGATCACCCGTTTTCTTATAAAAATTATCTAACCATTTTAAATATTTTCTATTTATTGCGATCGCGGCAGATGGTTTAGAGGTTATCTATAGTCCGACCATCAGAGCAGACTAAGTTATTGGTTATTGCGATCGCATCTTCGGTCACGACTTAATCACCATAAATCACTTCCGTTCTCATGGCATATTTGATCCCTCTACGCACCACTGCTCCTTCGTGACAAATTTTATGTTGAAAAATAGCAACCATGCCAGGTTTAGGAATGACAATTTGCTCTAGTTGTTCTTGAAAAATAGTTTCCCCTCCCTCAAAATCACCATTAAAATAAACCAGCACGGTATGAAGTGTAACTTGATGAGCATTCGGACGATACCAATGATCCATGTGAGGAGTAAAACTTTGTCCTACCCTATAGCGATACATTCTCAAGCGTTCATTTAATCCAATTAGTGTTAAATCGCCCATTTTTTCTGGTAAATGCGATCGCAGTCTTCTAAATAAATCTTCAGAGGTTTTAGGATCATCTATCATGACTCGATCTTGATTGCGATATAGAGGATTATTTGTCGCTAATGTGGGCGACGATCTTTCAATTAACCGAATAAATTGAGCGCATTCTTCCTGGGAATAAATATCCTCAACGACCCAAAGTAAGGGTTCAGATTCAAAACGAAAGGGAACTTCTATCGTCATTAGAAAGCTCGCTGGGAATTGGGTGATCGGTTTATCTTAATATCAAGGGCGAACGCAATTCGCCCCTACAGAAGGTTTTTAGAGGATCGTAGGGGCGCAAGGCTTGCGCCCAAAAGTAGCAAATTTAACTCTAATTTTAAGTTTTTATCTAGTTTAATTCGTGGCATTAGCCAATTCCGCTAACTGTTCCTGTTGATCTTGGGAAATACAGGACTGAATAATTTCTTCCACATCCCCTTCCAAAATGGGCGCGAGAGAAAAGTTTTTGCCTAAACGATGATCTGTGACCCGATTATCTTTGTAATTATAGGTACGAATTTTCTCTGAACGGGAACCCGTCCCCACCTGCGATCGCCGCATAGAACTCACTTCTGCCTGTTGCTCCTGGAGTTTAAGGTCATAGAGCTTAGCCCGTAGAATTTGCATCGCCCGTTCTCGGTTTTGGAGCTGCGATCGCTCTTCCGTACAAAAAATGCGAATTCCCGTCGGTTTGTGCATCAAATCAACGGCGGTTTCTACCTTGTTCACATTTTGTCCCCCCGCGCCCCCTGAACGAGCAGTAGTCATCTCAATATCCTTGGGATCAATGTGAATTTCCACATCATCGACTTCGGGCATAATCGCCACCGTTGCAGTAGAAGTATGTACCCGTCCGCCTGATTCCGTAACTGGCACACGCTGAACCCGATGAACCCCCGCCTCGAATTTCAATTTGCTGTAAACCTGCTCCCCCTTAATTTCTAAAATTGCTTCTTTAAAGCCGCCCATTTCTGCTAAGGATTCACTCAGTAAGCTCACTTTCCAACCCACTGTTTCGGCATAACGAGAGTACATCCGCACCAAATCTCCTGCCCAAATACTGGCTTCATCACCGCCCGTACCCGCTCGAATTTCTAACATAATATTTTTGTCATCGTTGGGGTCACGGGGCAACAAAAGAATCGTCAGTTGATGCTCTAATTGGGCTAATTTTTCTTCTAATTCTTCTACCTCTAAACTAGCCATTTCCCGCATTTCTGGGTCACTAGTGGCTTCCTTGAGGATTAAACGGGCATCTGTCAAATCTTCCTTTGTTTTTTTCCAAATCTCGTAGGTATTAACCGTTTCTTCTAGGGATGAACGAGTCCTCGCCACCTTTTGAAATTCGTCTGGATTGGTCGCAACATCGGGGTCGGCTAACAAACGAGTCAACTCCTCAAATGTTTGTTCAACCGATTGTAGTTTGTCCAGTAGATAAGTTTCAGCCATTTTACAGTGTGTATCGATACTCTTTAGGGTTTTATTATAACCTGAGTTCAGTCGATTCTTGAAGTATTCTCTAGGCTGAGAGCGTAGGAGGTACGGATAGCTCTTAAGTTTCTAAACGAGAGGAAAGTAACTTTAATTTTCCTCCACAGGCTTTACAATAAACCGCATCAATATCATGAATTGCTAAATCACAATCAGGACAACCTTTCGGAGAATTATTCGTCGTTTTGAGTAATTGTTTAACTAAATCTCCTACTTGCCAAGGAATTAAAACAATACCCGTTAAAATCATGAAAATGGTGATCAATCTTCCCATTGGAGAAAAAGGAAGAATATCTCCAAAACCTACCGTTGTCATGGTGACCACACAATAATAAAGCGCGTCAAAAAAATTATCGAATAATTCTGGATTATTAGGATTTTCGATTTGATAAATTAGTCCAGAATAGATGAATAATGTGGAAAATAAAACTAGATATATCCGAATAAAAATAACTTGATCCTTGACTTTAAATTTAACCGCAAATAGATCACTATTGCTTAAACGAATTAATTTCAGCAGACGAAACCAACGAAAAATCCTGAAAAAACGGACATTAATCCCCCATAAAAATAAAGGAATGATTGAAATCAAGTCAATAATCGAAAAGAAATCAACAATAAATTTAAGCCGCGATTTAGCCGACCAAAATCTTAAACTATATTCAATCGCAAATAGAATTAGAACAAATTCGTCTAAATAATTCAGAATTTTACGGAGTTGGGGAGTAATTGAATAGGTTTGAATAACAAAAATAATGAGGGATAGGATTGACAAAGCTAAGATCGCGAGATTAATCCCAAACCCAATGGGAGTATTGACCTCTTCAAAATATCCCCCTATTTTTTCTCGATAATTAGGTTGAGAATCCATCATCTTTTTCTAATTTTAAAATACGTCTTTCATTCCCCGCAATTTCCCGAAAACTCTAGCGGGTTCCGTCAAGCCCATTGCTTTTTTCAGAGCCTCACTGTCCCATCTTAAAAAAGGATTGGTGCGTTTTTCGACTCCTAATAGGGAAGGAATGGTCGCTTCTCCCCGCGATCGCAGTTCTTGGACTTGGTGATAACGGTTTTGCAGGTCGGTATTGTCGGGATCAACCGTGACAGCAAACTTGAGGTTGCCTAAGGTGTATTCATGGGCGCACCAAACTCGCGTATTGTCGGGTAATTGACGTAATTTGCCGATAGAATCGACCATTTGGGCAGGAGTCCCTTCAAATAAGCGGCCACAGCCCCCCGCAAAAATCGTATCACCACAAAACAGTTCGCCTGTTTCTTCAGAGGATGAAGGTGGAAAATAGTAGGCAATATGGGCGCGGGTATGGCCTGGAATAAAGAAAACTTCTGCTGTTCGATCGCTGAAGGAAACGCGATCGCCTTCCTGGAGATAAACCATTTGACCTGGAATTCGACCCCGATCCTCTGCCCCGCCATAGACGGTTAATTGGGGAAATTTTAACCTTAAAGCCTGATTTGCACCAACATGATCGCCATGATGATGGGTATTAAAAATGGCGATTAATTCTGCTCCTAATTCTGTCAAACAATCCAACACAGGCTCAGGTTCGGCGGGATCAACAACGGCAGCAATATTTTTCTGGGGATCATGCAGTAAGAAAATATAATTATCAGAGAGGGCGGGAAGGCGTTTGACTTGTAACATGAAATTATGGGATGGGTTTTTCTCATTTATGGTAACGATATTTTAAGGTTTTCTGGCTCAAACTGTCTGCTAAATCAGTCTTTTAACATCATTCGATCTATCAACCCCCATGAATTCAGACCGCATTATTGTTCCCCTCGATGTTCCCACTCTCACCGCCGCGATCGCCTTGGTTGATCGACTGCCCGAAGTCACCTTTTGGAAAGTTGGCTTAGAACTCTTCGTCAGTGCAGGGCCAGAAATATTACACATTTTAAAAGAGCGTGATAAACGCATTTTTCTCGACCTAAAATTTCACGATATTCCTAACACCGTGATGTCCGCTTGTCGTTCAGCCAGTCAGTATGGCGTAGATTTATTGACTCTCCATGCAACGGCGGGAAGAAGTGCCTTGAAATTAGCGGCGGATGCCCTGATTCAGTCCCAATCTTCCACTAAACTGTTAGCGATTACACTTTTAACCAGTTTGATTTCACGGGATTTAGCTTTTGATCTCAAAGTTCCCTTAGAATTACCTGAATACGTCCTAGAAATGGCCCTGATGGCCAAAGAATCGGGCATTCATGGAGCCGTCTGTTCTCCCCAGGAAGTCAGTCAATTGCGAGAAGTTTGTGGCTCGGATTATCTCTTAGTTTGTCCAGGGGTTAGACCGCTCTGGGCCAGCAGTGGGGATCAACGTCGAGTCATGACCCCTTCAGAGGCGATCGCCGCAGGAGCAGATTACTTAGTCATCGGTCGTCCAATTACCGCCGCACCTTCACCCGCCGAAGCATGGGAAAAAATTTGTCAAGAAATTGCCTAAAAGTTTTTATTAATCTGGGGATCATGGGTCTTTTAAATTTGATGGTTGTCAGTCAATCCGTCATTGCTCAAGAAACCGATTCTCAGTCAGCCTGTCCCCAAAAATTAGCCGATCTAGCCCCCCAAATGTTGGCTGATTTACCCAGTTATACTAATCGGGTGATCCAACGGAGCATCATCAATCATACGCAAAATTTGATGCTCCGCAACTTTGTGATCGTCGCCAGTAATCCTGATTTAGAGCCATTACCTCTCATTAACCGACAATTTAAACCTGTTCTTCCTGACACTTCCCAACAGCTTTTTTTTACCCTTTTAGAACGGCAATATGCTACCCAAAGAATGATCGAATTACAAAATCATTATTGGGCTTTTTTTGATTTAACCGATCAGAAATGGCGTTTAATTCTCTTGTTTTCTCAGTCACCTTTCAGGGATAAGAATGAGCCGTTTTGGTTGACCCAGGAATCCGAGGATAGCGCGATCGCCCAGGCAATCAATCTGTGGCTCAGGGATTGTAATGCAGGAGCGATTAAATTTCCGATCGCCGAGAAAAATTCAGAAAAAACAAATCTTGATCCAGCTAATTTAGAGCCTCAGCCGCCCCCCTGATTCACAACTTGAGGTAGGATAGGAAACAGTTTATTTGCATTCCCTAATCTAACCCCTAAAATCCTGTGGCACATTCGGATTCTTCCCCTAACTCCCTAGCTCGTACCCCGCTTTTTGACCTAATTGTTGAACAAAAAGCCAAAATGACCGAATTTTCTGGCTGGGAAATGCCCGTTCAATTTACAGGTTTAAAACAAGAACACAACGCGATCCGTAATGGTGTGGGGATGTTTGATATTTCCCACATGGGTAAATTTGTGATGCAGGGTAAGGATTTGCTCGCTGAATTACAAAAGTTGGTTCCCTCGGATTTAAGTCGTTTACAGGTGGGATTGGCTCAATATACGGTTTTGCTCAATGAAAACGCGGGTATTATTGACGACATTATTATTTACTATCAGGGAGAAACGGCATCGGGAGAACAGCTTGCCACAATTATTGTCAATGCGGGAACGATGGAAAAAGATAAAGCTTGGTTTTTATCCCATCTAGATACTAATAAACTAAATTTTGAAGATTTATCCGCAGATAAGGCCTTAATTGCGATCCAAGGGCCAAAAGCGTTAACCACACTCCAAGCCCTGGTTACGGAACAATTAGCGGATCTACCCGCCTTTGGCCATTTAGAAACGACTATTTTTGATGAGCCTGCCTTTATTGCCCGCACGGGCTATACGGGGGAAGACGGTTTTGAAATTATGGTCGATCCTGACGTTGCTGAAACTCTGTGGCGATCGCTCTTCGGGGCTGGGGTCATTCCCTGTGGATTAGGAGCGCGGGATACCCTGCGATTAGAAGCGGCCATGTGCCTCTACGGTCAAGATATTGATGAAACCACAACGCCCTTAGAAGCAGGATTAGGCTGGTTAGTGCATCTAGATAGGGCAGGAGAGTTTATTGGACGTGATATTTTGGCTGAACAAAAGCTAAATGGGGTAAAACGGCGTTTAGTCGGCTTAGAAATGGGCGGTCGGCATATTGCGCGGCATGGTTATCCTGTCATGTTAGAAGACGAAATCATCGGTGAGGTGACGAGTGGAACCCAATCCCCCACCCTCGAATCCGCGATCGCCCTGGCCTATGTGGCCACTCCTTTTAGTAAAATTGGTCAAACATTAGAAGTAGAAATTCGCGGTAAAACCTATCCTGCCAAAGTGGTTAAAAAACCCTTTTATCGCTCTAGTCATAAGCCTAAATAAATTTCAGAATGTCAGAAAAATCCCACCGATTAAAGCAAATTATTCTAGCTAAAATTCAGGCTAATTCTGACAAACGCATCACCTTTGCTGAGTTTATGGCCTTGGCTCTTTATCATCCTGACGATGGTTATTACAGTTCTGGTCAGGTGGCGATCGGAGCCGAGGGAGACTTTTTTACGGCTTCTTCGTTGGGGCCAGATTTTGGCGAACTCTTGGCTGAACAATTAGCGCAAATGTGGTTAATTCTGGATTATCCTAAACCGTTTCAAGTAATAGAAATGGGGGCAGGTTTAGGGTATTTAGCAATTGATATTTTGAATTATTGGCAATCAAATTACCCTAATTTATTGCAAAATATTGAATATAGTATTATTGAAGAATCTCCATCCTTGATAGCAACACAACAAGAAAAATTGCAATCCTGGCGAGAAAAAGGCATTGGTTTAAGTTGGAAAAATTGGTCAGATTTAGCCAATCATTCAGTAACAGGCGTTTTTTTTAGTAATGAATTAATTGATGCTTTTCCTGTCCATCAAGTTATTTGGCAAGATGATCAATTACAAGAAATTTATGTGGGAGAAAATCAGGGAGAATTAATTGAAATTATTGCTGAAATTTCTACCCCTGAATTATTAAATTATTTTGAAAAAGTTCAAATTAAAATTAATGAAAGTGATTATCCTGACGGTTATCGGACTGAGGTGAATTTACAAGCCTTAGATTGGTTGCATCGGATCGCTCAAAAATTAAAACAAGGCTATTTGTTAAGCATTGATTATGGTTATTCTGCTCAAAAATATTACCATCCCCAACGTAGCCAGGGAACTTTGCAATGTTATTATCAACATCGCTATCATTCCGACCCCTTTGTTAATTTGGGATTGCAGGATATTACTAGCCATGTGAATTTTACTGCCTTAGAAAATGAGGGTAAATCAATTAGATTGGAAACTTTAGGATTTACAAACCAGGGTTTATTTTTAATGAGTCTCGGATTAGGCGATCGCCTGGTGGAACTTTCGACAGGGAAATTCAGTGTTGCAGAAATCTTCAAACGGCGGGATGCTCTCCACCAATTGATTGATCCGACGGGATTAGGAAAATTTGGTGTTTTGTTACAAGGAAAAGGGTTAAGCATCACCCAAAAAACGCGATCGCTCAAGGGATTTAGCCCAGAAAGATAATATCGATTGGATAAAGTTTTCAGGCGATCGCGATCCAAGGCAAGAGTTCTGCTCCAGTTGTGTCTTATTTTTGCTACACTAGTTTCAGCGTAGGCGACCCCATTGGCCGTCTATCCCTATCTTGAAAAGCTTCGAGAAGTGGGTTTAGCCCGCTTTTTTATTGTTCAACCGCGATGACCCATCCTTTAATTCCCCCCATTCTTGACCTGGCGATACCGATCGCCGCCGAATTGGGTTTGGATATTGTGGACGTGGCGTTTCAGACCAACAAAAGGCCACCTGTTCTACGGATAGACATTCGCAATCTCCAACAGGATACCAGCCTAGACGATTGCGAAAAAATGAGTCGGGCCTTAGAACCCCATTTAGACTCGACCCCTGTGATCCCCGAAAACTATGTCCTAGAAGTTTCCAGTCCAGGGATTTCTCGCCAATTATCTAGCGATCGCGATTTTATCGCCTTCAAAGGATTTGGTGTACTCGTCACCAGTACGGAACCCTACGAAGGAAATCAACAGTGGCAAGGAAGATTACAGGGACGGGATGAAACCCAGGTTCATCTCAGTCTCAAAGGACGATCATTTTCCATTCCGCGTCATTTAGTCGCCAAAGTGCAATTAGATTCGCCATCTTAAGGAGAACCTGAACCAAGATGATGTAATTACTTTTATTGGAGTTTACCACCGATGTCTCTCGTCAGTTTGCCCGGATTACCCGCCATGATTGAAGAAATCAGTCAACGGCACAATTTACCCCACTCCGCCGTTCAAGAAGCCCTACGGGAAGCTTTATTGAAAGGTTATGAGCGTTTTCGCCGTTCCCAAAGTATTGGCCAGCAATTTGCAGAAGAATATTTTGAAAATTTTGAAGTAGAACTGGATACCGAGGAAGAAGGTTTTCGTATTTTATCCACCAAAAGAATTGTGGAAACCGTCGAGAATACTGACCATTCTATTTCCCTAAACGAAGTCCAGGAAGTCGCCGCAGAGGCTCAATTAGGGGATGAAGTCGTCCTAGATGTGACCCCCGATCAAAAAGATTTTGGACGGATGGCTGCCATTCAGACGAAACAAGTTTTGTTGCAGAAATTACGGGATCAACAACGAAAAATTATTCAAGAAGAATTTCAAGATCTAGAAGATACGGTCTTAAATGCCAGGGTTTTGCGCTTTGAGCGTCAATCGGTAGTGATGGCGGTCAATAGCAGTTTTGGTCAACCCGAAGTTGAGGCAGAGTTACCCAAACGGGAACAACTCCCCAATGATAATTACCGTGCCAATGCCACCTTTAAGGTCTATCTCCGCAAGGTGAGAGAAGGTTCCCATCGGGGGCCTCAGTTAATTGTTTCCCGTGCCGCCGCAGGATTGGTGGTGGATCTCTTCACCGTCGAAGTTCCTGAAATCGAAGAGGAGATCGTCCGCATTGTCGCGGTTTCCCGTGAAGCCAATCCTCCCTCTCGTTATGTCGGCCCACGCACCAAAATTGCCGTCGATACCCTAGAGCGGGATGTTGATCCCGTAGGAGCCTGTATTGGAGCCAGGGGATCTCGCATTCAAGCAGTGGTGAATGAGTTACGGGGCGAAAAAATTGATGTGATTCGTTGGTCGCCCGATCCTGCTACCTATATTGCTAATTCCTTGAGTCCTGCCAGAGTTGATCAGGTTTATTTGGTCAATACGGAAGAACGCCATTCCGTTGTCGTGGTTGCTGAGGATCAATTGAGTTTGGCGATCGGCAAGGAAGGTCAAAATGTCCGTTTAGCTGCTCGATTAACGGGTTGGAAAATTGATATTAAAGATCCTGCCACCTACGCCAGGGAACAAGCAGAACAGGCTAAGGCGAAGGAAGAAGCCGCTAAACTGCCTGTCAGTGAAAAATTAGATTTAGAGACCTTTGAAGAAGCGGCATTGGAGGAAGAATAGAAATTAAAAGTCATTTAAGGCAAAAAAAGCCTGGCGATCGATGCTGTATCAGTTGCCGAAAGTTAGCCCCAAGGAATGAATTTTGGCGGATTGTCCGAGTCTATCCGTCTCGACAGGTACAATTAGATGAGGGGATGGGACGATCTGCCTATCTTTGTCCCCAGTCTAGTTGTCTTCAGGCAGCTCGACATAAAAATCGCCTTGGGCGTGCTATCAAAGCGACCGTTCCCGAACAGATTTTCCAAGATCTTGAGGAGCGATTGGCCACAACCAAAAGCCAGGAGTCAGTCTAAAACTTTTTTGTCCCTAGATAACCTTATTTAGAAAAAATCATTTATCGTTACTTCATAGGAGAAATGCCTTCATCTATCTTAATTAAAATATCAAAACATAAAACCTATTTTATTTGTTTATAAAAATACTATCGACTTAGTGGCACTATGACCGTGCTTTACAATAGTTGATGACGGAATCACTGGCCAACCATCACTCAAAATTTGTTACTTAGCTCAGGGGGATAATGGATGAACAACGCCAAGGTTAGAATTTATGACTTGTCCAAAGAATTGCATTTAGAGAATAGAGACCTCTTAGACATTTGCGAGAAATTGAATATTTCAGTCAAAAGCCATAGCAGTACGATTAGCGAGTCCGATGCTGAACGGATTAAAACAGCCGCCGAAAAATATGCTTCCTATCCCCCTGGCTCTAGAAGACCCGAACCTCAGCCAGTGGAACGAAAACAACAAATTTTAGCGATTCACCACAAGAAAGAGCGTTCTGGTGAGGCAATTTCCCCTAACCCGACCCCTGTTACAACTTCAGTTTTGACCGCGCCCCCTGCTTCTCCCCCATCTTCTAATTTGTCTCATTCCACTCCTGAACGATCGCCTGTGACCGAAAAAAATCCTCCCAAAGCTAACGTTTCTGAACCGCGTCCCCGCCCAGAGGGTGCGCCTCGTCCAATTTCTCCTGTTGCCCCAAGTAGTAATGGTGCGTCTTCTGGGACGACGGAAAATCGCCAGCCCCGTACCTCCGCCGCTAGTCAGTTGATTAAACCATCGATCAATCGCGATCGCGAAGCGGCACTGCGTGATCGCGGACAAGCCCCCAGTCAAGCTGCTAGTCAAACCCCTAGTCAAACCCCCAGCCAACCTCCCAGTAAACCGTCTAGTCCCCCATCCGAAGAACGGAGTCGTGAGAGTAAGGTTAGTAAACCTGTGATCATCACCCTCAAAGATTCTCTCGTCAAAAAATCGGAAAAAGCTCCAGAAAAAGCTCCCAATAAGACGGGTGGACTCCAACGCCCTGGGGAAAAAGTCAAGGCAAAAATAGAGTTAAATCGTCCTAAACCGCCCCAGGATGAAGATGATAATCTCCCTGAATTGCTAGAGTTTCCACTAGATGGAGAGAGTGCAAAAAATACCGATGATGATTTGTTGGACGATCCCGCGACGGAACTTCTAAAGCAAAAACCCCAATTGAAGCGTCTGACCGCTCCTCGCCCTGCTAAACGCAGTAAATGGGAAGAAGAAGAGGAAGAACAGCGAGAAAATAAAGCAAAAGCGGCGGCTAAAAACAAACGTCGTCCTTCCCTGCTGGATGATGACGATGACGATGATGCCGCAGCCCTGAGTGCAAGTGCCGCCCAAGCCGCTTTAGTTAGTTTATCCATTGCTCGTCCTGCTAAACCTGCCTCCATGATGGCGGCCACCAAAACCAAAGCTCCTTCTGTCGGTCATCGTCCCCGTAAAGCACCCGTTAAAGCCGATGGCAGTAACACTGGTCGAACCAAAACTGACCGTCGCGATCGCAAGGAAGTAATAGAGCGACCCGAAAGCATCTTGTTATCGAGTAGTTTGACGATCAGAGAATTGGCGGAGTTGTTAGTTGTTTCTGAAATGGAAATTATTAAACATCTTTTCCAAAAAGGAACTGCCGTTCAAATTACCCAAACCCTGGATGAAGCAACCGCTCGTTCAGTTGCGGAAGATTTTGGTGTCGAAATCCTCACAGAAGAAGTGATTGCCGCCGCCACGAAAGTCACGGAAATGCTGGATGCAACGGATTTGGAATACCTAGAACGTCGTCCTCCCGTTGTCACTATCATGGGTCACGTGGATCATGGTAAAACCACCCTATTGGATTCTATTCGGAAAACCAAGGTCGCCCAGGGAGAAGCAGGGGGCATTACCCAGCATATTGGGGCATATCACGTTGATATCGAACACAATGGTAAATCTGAGCAGATTGTTTTCTTAGATACGCCAGGTCACGAAGCCTTTACTGCTATGCGGGCGCGTGGAGCCAGGGTGACCGATCTTGCCATTCTCGTCGTCGCCGCCGATGACGGAGTTCAACCCCAGACCCGTGAAGCGATCAGTCATGCCAAGGCCGCCGAAGTCCCCATTATTGTTGCCATTAATAAGGTGGATAAGGAAGGAGCTAACCCAGACCGCATCAAGCAAGAGCTTTCAGAACTCGGCTTAGTCTCAGAAGAGTGGGGCGGTGATACCATCATGGTTCCCGTTAGCGCACTCAGAGGGCAAAATCTCGATACCTTGCTAGAAATGATTCTTCTGGTTTCCGAAGTCGGAGAATTAGTGGCTAATCCCAACCGTGCCGCCAAAGGAACCGTGATTGAGGCTAATCTTGACCGTACACGGGGCCCTGTTGCCACTTTGTTGGTTCAAAATGGAACGCTCCGAGTAGGAGATGTGATTGTCGCTGGGGCAGTTCTCGGTAAGATTCGAGCCATGATCGATGATCGGGGCAATAAAGTGGATGCCGCGACCCCTTCCTTTGCAGTGGAAGTCCTTGGCTTAAATGGCGTTCCTTCTGCGGGGGATGAGTTTGATGTCTTCGCGAATGAAAAAGAAGCGCGGGCCCTCTCTGAGCAACGGACAGATAGCAACCGACAAACCAGACTTCAGCAACAAATGTCGTCTCGTCGCGTCACCCTGAGTACCTTATCCGCCCAGGCCCAGGAAGGCGAACTCAAAGAGCTTAACCTGATTCTCAAAGCAGACGTTCAAGGTTCCGTTGAAGCTATTGTTGGCTCCTTGAGTCAGTTACCCCAAAATGAGGTGCAAATTCGAGTGCTGTTAGCCGCCCCTGGAGAGATCACCGAAACGGATGTGGATTTGGCTGCTGCCAGTGGTGCTGTCGTGGTGGGCTTTAATACCACTTTGGCGACAGGTTCTCGACAGGCGGCGGATCGAGAGGGAGTCGATATTCGGGAATACGACATCATCTACAAATTACTAGATGATATCCAAGGCGCGATGGAAGGTCTCCTAGATCCCGAAGAAATCGAAACCCCCTTGGGTCAAGCCGAAGTCCGAGCGGTCTTTGCGGTTGGTCGCGGGGCTGTGGCAGGTTGCTATGTCCTATCGGGTAAGATCGTTCGGAATCGGAATCTTCGAGTACGTCGGGGAGGAAATGTTGTCTATCAAGGCATGATTGATTCTCTCAAACGGATGAAGGAAGATGCACGGGAAGTCAATGCTGGCTACGAATGCGGTATTGGGATTTCTAAGTTCACCGATTGGAAAGAAGGCGATATTATCGAAGCCTATGAGATGTCGATGAAACGTCGTAGTCTTTCTCCTTCTAATTAGGATGAATTCCCTGAAAAACTAAATGATAGTCGGCTATGGAGAATTTTTTCTCTGTGGCCGATTTCAATTTAAATTGATATTAGGATTGGGAAAGTTTTTAACGGAAAAGAAACTGATAAGATTCAATCATACTTTCAAGATTTCCTTCGCGACACGCATACCAGACAAATATGCGCCGTGAGCAGTCCCAAAATAGCTTTCCTCAGAGGCTTCCCCTGCAAAAAACACAGACCCTTTCAGAGGGGCGGCAAGTTCGTGGCGCATCCTTGGCAGTGAGCCAACAGGATTATAGGAATACGAACCCAGGGAAAACGGATCAGTTGCCCAACGAGTAATTTGGTAATCAGTGGGTTCGGGGATGCCTACTCCATAGATTTTTCTTAAAACTTCCATCGCACTGGCAACGATTTGTGTATCTGACCATGCTTCAATCTCTCTTCCTCTGTCGGCGGCATTAAATCCTAGCAGTATGGGCATATTGGCTACATGATTGAAACTTACCCATTCTGTCCATTCACCAGGTTTTTCCGAAACGTACTCCAACCAATCAACATTAACCGACCAAAAGACTTCAGGAAATCGAAGATAACATTTGTTCAAGACTCCCATACCCAGTTTAGCGATCGCATTCTGTTTACTTCGTGGTAATTCAGGAATGAAACGTACACTCTTAGATTGCAAAACCCCAAGCGGCAGGGTAACTACAACGTGGTCAGCTATAAACTCGGCTTTTTGGGTAATCACCTCAATAGGGGACTGATCCCATCGAATTTCTTTTACCACCTGACCCAGTTCAATGTTTAACCCTTGCGCTAAAAATTCTGGGATAACTCTAAATCCTTGAACGAATAGAGCGTCATCGCCAGAAAAGGTTTTATCGCTGTCATACCATTGTACGGAAAGGCTTTGAGTACTTCCTGAATACTCCTGTTCGATTTCAGCACTCAAAATAAAGTTGATGAAACGATACGCTTCCGAGGATTTGTCCAACTGACGGATCAGAGGTTGAATCGCCTGTCGGATTGAAACATCAATCTCCTCGTTTTGTGTCTGCTTCAAAATCTTAAATACTTTCTTCCTCAAATTCTCCATCTGGACTTCCTCTGCTTTGGAGAGTACCTGTCCTGATGTGTTATAGGTGACTGTCCTGCCGTAACTCGTGATAAGACGTTTGGCTTTGATTTGTTCCGCCAAAGAGGTCAAGGGGTTGCCCTGAGTTCCATGTATCCAGGTTGCCCCCAAATCCAACGGCATATCAGTCCACTTAAGACTCGTCCAAATTCGACCACCGATACGCTCGCGAGCTTCAATAACAACAACTTCGTGTCCTTGTCTGTGTAATTCCCGCGCAGCGGCAAGGCCTGCTAGTCCAGCACCAATTACCACGATACGCTTCTTGTTAGATGCCTCTGCATATTCTTGCGAATTGTCACCACAAGCATGATTTACAATTCCCATTAACGTCAAGCCGAATAGGGTTAAAAAATCTCGCCTATACATGATTGCACCTCGACCTCGTAGGCTACTGCCCAATGATGGAATATAGTCACACTTTACCTATATTCTGCTACAAGCAGGTTGCTATTTTTTAGAGTTTTGATTGAAATTCTCTATTACTCAAATATTTTGAAATGGTGGGACGATTTATGATCACCGATTGAAATATTAATAATAATTTCCCACTTTGCGATGATGCACGGCGGTTAACGCTTCGGGATTCGAGACTCGTCCCTGATTGACTTTGCTATAAACAATCCAATGATCACTGCATTCCATCCGACTGAGAACTTCACATTCTAAATAAGCTAAAGCCTCCGTTAAAATCGGGGAACCATTACTGGCCAGTTGGGTATTTACTCCCGCAAAGCGATCGGCACCAGGGGGAAATCGCTTGAGGAAATGTTTCATCAAAGGCTGATATTTCCCTTCTTCTAAAATATTTAAAACAAAGCGATCGCCGACCTGGAGGAGAGATTCAATCGCACGGTCTTTAGCCACAGCAACGGTAAAGCCAGGGGGATCGAAGCTCGCTTGCATCACCCAGGAGGCTAACATCGCACTTTTCATTTCGCCCTTTTGAGCAGTGATAATATACAATCCGCCACTGATGCGACCGATCGCTTTTTCAAGTTCATTATCAATAGATTTTAACTGCTTAATCTTGCTGGTTTGTACCAAGACTTGCCCAAAATCCGTTCCTGATTCTTCACAGAGTTGATAAATATTTTCCGTTGGAGTATTTTTAACTTTAATTGATTTAAATACTTCCTTCAAACCTGCTTCTAAAAACTTCGTTAACAGGGGATCAATGGGTTCATCATTCCCACCATAGGATTCAAATAGACCAATCGTTTGTTTTGGATTAACTGCCGCTAAAATCGTTCCCAAATTAGTCGCAATTTCCTTGGCATTGTCTCCCGTTAAAGGGGGCATTCCTAAAATAATTCCTGCGGATCGATTCACTAATTCCTGCACTTCCTGGGCATCGGCTGACCCTAAATCGACCATTTCCACCGCAACCCCCGTTTTGGTCACACCCCGCGCAATACTTTGGGAGAGGCGATCGCTAAATCCATAGTCTGCCGTATAAAAAATGGCAACAGTTTTATCGGACTTGGCTTGGGATTGACTCCATTTACGGTAACGAGCCAATAATTCAGTGACGTTGTATTGCAACAAAGGGCCATGGCCATTGGCAACCAAACGAACCTCTCCTAACTCATCCATGCGTTTCATGGCGGCTAAAACCGAGCGGGCATTCGGCCCCATCAGACAATCGTAATAAAACCGATAATCGGGTTCAATTTTGCTTAAATTTTCATCAAAAAAGGCTTCCGAACAGTAGTGCATCCCAAACACATCGCAGGTAAAAAGGGTTTGGGTTCCCTGGTCATAGGTCAGGATCGTGTCGGGCCAATGCAAATTCGGCGCACTGACAAAATCTAAAATATGTCCCTTGCCTAAATCTAGCTGTTCTCCACTTTTAACTAAACGGCGTTCAAAGGGATGATGGACAAAATTTTCTAAAAACTGGATGGCGACCTTGGAACCAATTACGGTGATTTGGGGCGCGATTTGCAGAATATCCCTGACTAAACCACTGTGGTCGGGTTCGGTGTGGCTAATAATCAAATAATCAATGGTTTTCGGGTCAATTAGTCCCGTTAAGGTGTCTAGATAAAGCTGGCGAAATTTTTCGTGGGAGGTATCGACTAGGGCGATTTTTTCCCCCCGAATCAGGTAGGAGTTGTAGGTTGTGCCATTTTGCAGACCAAATTCAATATCAAAGCGATCGCGATCCCAGTCCAAGGAACGAATGGTGGTGGTATCGGCGGCAATGCCGGTTGTCTGGATGGTTAATCGCTTTTCGGTTTTAATCGGTGTGGCTACCATAATGTTCCTCCCTCAGATTTCTTTCTAGTTTATCCTGTTTTCTTCTAAATTCCTATTGATAATCATTATTGAAATGATTGTTTTGTTTAAACTGATCATCGCTTTTTGATGTGAGTAAAAAAACATGAACGAAATTTAAAGAGAATTAGTCATTTTAAAAATCTGCTCAATTTTGGGTGATTCCAAAACTACTTTACCGAGATTCTTTGTCAGAATATCTTGAATTTTTATGAACAATCCCGAAAAATCTCGGTATCTTTTCTCCAATCGCTGTAATATGAAGACGGGATAAATAATCAGACAATAGCCTCAAAGGAGTTAGGAAAATGACAGCCTTAACGCTCTCGACCCAGGAAATTTCAGCCATGAGTGCTGAAGAAGTCGCAAATTTAGCCCAACGCTTAGAAGTTGATGACTACAACAATCCCTTTGAAGCTCTACAGGATTGGCATTTATTACGCGCGATCGCCTTTCAACGTCAAGAATTAGCCGAACCCTACCTTTATTTGCTCGATATCGAAGCCTACGACGAAGCTTAATCTTCTATGTTCAAGCAACGGCGGTTTTTAGTCGGTATAGGGGGAGGGATTGCCGCCTATAAAGTTTGTGCAATCATTTCCCAATTATTCCAATCAGGAGCCGAAGTTCGGGTTATTCTGACTGAATCTGCTCAAAAATTTATTACTCCCCTGAGCGTCTCTACCCTCAGCCGCCATCCCGCCCATACCGATCAAGACTTTTGGCAACCCACTCATTCTCGTCCGCTACATATTGAATTAGGGGAATGGGCGGATATTTTTTTGATCGCGCCCCTGACTGCTCAAACTTTAGGGAAATTAGCCTATGGATTGGCGGATAATTTATTAACCAATACGGTGTTGGCTTCCCGTTGTCCCATTTTGTTGGCTCCTGCGATGAATACGGAGATGTGGGAACAAGTTTCCGTGCAACGTAATTGGCAGTTAATTACTCAAGATCCCCGTTATACTTCCGTTGGCCCTAGTGTGGGTTTGCTCGCTTGTGATCGCGTGGGTAGGGGCAGAATGGCGGAACCTGAAGCGATTTTGAGTACCCTAGAATCCTTATTGTTAACCCAGGGAAAACAGGATTTAGTCGGCAAAAAACTCCTCATCAGTGCAGGCGGAACGAGGGAATATCTCGATCCCGTGAGATTTATCGGCAATCCTTCCACAGGAAAAATGGGATTAGCCCTCACCCAAGCGGCACTAGATCGGGGTGCGTCGGTGATCTTGGTTCATGCTCCTTTAACGGAAAAAATAACGCCTTCTGAACGATTACAACTTATTCCTATTATTAACGCCGAGCAAATGGAAAAAGGGATGATCAATCATTTATCCGAAGCTGATTGGATCATTATGGCGGCCGCTGTTGCTGATGTTAAACCCGCCCATTATGTTAGTTATAAACTCCCGAAAAAAGAGTTACCTTCTCATTTAGAATTACAATCCGTTCCCGATATTGTGGCAAACTTAAGTCAATTAAAACAACCCCATCAATTGCTGATTGGTTTTGCTGCCCAAACGGGGGATATTATTCCACCTGCCCTCGATAAGTTACACCGAAAAAATCTAGATTTTATTGTGGCTAATCCCATTGATCAACCGAATTCAGGTTTTGGGACAGATACTAATGAGGCAGTGTTTTTGAATCAACAAGGTCAAACAAAGGCGATCGCGTCTTGCAGTAAGTTGGCATTAGCTCATCATCTTTATAATTTTATTTTGCAGAGTTAAAGGTAAGTCAGCGATCGCTTAAATCTTACTTTAGAAATCGCTACATTAAACATTTTTTCTTAATGAAGAAAAGCGATCGCAGAAATGTTAAAATTTGTCTATGTTTGATAATGTCTCCAAATTCCTCGTCTTAGAAACAATTACGGACAATCGAGTGAGGGGAAATCTGATGACAGCCGCCTCGGTGTTTGGAGGACTGGTTCTAAAACCTGAGCTTATTAAAACAATTTTACGGAGTGAAATCATGAAGGAATCAGCCGTTTATCAAGAGATTTTACAGGAAGGAGAACAGCGAGGTCTTTTGAAAGGGGAACAGCGAGGTCTTTTAAAAGGGGAGCAGATTGGTCTGCTTAAGGGCAAACTGGAGACAATTCCCCTACTGACAAAGCTAGGGTTAACGATCGCAGAAATTGCTGAAGAGTTGGATATTGATATTGCTTTAGTTGATCAGTTTGTCGCTAATCAGAATCATTGAAAATAGATATTATTTCTGTACATGATCGCTTTTTAAAAATTTGATAAGACGGCGATCGCAGTTAAAAATGGGTTTGTTATGCCGTAGTATAGCAATTAGACACAAACAAACTCAACAGGATGAAAAAACTGGAAGAGGTTAAAATTTATGAAAGTTGAAGAATTTGATCGCCTATTTGATGATGGAAAAAGTATCATCGAATATTTAGATTTAACTCAAATTAAACGTTCTAATTCTGAGGAACAAATAATTGCGCTTGAGTTCCCTTCTTGGATGATAGAGGCTCTTAACAAAGAAAGTCAGCGTCTTAATTTACCGTTACAAGTTATTGTCAAAGGCTGGATTGAAGAAAAATTAGCTATTTCTAATTCTGTTCAAATCACCCATTAAACTAGGTGCGATCGCTTTTTTCAAAGTTGATAAGACGGCGATCACACTTTGGGATTAGTTGAGTCATATTTTTAAGATTTAATTTGTGAAGACTATATCATAATAATTAGGAATAAGAATCATTCCCATTGTGTTAGTTGATAAAAATCACCCTAGCTGATTGGGCGAAGGAAGTTAGGTAAATTGGGGGCTGTGGGGAAAGATATTACCTTTTTTGATTGATCTGAATACTGTTTTGGGTTACAACTATGAGGTAGTTGCTATTGGTGAAAATATGAAACGATTCTTTATTATTTTTTTAGATTTTCTAAATGCTGTATGGCTTCTCTCTCTGACTGGTGTTTGGATTGCCATTGCTAGGACGATTATTAATTTTTCAACTATTATTAGTTATCTATCAAACAATATTTATATTTTTCTTGGGGCTTTATTTGTTGCGATTGTCGTCATTCCCATTATCTTTTTTACCTATGTGCATTATCTATTCTGGGGAATATGGGAAAAACGAAATTCTAAGTTCCCTGTATGGCTTGCGACTATGCCCAGTTGGGATGAGGGAACATGGCAATGGTCTATTGCATTTACGGCAAATGCGGGAATAGCGGTTCTGATGGGGATAATAATTTTCTTTTTTTATTCTAATCTTCCTCCTGATTTATCTAATTATGAGGCGAAGTCTCAATTAGAATCACTTGGAGAAAAAATAATTCCGTTTTTAATAATTCTTTGGTTATTTATTGCAACCTCAATGCTCAAAGGGAAACGAAAATGGGCTGAAAGGAAGATGAAAAAGAAAATTCAAAATCAAACTCTCAAACCATCTGCCCCATCTGAAGTTAAACTACCTCGACCGTCAACCGTTGACGATGAAATCGACAGATTGAAAATTCAAATAGAAGATGACAAAAAAAAGAACCCCTAATACTGGGTTAAGGGCCGTCTTTCGGTATGTTCACTCTTAGGGATTCGGTGTTAGTCGGGTTAAAAGTTCGGTCAATCTATCATCTATTTGTTCCACATGGCGAAGATAGTCAGATTGAGCCTCATAATAATCAGCTTGAGCAGCGGCCAAGCGAGACATCCATTCAAAGACATGAGCGCGGTCTTTTCTTTGAGTGTCTCTTATTTTTTTTGCTTCTTCACGGTCTTGGGCAATACTACTGGCGATCGCCTCAATGCTTTTGGCGTTTGATTCTATTAATTTTTCGATGCGGTCTAGGCGTTGGTTGTCGCTGTCCGTCATTCGTTCACCTCGGTTTCTTCTTGGTCAGGGAGGGCAAGGATTAAGTGCGATCGCCGATCTATAGCTTGGTTGAAAGAACGCAAACCAACTAGGGGAAATAATAACCTCATTGTGGGTTACTGCGTACCGACTCAAGTTTGATCACCGATCTTGTAGGAGAATTGTAACTCTGTTTTTGGCTAATTCGTCGAGTTACTGCGATCGCTTGTTCACAACTCACGCTAGGAAAATGCTCTAAAAAAATATCAAGAGAATCCCCCGCTTCAAGATAATCAAGCAGAGTTCTAATGGGAACACGAGTTCCAACAAAAACAGGAATCCCACCCATTATATCGGGATCACAATGAATAACATTTGATAATAATTTCATAAAATTTTTCAGGATTATAATAACTAAATTTTATCCTAAAAAGGAATTTTTGGAAGGAGTTCTCGTCTAGTGATGGAGTGCGATCGCCTTCTTTGGTGAATCACAATTTTCTCAATTATTTATCTGTTAAAGGGGGTTGCGGTATGGCGATCGCTATTACCGTGAATCGTTATTTTTAGGCGATCGCTTTTTGTGAGGAGAAAGGGAAAATGGCGATAGAATTAGCCAGTGGATTCATTTTCAGCGAAGTTGAGTGTGAAAATCGAACTTATAAAACTTGGTGGAAAGAGGTGAGTAGCTGGTTCAATCCAGAGCAGTGGAACTACTGAAGCCGTGTTTACAACTTATTTAGGACTGATATAGCATTTTCAATAATTTAGGAATCGCTGTGATTTCATTCGACTTACTCTCGACTTTGCACTGTCCTAGTACTAAACGATTCACCGTTGCCCATGCACTCACCATCTGAATTGCCCCCTTTTCCTTCGCCTTATCATAGGATTGCCGAAGGGTTTTACTGTCAATTGCTATCACTTCCCCTTCACTTACTTTCCCTATACTTTTGACTCAATCAAGAAAACAGTTTTGAAATTGTGCTGGATTCAGACGAGCAAATACGCGGGCAAACGTATCATGGGAGGGAATGCCATTTGGCAATTCTAAATTTTTTTTACCATTGATGTTTCGCTTTGCTGAAGCTTTCCATTCCGGCCCAACTGTCCGCCCCACAAATCATACCTAAGATGGCAATCGTTAGAATATCAATCAGTTTGTGCCGTTTTGTTCGCTCGATGCGAGGGTCATCTATTTCGGCAAAGTGTTCTACCAGTCTATATTTGGGTCGGAGTTGCATCGTTATTTGTCTTCTATGGACTTTCGCTTATTTTCCCTCACTCTTTCCTCTACAACTGGATTTCTTTTGCCCGTACTTTTTAGATGCGATCGCCTTCTCCAACCAAGACCCAAAGCAATTGTCACAGTATCAGCATTCAGTTTATGATAAAAAAACTGCCCAATCTCTCCCTCCAACCGAAAGACCATGTTTGATGCTCTCGCCGATCGCCTAGAAGATGCCTGGAAAAAACTTCGGGGTCAGGACAAAATCTCTGCTAACAATATTCAGGAATCATTACAAGAAGTCCGTCGTGCCTTGTTGTCGGCGGATGTGAACCTGCAAGTTGTTAAAAATTTCATTGCAGAAGTCGAAAAACAGGCGTTGGGCGCAGAGGTCATTTCGGGCGTAAATCCAGGACAGCAGTTCATCAAAATTGTTTATGACGAATTGGTTAAGGTCATGGGGGAAAGCAATGTTCCCCTTGCTCAGGCAGACAAAGCTCCCACCGTCATTCTCATGGCAGGGTTACAGGGGACGGGAAAAACCACTGCAACGGCGAAATTAGCCTTATTTTTACGAAAAGAAAACCGTAGTGCCTTGATGGTGGCGACGGATGTTTATCGTCCCGCCGCGATCGACCAATTAATTACCCTGGGGAAACAAATCGATGTCCCTGTTTTTGAAATGGGGGCAGATGCCGATCCCGTTGAAATTGCCCGTTTGGGAGTGGAAAAAGCCAAGGAATTAGGGGTTGATACGGTTCTGATTGATACGGCGGGTCGTTTGCAGATTGATCCTGAAATGATGGCCGAATTGGCTCGCATTAAGGCGATCGTTAAACCCGATGATACCTTACTGGTCGTGGATGCGATGACAGGGCAAGAAGCGGCCAATTTAACCCGTACTTTCCAAGATGAAATTGGCATTACGGGGGCAATTCTAACCAAATTAGATGGGGACACCAGGGGCGGGGCGGCTTTATCTGTGCGTCAGGTGTCGGGTCAACCGATTAAATTTGTTGGGGTAGGAGAAAAAGTTGAGGCTCTGCAACCATTTTATCCCGATCGCATGGCCAGTCGTATTCTCAATATGGGCGACGTGTTAACCCTCGTTGAAAAAGCTCAAGAAGCGATCGACATTGCCGATGTGGAAACCATGCAAGCGAAGATCATGGAAGCCACCTTTGATTTCGATGATTTTCTCAAGCAAATGAAGCTGATGAAAAATATGGGATCTTTGGGCGGTTTACTAAAAATGATTCCTGGCATGGGAAAACTTAGTAATACGGATATTGAAAAGGGAGAAAAGGAACTCAAACGCACCGAAGCGATGATTAGTTCCATGACCGTAGAAGAAAGAAAAAATCCTGATTTACTCGCGAAAATGCCGACCCGTCGTCGTCGGATTGCCAAGGGTTCGGGTCACAGTGAAAGTGATGTATCTAAATTAGTGACTAATTTCACTCGTATGCGAGCGATGATGCAACAAATGGGACGGGGCGGCGGTATGCCTGGCATGGGCGGTATGGGAGGAATGCAAGGTATGGGGATGCCTGGGATGGGAATGCCTGGAATGGGGGGTCAAGCCCAACCCGGTTTTCGCGGTTATACGGGCGGTGGTAAAACCAAACAGAAAAAACAGAAAAAGAAAAAGGGTTTCGGCACTTTATAGGAGGTGTAGGGATGCCTCTCAAGCTTAAGATGGGGGTAAACTCGTTATAACAAAACGGATCACCGTTCCCACTAAAGCAGTCCCAACAATCCCTATCAGAGTCCAAATTTGTTTGTTTTGGCTACCCTCTAATTTTTCTACCCGTTTATCTAGGCTGTCTAATTTTTCCTCAATTCTGGCCTGCCCCGTTTCCAGACGGCCAAGGCGATCGCCTATTTTCTCTAACTGCTTACTAATATCCGTTAGAACTTCCTTAAGGTCGGTCTCTACGATTAAGGGCATAATCCGCTTTATCTCTCTGCTTAACGTCGCCCTTTTGATTGTAGCCAGATATTAGGAAAAAAAGTTTTATTGGGTCTAAGCCTTATGCCTCTACAGCATTTTGCCAAGGGAAAAAGTGACCGACTGATTTTTTCCTCGTCTTTTGGCTTCTAATAAAGCTTGATCGGCTTGATTTATCAGGGTTGTTGGAGATTGGCCCGACTTTGGGATGACGCTCATAATTCCCAAGCTAATCGTGACTTGATGATTAATCTGAGAATCTTGATGGGGAATTTTTAGAGATTCAATGGCTAGACGAATATTTTCTGCGGCAACTTTTGCCCCTTCTAAATTTGTATTCGGTAAAATGACGGCAAATTCTTCTCCTCCAATGCGAGCGACTAAATCGCTTGAACGTCCCACCGTTTGTTTGGCCGTTTGAGCAATTTCAATGAGGCAGTGATCGCCCTGGGGATGGCCGTAGCAGTCGTTATAATTTTTAAAATAATCTACATCAAAAAGGACAAGAGAGAGGGGTTTTTGTTCTCGAAACAGTCTTTTCCATTCCTGTCTAAATCGAATATTAAAACAGCGACGATTACCAATTTTAGTTAGGGTATCGGTATCAATGAGCTTTAGCAGTCTTTGATTAATTCGTTCGAGGTTAATTTGGGTTTTTTGTAATTTTATTTCGGCTTTTTCCGCTCTTTCTTTTTCGCTAATTAATAAAAATTCAGCCTGTTTGCGATCGCTGATATCCTGGGACGTTCCCAGGGTTTGACAAACCCGACCATCTTCGGTGCGAGAAAAAACCAAGTCTCTACTCATTAGCCAATGCCATTCGCCCTGGGCATCCCTAACGCGATATTCTGTTTCAATAATTTCATCGGTTTCGAGACTGCGAATTTTTTGGATTGCGCCGTAAAGCTTCGGTAAATCTTCGGGATGGCAAATCGTGCTGAAGAGATCAGACCCCATTGCTTGAATTTCTGTGCAGGAATAACCCAAAATTTCGGCAACAGAACGATTGGCATAGATATTTTTGTTGGCCATGTGATCGTAAATATAAAGTAGGGTGGGCGTGGCTTCTGTAATTTTTTCAATAAATCGTTGATTTTCGCGGAGTTGTGTTTCACTTTGTTTGAGTTCCGTAATATCCCTACCAACGGACTGAATCTCGATCAGTTGACTTTCTTCATTAAACAGCCCTTGATTAATCCATTGTGTCCACCCGATTTGTCCATTAGCGCGTCGGTCTCTATTTTCAGCGATAAAACTAGGATTTTCTGGGCTTAACTGTGATATTTGCCGGAGTATCGTTTCTAGATCCCCAGGATCAGCAAAGTCAATCCATTTTTGTCCAATAACCTGTTCTAAAGAAGTCCCCAGGGCTTTACAGAGGGCGGGATTGGCAAAGAGAATGGTCGTATCAGGTTGCGATCGCAAAATCAAATCCGTTTGGGTCTGCACCACTTTACGATACATCTGTTCATACATTTCCCGTGACCCTTGTAATTCGCCTTCTACCTGGGCAAAAGATTGACGAATTTGGGCCGCCATTTGATTAAAGGAAATAGAGAGGGTTTGCACTTCGGCGATCGCATTTTCTTCCGATAAATTTTCCTGCCATTCCCCTTGGGCGAGGGCGGAACTCGCTTCACTTAACCGTCGAATGGGGCGCACAATTAAACGAGTTGTCCCTAATCCACTGGAGATCGCGAGTAAAAGGGTTATTCCACAAAGAAGCAACGTCCGATTGGTATTAGCTTGAATATCCCCCAGAAACTCCGATTCAGGAATCACTGTCACCACCAACCAATCTAAACCATCGCCCTGTCGATAGGGAGTCACTTTCACAAAAGGATTCTGAGGTAGAGACGGACGTAGAAATTGAGCATTTTTAATGGATTGTAAATCCCCAAATCGACCAATCAAATCCCGCATGACATCACGAATTAAGGGGGTATTGCTATTGATTGCGGCTAATCGTTGGGCTTTGCCATTAACAACGGGAGCGGGGGATTTATTGTCTGAACTCGCTACCATCAATCCTGTGCGCTCAACGATGAAAACCGTAGCCGACTCACTAATTTTTAAATTTTTTAAAAAACGACTAATTTGCGATAATTCTAAATCAATACCCAGAACACCCAGCAGTTTTTTTTGTGAGTCATAAACAGGTGCGCTGGCAGAAAGACTAATGTAATCGGGTAGATCGCCCCAGGTATAGATTTCACTCCAAATGGGTTTACCTGCTTTGACGGCATCTAAATACCAAGCTCGATTGTTGGTTTGAGGATTTTTGATGGTTCCTAATAATTTTCCGCGATCGCCTGCTTGATTCACGGCATAATATCTAAATATATCGGGATTAGCGGGAGAAATTTCGCCAATTTCTAGGTCATTATTCTCGCTATAACCTGATCCAATAAATCCCCCTTCTTTACTACCAAAATTGACGTAGGCAAAATCAAAGGAACGCCCCTGATGATAAAAATATTTCCCCAACGCTTTAAAATCCTTCAGGTCTAAAATTCCTGCCTTAACGGCATCTAGGTTCAGGTGGTTAATCTTCTGGGCATTCCCCAAATAACTATCTAAATGTTGATCAACGCGATCGCCCACTTCTACCATGAGACGATTGGCCATCTCTTCGGTCGATTTTTGGCAACTACGATAGGATAAATAGCCGACTAATCCGACAGCACCAACGATTTGCAGCACGAAAGGAATCACCAGCACCCATGCCAGGGGGATATTTTTGAAGATTTTTGAGGAAAATAAGTTTTTTTTTGCCATTTTTAAGCGATTTTTCCTTCGCTCTTGATTCATTCTAATTATTTCTAGATAATGGGTAAAATTACGACAAGAATTTACGGTCTTTACCTATAATAGCGAAAATTGCCATCGAATTGCAGTTGAGTTAAGTTTTTTGTAACTTTTTGTGACTCTTTGATGCGATCGCGAAGTTAAAGCTCTCTAAAGAGAGCAATGATTGATTAGGATCAACAGATTTGAGAGTGATAAGCTGTTCATTATCTAAAACGCTACAGGCAAGGGGCTTAAGCCCCTTGTTACAAGACTTTCAGCGAAACAGTCTAAATTCGTGACAGCTTACCAGGACAAATCCCGATTTTTTCTGCTTTATTTAGTTTTCCCGATCAACCATCAATTATTATCATAATTATGATAATAACCTTCATTTTTATGCCAACTTCTCAGGAAACCTCCATGAAAGCGACCTGGGATAAGTAAATTGACTCAGAACTTGGCTATGATCAAGTTTTCAAAGTTAATTACTTTCAGGATTGACTTTTCGTAAAATTGTTGTAGGAGGAGTTTTTGAGGGTGAAAAAATAGCCTCTAAAGCACCGTTTAAGGTTTCAGAGATCGCAATTTGATTTTCATAAACCACAACCACCCTTGCTAAGGTCGGTAAGCTATTTTTTTCCGCTTCTAAATAGAGGGGTTCAACGTATAACAAAGATTGCTCAATGGGAATCACCAATAAATTTCCCTGAATTACCCGTGAACCTTCCCGATTCCAGAGGGTAATCCGTTCAGAAATCACAGGGTCTTGATTAATTAAAGCTTCAATTTGTTCTGGCCCGTAAACTAATTGTTCCTTGGGTAATTTATAGAGGAGCAATTTACCATAATTTTCTTGATCAGAACGAGCAAACAAAAGGGAAATTAAATTATTTCTACCATTAGGAGTATAAACATGGGAAAGGACAAATTCCTCTGATTGATTGTCTATTCCTGCTAGTTTCATGATTAGATAATAGGGCGCAACGGGCTTTTGTTGATCTCCATAGATTTCCTTGGGAATTTGCCATTGATCTTCTCGATTATAAAAGACATTAATATCAGTCATGTGATAGGTTAATAGCCTTTCTGATTGGGTACTAAATAAATCAACGGGATAACGAATATGACTTTTTAATACGTCGGGCATTTCGCTAAAAGATTTAAAGAAATTCGGAAAAACTTTTCGCCAACTTTGGATAATGGGATCTTGCTCATCCATAATATAAAAATCCACATTACCGTTGTAAGCATCGATCACAATTTTCACTGAGTTACGAATATAATTAAAATTGCGATCGCCTCCATCAGAATAAGGATAATAGTTGCTTGTAGTATAGGCATCAATGATCCAGGAAAGGGTATTTTGTCCCGACGGATCAGTGTCAGCTGTTACCAGATAGGGATCACGATCAAAGCGCAAAAAAGGAGCCAATGCTCGAATGCGGAGGTTAATATTTCGACGAAATAAAATCTGAGTATTAGGATTAAAATTACGGGTAAAAATCATTTGCCAATCTCTGAGATAAATGGCAAATAATAAACGATTTAATCCATTGCCTAAGGTGATACCCCCTGTCCCACCATAGACGTTATAAACATTATCTTGACCACTGGGAAAATCAAATTCCTTGACCTTCGTATTAGTCATAATATAATTGTCTGTTAATTCTCCAAAATAAAGACGGGGTTTGCCAATGGGGAGACTGGCACGAATTAATTCACTAGAGGTTCTCAAAGCCGACTTTTCTTCTGAGGTTCCAATATCTTTAACAAAATAAAAAGGAAGTCCTCCTTCATCGGCTAAATTGACGGGGGAAAGGGTAAAACCATAGCCATGCGTATAAACTAAATGTTTGTTTACCCAAGTTTTAGCTTCAGCAGGAACAGCATTATAATCTAATTCTCTGGGTGAAATGAGGACTTGCTGTTTCGTTTTTTTAATAGATTGATTAGGGACTTTAACTTGAATACTATAGCGGTCTAAATCCGCATCCGAAAATTTGTAATAGAGTCGAATTTGCTGGAGTTGACGGTTCGTTTGAAGTAGGGGAATGGGATCCCAGAGGCGAATATTATTTAAAGTTAAGCGATTATTTTCTAGATCGGATTGGGTTAATTTTCCTTTTCCTGAAAGGATTTTGGGTTGAATTTTTGATAAATTAAAGGCATCGCGGGTTGCTGTAATACTTCGTTTAATATAGGGAGATTCTCGACTTAATTGATTGGGTTCAACAATGAGTAATTCTAGACCGATACTGAGACAAAAATTGAGAATAATTAAGGTTAAATACAAATAAAATGGAAATAAATTAATTGATAATAGTAATCTTTTTTGACGTTTTTTTAGATCAGAAATGAGATTGTTTTTCCATCCATAGAAGCCTTGATACATTAACCAAAGGGCGATTCCCAAACTCAGGAACATCAGGGTTGTTTCAAATGGTAGATGAATATGAATATCGGTATAATTGGCTCCATGAACGACTTCGTGGGGAGAATAGAGTAATTGATAACGATTGATCCAATGGCGTAGGGCGATCGCCAACATCATCCATGATCCTAAACGACAAAGATGACGTAATTGAAGAACATTAAAGCCTGGAAATTTGCCTTCGGAAAGGTGATTATCTCCCTGAAGATAGAGAATTAAAATGGAGAGTAATCCAAATAAAAATAAACCGCCTAACCACACATCTATTAATTTCCAAAAAGGAAGACTAAAGATATAGAAACCCATATCATGATTAAATTGGGGATCGGGTTGATTAAAAGAAGTTTGATAGAGAAATTTTAGGATTTTTGTCCAGTTTCCTGTGATGATTGTGCCTAAAATTAAACTGAAAAAAAGAGAGATTAATCGGAGAGATAAACGGGGTTTAGCAATTAAAGAAAGGACAAGACAACCTATGGCGATCGCGAACCCAGAATATCGCTGAAAATTGTTGATAAATCGGGGAATTAAACTGAGATTAAACGGAGAGGGAACAGGGGGCGTGAGGTCGGGGAGGGTAAAATCCGATGTCCAATCAGCGATCGCAACTTTGCTGTAGTAAATGACCATGACTGCAATCACCACATTCAGGCCAATCACCAAAGGCAGGAGCAAAGAAAGTTTAAGGGCAGGGGTTTTGGCAGGGCGGAGGGCTTGGGAAAAATCCGGTAGGGGCAAAAATCGAGATTCAATCGTTGGGGTAAAAATGGGGTCAGTCGCTTTAAGTTCAGTCGGAGCCTGGGATAGCTTTTGGGCAATCGCCAAATTGCGCCAACAAAAAATAAGGGAAAATGCGGTAACTCCTGATAATAAGGTCAATTGCCAACCTAATCGAGTGAGAAAAATCGATAAATAGCCCAATTCCCGAAACCATAAAATTTCCGCCCACAGTTGAGCGACTAATTCAAGACTAATTCCCGCTATCAGGATGATTATTAGGATTTGCCAGGGAGATCGTAGCCGAATCATCATAATAATCCTCTAACGTTTGTTACTAAAATCTTAATTTTCTTTTGGTAAATTTTGTTCAATTAACCTTTGTTACTAAAATCTTAATTTTCTTTTAGTAGATTTTGTTCAATCATCGTCGTTAATTGTCTCATCCGAATAGGTTTACTCAAGTAATCATTCATCCCTGCCGCGAAACATCGATCGCGATCACCAGGCATAGCCAAGGCTGTCAGAGCAATAATCGGAATTTCAGCAAATTCGGGATTTTTTCTAATTTGTCGAGTTGCCTCGAAGCCGTCCATAATAGGCATTTGCACATCCATTAAAATCAAGTCAGGTTTCCTTTGATTAATGACTTTTATCGCTTCTTCTCCATTGTTAGCCGACATTAAACTATAGCCTTTATGTTCTAAATAGGTGCTGATCGTTTGAGCATTATTGGGATTATCTTCTACTAATAAAATCAAAGCGGATTTGATAAAAGAAGATTGATTAATCTCAGGTTCAGGGGTGCTAGAAATCGTTGGAGTAGCGGCGATCGCACTAACGGGATGATAGGGCAGATGCACGGAAAAACAACTTCCCTCTCCCACCTTACTTTCGACGCTGACCCGACCTCCATGTAATTTTGCTAGGCGTTCTACCAAGGCCAAACCTAAACCCGTTCCTTCGTATCGACGGGCAAGACGACTATCAATTTGCATAAAAGATTGAAAAAGTTTGGGTAAATCTTCTTTAGCAATCCCAATACCCGTGTCTTTGATCATAAAATTGAGCATCGGTTGCTCTACAGAAAGATCGAGACTCACCTCTAAACGGACTTCTCCCCCATTGGGCGTAAATTTAACCGCATTGTTCAGTAAATTAATTAAAATCTGACGCAGGCGACGCTCATCAGCGATAAAATCATTAATTTGAGTGGGAGGACTAAAGTGAACACTAATGCGTTTTTTGAATGCCTGTTGTCGAATAAAATTGAGACTGGATTCACAGAGGGAAACTAGGGAAATTGAGTTTTGAGTCATGTCTAGTTTTCCCGCTTCAATTTTAGAAAGATCGAGAATATCATTAATCAATGAGAGTAAATGCTCTCCACTGGCTTCGATTGTCCTGAGGGGTTTTCGTTGTTTTTCTGAAATTTCCCCAAAAACCCCTTCTTGTAAGGATTCAGAGAAGCCTAAAATTGAGTTTAGGGGGGTTCTGAGTTCATGACTCATGTTCGCCAAAAATTCATCCTTGAGGCGGGTTGCACGGGCTAATTCCGCATTGGTGATGGCGAGTTGTTCGTAGCTATTTTGTAATTGTTTTTCTGATTCTTTGCGATCGCTGATATCCCTGGCAACACAGATTAATCCCACACCATCAATCAGGGTTAGGGCAATGTCTTCCGCAAAAGTCGAGCCGTCCCGACGTTTAGCGACCACTTCCCCTTTCCAGTGACCATTTTGTGACAATAAAGGAAATACTTCCTGCTCAATGCGTTGAATTTCATCGGGATAATAAATTTCCCGCCAGGTTTTTCCGAGTAAATCTTCTGCTTTGTCATAGCCAAACATTTCATAGTGGGCTTTGTTGAGATAAATATATTCATCATTTTCATTGACGATGCCAATGCCCTCACTCGTCGCTTCGATCGCCGCAATTTGACGCTTGAGAGTGGTTTCCGTTTTTTTGCGATCGCTAATATCTCGAAAAATTCCCCGTGTCGCGATCGCCCGTCCATTTTCCACCCGACAATTAACATTACCTTCAACAATAATTTCTCTGCCATCTTTAGTGACAAAAGTTGCTTCAATACTTTCTGTTTCTTGGCCAACAAGAATCGATTGCATCATTTCCATACAATGATTAAGGCTTCTGGGATGAATCACGTCTTTAATCGTCAGATTCATTAAATCCTGATCGCTATAACCCAAGGTGTCTTTCCAGGCCCGATTAACAAACAAAAATTTACCTTCAGGGGTAATACTCTGAATCAAATCCGTTGCATTATCAAAAAAGTCCCGTAACTGAGTTTCCCGTTCAATAACTTCTGCGGTGCGTTGTTCAACTCGGTCTTCTAATTCTTCATTGAGTTGATGTAATTGAACTTCTACTTTTCGGCGTTCAGTCACATCAATCAACACCACTAAAATCTTCGTAATTTTGCGGAATTGCCAAACAGGAATAATCTGAACTTGATAATAATTTAAAGAACCATCTGGATTCGGTCTTTCACCATCATCGGTGATAACAATTCCCATCTCTAAAACATTCTCAATTTGCTCTTTTCTTTTTTTTCTTAAATAGCTGGGAGTAAGATCATAAAAAGAGGTTCCAATGACTGATTCCAAGGTTTCTCCCTGACAACAATGATTCACAGAAAGCACAATGCCCTCTCGATTTAAGGTATATACCGTATTAGGAGAATTTTCCACAAAAGAAGTCCATTTCGAGTTGACTTCCTGTAATTTTTGGTCAATCAGTTGTCTATTCGCAATTTCTTGATTGGCCATCTCTAGGGCCAAGGACTGACGAATGGCGATCGCGAGTTGATCTACTAAGGTTTCCAGTAAAGCGATCGTTTCCATCGGCCACTCACGGTCTTTGTCACACTGATGCAAAATTAGCAACCCCCAAACCTGCCCCTGGGAAGAAGGCAGATTGGCGAGTACGGGATCATCAACAACCAGCAGAGAAGAGACCGACTCTATTTCGGAAACAATAATAGGAATAACAAGGGCCGCTTTTACTTCAAATTGACTTAATAAATCTCGATGACAATCGGTTAATCTCGCTTGATCAATGTCTTCTACCTTCCAATACCAACCCCGATGATACCGAACATTTAAGCCTCCTTGTAAACAGGTATCTTTAATCGTTTGATCAATAGAAGCTGTCCATCTTTCCCCCACCGACTCTGCGACTACCGTGCCGCTCAGATCCCCATTAAAGCGATAAATCAGGACGCGATCGACGAGCATAAAATCCCGAATTTCGGCAACGGTGTTTTCTAGGATCGTTGATAATTGATTACTATCCCGAATTTTTAATGTCAACTCCGATTTCAACTGTTCAGTTTGGGCTTGGGTTTTTAGTTTAGTCGTTCTCTCTTCAACCAGTTTTTCTAGCTCATGATTACGACTTTCTAAAAGATTAATTTTTTCAGTTTCTAGTTGAGTAACCTTGTCCTGTAATACATTAATCAAACCATACATATCTGACGGATTGAGAATTTGTAAAACACTACTTTGGGTGATAATTCCTGCCAACTCTCCCTGTTCCCCCGTCACCACCAGTCGTTGAATTCTTTTTTCCTTCATGATGCCATAGGCATTATCTAAGGCTTCATTAGACGAAATCAGCGTTAAAGGACAGCTCATGACTTCTTCTGCTGTTATTTGTCGGACATCTAGACCTAAAGCCTGAAATTGGATAATATCTCGTTCGGTAATAATGCCCAGGGGAGTATAGTGAACCTTGGCAGACGGAGCCTGTAAACTCAGGGCTTCTGCAATGACAATACAACTGACCCGATGATGGGCCATTAATTGAGCAATCCCCAAAATTGGCGTTGTCGGAGGAGCATGAATGACATTGGAGTGCATAACTTCTTTGACAGCCCGCAATCTCAGTAGATCCACTGAACGCAAAACCTGCCGTAGGGTAGAGTGAGTAATACACCCAATGGGAGAACCCTCTTTATTTAAAATGGGTAAGTGTCGAAATCCATGCACACGAAATAAGCTTAAGACCTCAAAAACATCTTTTAAGTCTTCGTAGGATAGGGCAATGACGGGATGACTCATAATCTCCGCCACCGTACTCGTGTCTGTGATAGTCGCGCCCTGGGCGACCAGTTTCACCAGATCCCGTTCCGTGATAATACCAATCAGTTTTTCCTGGTTCACCACAAAAACACAGCTCGGAATAATCTGAAGTTCCTTGGGGGTGCTGACTAAATCACAGGCTTTTCCCCTTGCTCCGTGAAATAGTTCAATAACTTCAGGCAAGGAAGTATCAGGACTAATCGTTAATAAGGGTTCACGGGCGATCGCTTTATCGAGATTAATGGGTTGATTGGTCACTAGATCTAGCATGATTACTGGGGAGCAAGGGGGGAGCAAGGAAAACTCTGCATAGGACAGAAAGTGAGAAAATTCTAAATTTCTACCGTAAAAATAGAACCCTGGGGCTGGTTATCTGTTACCCCAAATTTTCCACCCTGGGCTTCCGTGGCTAATTTACAAAAGGCCAATCCTAATCCAGTGTTTTGAACATTGATGAATAGATCACTTTTTTCAAAGCGATTAAGGATAATGTGTTTAGCCTCATCCTTTAAACCCCGACCTTCATCGATAACACTAATTCTAGCTTGTATTCCCAGGGGATATTCCAGGCGAATGGTGATTGTTTGCCCCGTATTAGACGAATTAATCGCATTGGTAATCAAATTTTCGATAATTTGTCTGAATAAACTTTCATCGATTTTGATAAATCGGGATTCCTGGGGAAACTCCGTCACCAATTGTAGCCCATAATTATCAATAACAACTTGAAAATCCTCAACTACTAGCTGGAGCATGGTGACCAAATTCACATCGATACATTCTAATGACAGGGACACCTGTTCAATCTTAGACATAATTAACTGAGTATCAATGGACGTGATCGCCTGTTTTCCACTGATATAAATCTGATCAACTTTTTTTTGCTGGGTCTCGCTTAAAGAGGTTCTTTGTAAAACCGCACTCGCTAACATCATGGTTGTCAGAGGATTCCGTAGTTCGCGAATGATCATATTAGTCACATCGGAACGGGCTTGTAAAAGATTTTGGAGGTCGTCGTATTGTTCTTTAATGCGTAACATTGAACGAACTCTGGCTCTTAATTCCAAGGCATTTACGGGTTTTTCGACAAAATCATCGGCTCCCGATTGTAAACAAAAAGCCAAATCCTCCTTGGAATTCAGGGATGTCACCATAATGACGGGAATACAAGACCATTTGGGATTGGCTTTAATGTGACGACAAACTTCAACTCCATCCATGTCTGGCATCATCACATCCAACAAAATCGTGTCTATTGCTAGAGTTTCTAATAAATCCAAAGCATGAAGGCCGCTAGAAGCGTAGAATAAATCTAAATCTTCATGGGCAAAGATACTTTCGATAGTATCTAAATTACTTGCGTTATCGTCAACAATAAGAATGGCCGGCACTTTACATATCTCCCAAAAGGAACAATAGATGAATAATATTTTCTATTTTACAAAAAATTGATGATTATTTCAATACAATTTGCCTAAAAATATACAATTTGCCCTGAAATCTCAAACCCTATTTTTCCGCAAAAAAGAATCGCTGGATCAATCAGCGATTAATTATCCCAAATCCGTAGAGAAAAAACTTAAATCCCTTGTTATCAGGCTTCTTTGATCAGTCACAATACACCCTAAATACATAACAATTTATGCTGTAATTTCTACTTGCTCTAATACAAGTTATAATACTTAAGTGAATTCCACTAGGCATTTTTTAAAAATACTCTCTCCACCCGTCATAATCAATCGCTTTTAAGTCTTCTCGTTGTCTAGGAGCTTTAACTGAATAACTGCCTTTTAATCGCAGGATTTCTATCGTTAAACAATTCGGTAAACTAAAATAAGACCATACTCATTTATTGAAAAAAGATTAAATCCCCATGAATAACCTCCAGCCCCTGTCAGCCAACGAAATCGCGATCGCCCTTACCTCCCTAGAGGGATGGACAATTGTTCAGGGAAAACTGCACCGTCAATTTCAGTTTAAATCCTTTGTTGAAGCCTTTGGTTTTATGACTAGTCTGGCCCTGGTTGCCGAATCGATGGGACACCATCCCGAATGGTTTAATGTCTATAATCGCGTGACCATTGACCTCACGACCCATGACGCAGGCGGTCTCACCACAAAAGATGTAGATCTTGCAAAAAAAGCCAATGAGTTGGCTAAAGCGAAAGTTTAATCATGGCCCTCTCAGGTTGTCTAGAGCCGTTGATCTTCGTCATACTAAAGTTAATAAAAATTAACATTCCGTTTGAGAATTCACTGCTATGTCTGCGATCGCCTCTGAAAAATCCCGTCTTCCCTTGCCCCCTGGTGATTTTGGTTTGCCCCTGATTGGTGAAACGCTAAATTTTCTGAGGGAAAAAAATTATGCCCAAAAACGGCAGGCAAAATATGGGCCGGTCTTTAAAAGTCATATTTTTGGGAGTCCCACTATTTTTTTGTCGGGAGCCGCCGCCAATAGTTTTTTGTTTACCAATGAAAATAAATATTTTGAGGCAACCTGGCCGCCCAGCACTAAAACCTTATTAGGCCCTGCTTCCTTAGCCGTTCAGGGAGGAACCTTTCATCGCGATCGCCGTAAATTACTGTTCCAAGCTTTTCAACCCAGAGCTTTAGCGAGTTATATTCCCCAGATGGAAGAAATTACGCAACGATATTTAGATCAATGGGAAAAAGAAGAAAATATCACCTGGTATCCCGAAGTGAGGAGTTATACCTTTGATATTGCTAGTACCCTTTTTGTTGGAGGCGATCGCCAGACCCATCCTGAAGTTTTTGATAATTTTGAAGATTGGAATGCAGGGTTATTTAGTATTCCCCTGAATTTTCCCTGGACAAAATTTGGAAAAGCGTTAAGAAGTCGTGAAAAGTTATTACAAGAAATTGGAGAAATCATCCTCAAACGTCAACAAACCGAGCAACTAGGAGAAGATGCCCTGGGTTTATTATTACAAGCGAAAGATGAAAATGGTCAAGGCTTAGAACTAGCAGAACTCAAGGATCAAATTCTCCTGCTCTTGTTTGCGGGCCACGAAACGCTCACTTCTGCGATCGCCTCTTTTTGTTTATTAATGTCCCAACACCCTGATATTTGCCAAAAAATTCGAGCAGAACAGGAACAAGTTCATTTAAACTTTCCCCTCACCCTGGATAGTCTCAAATCCTTAACCTATCTCGATCAGGTTTTAAAAGAAGTCCTGCGATTTTTACCTCCTGTGGGCGGTGGTTTTCGCAAAGTCATTGCTGATTGCGAATTCCAGGGTTATCAATTTCCTAAAAATTGGTTAATACAATATCAGATTGGAGCCACTCACCGCGATCGCGATTTTTATACCGAACCCGATCAATTTGATCCCGAAAGATTTAATCCCGAACGGGCGGAAGATAAGCAACAAAGTTTTGGTTACGTCGCCTTTGGAGGCGGATTACGGGAATGTTTAGGAAAAGAATTTGCTCGTTTAGAAATGAAAATTTTTGCCAGTTATCTAATTAAAAATTATCAATGGGATTTATTGCCCGATCAAAATTTAGAGATTATGTCTATGCCAACTCCCCGTACACGGGATGGTCTGAAAGTAAAATTTTTTCGTCGTTCCTAGTCTATTTTTTCTACAATCTTCGTTCTAAAATTCACTATGAATCCATCTGTTGAAAACTCTTCCCTGACCCATTTGAATGACCAAGGAGAAGCCCACCTGGTTGATATCTCCGAAAAAGTTGCCACCAAGCGAGAAGCGATCGCCGTTGGTGAAGTGAGAATGTCCTTAGCCACTTTACGGGCCATTGAAGCGGGCAATGCTCCCAAGGGCGACGTATTAGGAACCGCCAGATTAGCAGGGATTATGGGGGCGAAACAAACTTCCCACTTAATTCCCCTCTGCCATCCCCTACCCTTACAAAAAATTGCTGTAGAACTATGCCCCGACGAAAGCTTACCTGGTTATCGCATTCAGGCAACAGTGACCATCAAAGCCGAAACGGGCGTAGAAATGGAAGCATTGACAGCCGTTTCCGTCGCCGCATTGACGCTTTATGACATGGCCAAGGGCTTAGAAAAATCAATGCAGATAGACAATATTCATTTGGTCAGTAAAACGGGGGGAAAATCAGGAGATTATCTAGCCCCAAAAAGTTAATTTTTAACAAAACGACAGAAATCATCTAGGTCAAGATTATGCAAGCCAAGGAATACGACTACTATACCCCCGAAGAATATTTGGAATTTGAGATCAATTCCCCCGAACGACACGAATACATTGATGGAGAAATTATCCCTATGACAGGAGAACTGCCCAACCACAACCGTCTAGTTCTTAATTTAGCTTCTGCTCTAAATTTTGCACTCAGACAACAAGCCTATGATGTTTTTGTTACAGATCAACGACTCTGGATACCAAAGCAACGCATTCATACCTACCCCGATATTATGGTCGTCGAAGGGGCATTGCAACTCCAGACAGGGCGCAAAGATACCATTACTAATCCACTGTTGATCGTTGAAGTTTTATCGAAATCAACTCAGACCTATGACCAGGGAAATAAATTCAAATTTTATCGTACCATTCCCAGTTTTCAAGAGTATATATTGATTGATCAGTATTCAATTCATGTTGAACAATATTATAAAACTGAGTCTAACCAATGGATTTTTTCAGAAGAAGACGGAGAAGAGAGTATTTTAAAATTCCACAAAGTTCCCTTTGAAATTGTCTTAGGAGATATCTACAACAAAGTTGATTTTGACGCGGAATAATGGCAAGGTAACGTGCTGAATCAATGGATCAGATCCTTCCTAACCAATACACTGAGTACGTTTCAATCATAGGGTCAACACCTTTGGAATATTACCAGATAATTCCTCCCAGGGCAATTCCGACCGTTCCTCTATGCCAAGATCCCCCAATATTACGTTTTGTAAACTCGATGTAACTGCCTTGTTTACTGGGTTTTCGCGATCGCCACATTGCTTCAGAGAGTTTATTGCTGAATTTTTACCGACTTAGACCACAACTCAGGATAAACTACTACATATGATATGAGATTTATGTTGATACCATGAGTGTAGTTAGCCAAGTCATTCTTAAAGCAGACGACGAACTCCGCTATCCCAGCAGTGGTGAACTTCGGGGTATTGAAAACTTTTTAAAAACAGGCCAGCAGCGTATCCGTATCGCTGAAACTCTGTCTGAAAATGAAAAGAAAATTGTCGATCAAGCTCAAAAACAGTTATTTAAAAAACGTCCCGATTACCGCGCCCCAGGTGGCAATGCCTACGGTCAACGCCAATATAACCAATGTTTGCGTGACTATGGTTGGTACTTGCGTCTAGTCACGTACGGTGTTCTCTCTGGTGATAAAGAACCGATTGAAAGCATTGGTTTGATTGGCGTAAAGGAAATGTATAACTCCCTCGATGTCCCTGTTCCAGGCATGGTGGAAGCGATTCGTTTTCTCAAAGAAGCCGCATTGGGTCAACTCAGTGCTGAGGATGCTCAAGAGGCGGCTCCCTATTTTGATTACATTATCCAAACAATGTCTTAGGGAACTTAAGTATTATTATTAGGGGAAGGAGAAGACAAGAACGAAAAGCCTTAGTAGCTTCTAGTTTTTGGTTCTTCAACTGCCCCTAATTTTATTTTTTCCCTTATCCCTTAAGCGTGAATCCATGACCCAGCTAAAGACATTTCCTTGGCTTTCCTTGAGCATCATGCTGATTACCTATGTGGTGTTTGGCTGGCACATCGCAGCAGTCAGCATCAACTGGAGCCACTCTATTGTTGTTCAAACCAATGGTTTAGGATTGGGGCTAAAGGATGAATCTTTGATGCTGGCTATTCATTTATTTGCGATTTTAATCATTGTTCTCACGTCCCTTGCTTTGACTGCGCCCTTAACACTGATGACGTTTTTTGTGAGCAGTTGGATAAAATCGGAGTTGCAATCGATAATGGCAATGATTGCTTGGTCTTTTTTATTGGTTCTCATTCTGCGCTGGTTTGATGTCTTTATTCAATTTTTGGTACTGTTAAGTGCGGCAATTTTAGGAAGGTTAGAACTACGTTATATTGGTTACAGCCGATCGCAAACCCTTGGGATCTTAACCATACTGGGCCTCATCGGTTTTGGTAGTGGAGCGATGAGTTACTTCTATTACTTTGATCCCAGTGTTTTAAAAACAAATTAGAGAACACGTCTAGAAATAAAATTATGTCAGAAAATTCTACCAAAAGTTCTAAAAAATCTATTTTACAGAAAGTTTTTATTGTCGGCTCTGGTTTGGCATTTTTAGGAATGATGACCCTACCGATGCTCGATATGTTTAAAGAGACTCCCCAACAAACCCAAGCCACCTCTGCCAATACGAACCCCCAGGAACAATTAAGCAAAATTGCCGATGGTTATGAAAAAGTTTTACAACGAGAACCGAATAATCCCACTGCTCTCCAAGGTTTGGCAGAAGTTAGACTGAAAATGAATGACCTCAAAGGGGCGATCGCGCCAATGGAGAAATTAGTCCAGCTTTACCCCGAAGAAACAAAATTAAAAGGACTATTAGACGCAATCAAGCAACAGGTCAAAACAGGGAAAGCTCCTAGTAGTGTTGCTCAACCCGCTCAACCGTCTCAACCGAATAAGTAAGAACTTCCTAATTTATTCTATTCTTCCCTAAAGAGCTAAGGCGATCAATTTTCAATATAGAAGAGAGAAACTCTCGGTGGCAAAATTATTCCTGCCCATACACTATGATGAAATGTGAAGAATTTGTGTGATCGCGCTCGGCTCTCACAGACAAAAACCAACATATTTGAGATAATGAAATTCTCAGCCATATTTGTTGAGTTTGTTTGCGATGTTTGTTAGTTTTGTTGGATTACAGGGCAAGCTATAACTGTAACCTCTGAGCTTTGTGTCCTGACCAGAACGATTCCTTAAATGATGACTGCTCAATTTCCTTCGTCTCATTCTATTCCTATTCAGGAATTTACAGCCTCCCGACAGACAAGCTTTTTCGATGGTTTGAAGCAACCTCGATTTAGCGGCCAACTGGTGCTGAAAAATCCTAATGGGGAACAGTGGTTTTTTTACTTTTACCTCGGTCGGATTATGTACGCAACGGGGGGAGTTCACGCTGTTCGACGATGGAGACGACAGATTGCGCTCTATTTACCCCAAATTGCTGCCAACCTTTCTTCTGTTCAGTTAGATTTAGCCAGTCTAGACCCCCATGATCTACAACTTTGTTGGGAATATCAGTTGTTGTGTCTTTGGGTTGAACAACAAAAAGTTACTAGGGAACAAGCAGCACGCCTGATTCGAGCCACGATCGCGGAAGTGTTATTTGATATTACCCAAACGATGGAAGTTTCCTGTGAACTCCGTCAGGATAATTTGCTATCTACCCGACTGGTTCTGATTGATGCGGATCAAGTGATCGCCGAGTCCCAGCAATTTTGGCACAATTGGCAATCAGCGAAAATTGCCGACCGTTCCCCCAATATGGCTCCTATTATCCGTCAGCACGATGAACTACAAAAAAGAACTTCTCCCCAGGTTTTCCAAACCTTAAAGCAATTATTGGATGGAAATCAAACGCTGCGGGATTTATCCGTTCGTATGAAACGGGATGTTTTGAGTGTGACCACTTCTCTGTTGCCCTATTTGCAATTGGGATTAGTGGAGTTAATCAAAATTCCTGATTTAGCCCCGCCCGTTACGCCGCCTTCTACGGGGGTTGTGGCTACTCCCGATGTTCCGACTGGGCCATTGATTGCCTGTATCGATGACAGCCCGCTCATGTGTCAAACCCTGGAAAAAATTCTAACCACCGCTAATTATCAATTTATTGGCATTAATGACCCGTTACGGGCGATCGCTATTTTATTGGCACGAAAACCCGAACTCATTTTTCTCGACTTAGTGATGCCCAATGCCAATGGTTACGAAATTTGTGGCCAACTCAGAAGGTTATCGATTTTTAAGCATACTCCCATTGTCATCTTGACAGGAAACGATGGCATCGTGGATCGGGTTAGGGCTAAAATGGTAGGATCGACTGATTTTTTAGGAAAACCCGTGAATCCAGACCAAGTGCTGAGTACAATCCTCAAATATATCAAGCAAGATGAGCCAGTTTAGCCATTTCAGCCTAAAGAGAATTCTAAACTGCTGCGTTTATTTTAAAGTTGTTCATCACTATTTTTTTTGAATTTTAACCTGGAGAGGTAGTTACCAATGGGAACCATTTTATTAATTGAAGATTCCATCACGGAACGAACAATCATTACGGATTTCTGCAAAACACTAGGGATTAACGTCACCATTGCGACCAGTGGGGAAGAAGGATTGGAAAAACTCCATCACAACTATCCCGATGTAATTGTTCTAGACGTAGTGTTACCTGGCAAAAGTGGTTTTGAAATCTGTCGAGAAATTAAAGCAACCGAGCAAACTAAAACCATCCCTGTGATTCTTTGTTCTACCAAAAGTAGTGATATGGACAAATTTTGGGGCAAACGTCAAGGAGCAGATGCCTATATTACTAAACCCATCGATCAAGATATTTTTAACAGTACCGTACAACAATTTTTAAAATCTTAATTACACAGTTCAATTTAATGAATAATTAATCTTTTATTTTTCCTAAAATTGGCCTTCCCCTCCAGATAAATGATTCGTTTTTTGTGAATGTGTCCTTGTAGGAGTCGTTATCGTGGTATCCGAGCTTCGTTCTTCGTTTAATTCCCTTACTTCCCCCAAAGCATCCCGTCTTTCCCAACAACAGTTTTTGAGATTTCATTTAGAGCCTGATACGGAAGCTATGATCCCTGTTTCCCAACTCTCTGAAGTCCTCACTATTGCTCTTGGTCAAATCGTTCCCATTCCCCATTTACCGCCCTGGGTATTGGGCGTTTACAATTGGCGGGGTGAAATTTTGTGGATGGTAGATTTGGGTCATTTATTAGGATTAACCCCTTGGCATCAGCAATCTACTAGGCGATCGCATTATCGTACCATTATTCTCAATGGAGAGGTTGGCTATAATGAAAAACAAAAAAAATCAGGATTTAAGAGCCAAGACCGCAACCAAATGCTGGGTTTAGTAGTCAGTCAAGTAGAAGATATCGAATGGTGTAATCCCGATGATATTCAATCCCCACCAACTGCCAGCGTTAATGCTAAATTAATTCCTTTTTTACGGGGCTTTTGGGTCAAACCGAATGGCGACATTATTTCTACTCTAGATGGCCAATCGATTGTTGCTAATCTAAAAAGCCAATAGTTTTCATTATTTTTATCAACGTTTTTAATCTTATTAACTTTTTTCCCTACAGTTTCTAGCCTTGATTGAGAGGTTATATTTCATGACTCAGACTTCTGCCAAATCCGACATCCCTGATCCCAATCAAACCCCTTCCCTTTCTTGGGATGAAAATCCTATTTCTCCCGAAGATTTCGGAAATTTTCCAGAAATTGCTTCTTTGGAATTGCCTCCTTTTTCCTTGGATGAATCTACATCAAAAACCGCGACCGAACCAGAGGAAGAATCCTTGTTTGGAGAGGGTATCTTTTTCTCGCCTCCTCCCATAGAACCTGGGGAAAGTAGGAACGAATTCAAAACAGAAACCCCTGCGATAGAAGAAGTTTCGTCCGAAGAATTGCCCGATTTATTGCTAGAATTAAACTCCGATGAAGTATCATCCCTTAATCATTCGGAAACCGTATCAGAAAGTCTTTCCTCAATTGCACCCCCTGCTTTTTCGGATCTATTTGGCACTAACGCTTCAGAAGCCAAAGAAACAGAATTATCGTCAGCGATCGCACCCCCGACTTTTGGGAATGTCTCTAGTTCCCCAGCATTAAAAGCAGAAAAGCAAGAGGAAATTAAACCTCCTTCTTTTTCGGACTTGCCTGTTGCAGGTAAACAGGAGATGCCGTCGGCAACTGCGATCGCACCTGAATTATCCATTCCTTCTTTCAGCCCTTCCGTTTCTGTTCCTCGACCGATTTCTACGACCACGCTTTCCCCCGCTCCCGCAAAATATTCCTGGTGGGGAAGTTTGACCGCTCAGAATAGGGCCGTTTTCTTGGGGTTATTGGCGGGAGTGCTTCCCTTGGCGTTTGTCGGAGGCATCAACTACACCCTGATCAATAAGACTTTTGAACAACCCGTATCCACGAATCAGCAAGAGGTCGCTTCAACGGTCAAAGGCAAATTGCAATCCAGCTTATTATTGGGGATTCTGGTCACCGCAGGGGTTGTCGGGGGATTGGCCTACGCGATCGCAGGAAAAGAGACTGAAAAACTCCGAAAAATTTCCCAACGGGCTAAAAATCTCAATCAAGAAAACCTCGATAGGCCCGTTAGTTTGCAAAGAGATAATGAGTTAGACCTAGTGGATGACACTCTGACGGGTATGAGTCAACAAATTCAGGCACTCCGTCAAGAACAGGCTCTCTTTACCCAGCAATCCCAACTGCTCACAGAGATGGCCAACAGTAATATTCCCGATCAGGCGGCCTTATCATCCATTATTCAACGGGGCTTGGAGCAAGCGAAAAATCTGTTAGGTGTCGATCGCTTACTCTTTTACCATTGCGCCAAATATCAGGATCAAGCCACTATCTATGAATCGATCGCGGGCAATACGTCTAGTGTGCTGACCGAGAATTTGCCCCATCCCCTATTTGACGCTGATCTCTCGCCTAAAACCATCGTTATCAATGATGTTACCAGTGCCAATCTGCTGGAAAATCATCGGCAATGGTCTCAGCGTTATCAAGTCAAGGCCAGTTTAACCGTTCCTCTGTTCCGACAAAATGAACTAGTGGGGCTACTAACCGCCCATCGTTGCGATCAGGCTTATCAATGGTGCGATCGCGATCGGCAATTCCTGCAACAACTCACTGAGCAATTACAAACCTTGTTAGACCGAGTGGCCCTCTTGCAACAACGGCGGGATGCTACCAAACGAGCGCAAATCCTCAAGGAAATCACCCTCAAAATCTCCTCTGCCCTCAACACAGAAGGGGTATTTGATGTGGCCGTGAACGAAATCCGACGGGGTTTAAAATCTGATCGCGTCATTGTTTATCGCTTTGATGAAAACTGGGCGGGAACCATTATCGCCGAATCCGTTGCCGAAGGTTTCCCCATCGCCCTGGGAGCCGAAATTAATGACCCCTGTTTTGAGAAAAACTATCTAGATAAATACCTACGGGGGAGAGTTCAGGCAACATCGGATATTCTGAAAGCGAAACTCACTCCCTGTCACTTGGGACAACTCACTCCCTTTTCGGTTCGAGCTAACATCGTCGCTCCCATTATTCGCAGTGGAGAATTACTCGGTTTACTGATCGCCCATCAATGCTCTGGCCCCCGTGATTGGGAACAGGGAGAAATCGACTTTTTTGGTCAGTTGGCAACCCAGGTTGGTTTGGCCCTAGAACGGGCGGCTTTAATCGAACAACAACGCTTGGGAGAAATTGAGCAGCGGTTAGAAAAAGAGAAATTACAAAAACGCGCCTTTGAATTACTAATGGAGGTTGACCCCGTTAGCCGAGGCGATTTAACGATTCGCGCCCACGTTACCGAGGATGAAATTGGGACGATCGCGGATTCCTATAATGCCACCATTGAAAACCTACGACGCATTGTAACCCAGGTACAAACTGCCACCACTCAGTTCGCGACAACAACCAATACCAATGAAACCGCCGTTCGCAATCTTTCTGAAGAAGCGGTTCGCCAAGCCGATGACGTAGGACAAGCGGTAGAAAGACTCCAATCCATGACGCGATCGATTCAGGCGGTGGCGGCCAACGCGGAACTAGCAGAAACGGCCGTTCAACAAGCGACCAAAACGGTGGATATGGGGGAAGATGCCATGAACCGAACGGTAGATGGGATTTTAGCCATTCGGGAAACGGTAGCGGCTACGGCGAAAAAGGTAAAACGCTTGGGAGAATCGTCCCAAAAGATTTCTAAGGTCGTGAACCTGATTAGTAGTTTTGCGGATCAAACGAACCTCTTGGCGTTGAATGCGGCGATTGAGGCAGCCCACGCGGGAGAAGAAGGTCGAGGCTTTGCGGTGGTTGCGGATGAAGTTCGATCCCTGGCTCGGCAGTCGGCAGAAGCGACGGCAGAAATTTCCGATCTAGTTGCCAGTATTCAATCCGAAACCAATGAAGTGGTCGCGGCGATGGAATCAGGAACGGAACAGGTGGTCACGGGGACGAGGCTCGTGGATGAAACCCGTAAGAGTTTGAACCAAATTACCGCAGCCAGCGCTCAAATTAGTGAATTAGTCGGGGCGATCGCGGCGGCGGCTGTCGAACAATCCCAAACTAGCCAATCGGTCACCCAAACGATGGTTGAAGTCGCGGCGGTCTCGGATAAAACCTCCTTGGAAGCCGCCCAGGTTTCTAATACGTTTAAGGAATTGCTAGCCGTTGCCCAATCTCTGCAAGATAGCGTTCGTCAGTTCAAAGTCGAATAAATGCCATTCACCCATCGGTAAATCCTATCTAACGCCATGAATCCCACTCTGACAACGGAATTTGAGTCCTTAGCGACTTCCCTCGATAGCCTCAATAGTATCTTGACCACCAGTCAACGTTTGAGCAATCAGTCTGCGATCGCCCTTTCTGCGGCCCAAACAACCCAAAACGCGATCGTCGAAGGAGAACAAACCCTCAGCGATCAAGTCGGCGGAATGAAAGAGATCCGAGAAACGGTCAATGCCACAACAGGTCAAATTGAACGACTAGATAACTCCACCAAGCAAATTGCCCAGGTAGTCACCCTGATTCGTCAGTTTGCGGCCCAAACCCACCTCTTGGCTCTCAAAGCTTCCATTGAAGCCGCACGAGCAGGAGAAGGGGGAAGGGGATTTGCGGTCATTGCCGATGAAGTCCGAACCCTAGCCGCCCAATCCGCCGAAGCCACAGCCTCCATTGAAGCCCTGGTGGTCAGCATTCAATCCGAAGCCCGTGAAGTGGCTGAAACGATTACCAAAGGCAAGCAACAACTCGACCGAGAAAGCAAGGGTCTGGAAAAATCTCGCCAGCAAATGCAAGAAGCCTCCCTCTCTAGCGGACAACTTCCCGCTCTCATACAAAAAATAGCTGAAACCGTCCATCAACAGACCCAGGCGGCCCAAGTGATTCAACGAGAGTTCAATCTTTAAAGCCTGAATAATGCGATAACCCCTCTATCATCATGATGAATCCCGACATCCGCGACCATGCCTACCAATTCTTTGTGGAAGAGGCTCCTGAACTACTGCAAATCATTGAAGATGGTTTATTAACCCTGCGTGCCGAGCGGACATCGGCCAAGGTTCATGACATCATGCGGGCGGCTCATTCCCTGAAAGGCGGGGCGGCCAGTGTGGAGTTGCCCACCATTAAAGATTTGGCCCATCGTTTAGAGGATATTTTTAAGGCTTTTTATAATGAAGCCACTGTTTTAGATGAGGATATGGAGAGTCTTTTGTTGCAGGGTTATGATTGCCTAAAAGAACCTCTATTAACTCAAATTTCCCAGGGTAGTTTTGACGAAGAAGCAGCCTTAAATCGCGCCCAACCTGTGCTAGAAGCGATTGAATTTTTATTGGGCGATCGCCTGGCAGAAGGGGATCAATACCTGCCCAGTTCGGCCGATTTGGGGGTTGATATTGTCTCTTCCATTTTTGAAGTGGATATTACCGAGGGATTGGGACAAATTGCGAGTGCCTTAGACAGTGGAGATTCGAGCCAAATTACAGACACCTTGCGATCGCAAACGGAAGTTTTTAGCGGTTTAGCGGAATTATTAAATTTAACGGGTTTTAAAGCGATTACGGAAACGGTGCAACAGGCTATCCAGAGTCATCCCGATCAAATGGTCGAGATTGCCCAATTAGCCCTCATGGATTGGCGAGGCAGTTGTGAACAGGTTCTCCAACACGGCGATCGCGTGCGGGGGGGAAATCCGTCAGGGGCGTTATTAGCTCTCGTTCAAAACCAAGCTATTGATAATGATCTGAGTTTCGGTGATTCATTCTTAGGCTCGGCTGATAATGCCTTTGATTTTAATTTTGCAGACTCAACTCCTGCGGTAGAAAATGGTTCATTGGACTGGTCGGAAAGTATTCCTGCAATGGAAAACGGATCTTTCGACTGGTCAGAACCCATCCCTGCGATGGAAACAGGATCTTTTGATTGGTCAGAAAGTATTCCTGCGATGGAAATGGGCGCATTAGACTGGTCGGAACCCCAACCGTTGAGCGTTGAACCGATTTCTGCCTCGCAAGATGACGAAGAAACGGATGACAACGCCGATATTGATGATCCCAGTTACCAATTCTTTATTGAAGAAGCCCCTGAATTACTGCAAATTATTGAAGACGGTTTATTAACTCTCCGAGGCGATCGCAGTTCAGCCAAAGTCCATGAAATTATGCGGGCGGCCCACTCCCTCAAAGGCGGATCGGCTAGTGTGGGCTTGACGACCATTAAAACCCTTTCCCATCGTCTAGAAGATATTATCAAGGCGTTTTATAACGAAGAAACTGTCCTGGATGAAGACATGGAAAGTCTTTTGTTACAGGGATTTGACTGTTTGAAAGAAACCCTCTTACAGCAATTATCGGAAGGACATTTCGACGGAAAAGCGGCTCTGGCTAAAGCAAAACCTGTTTTTGAATTAATCGAAGTTATTCTAGGCGATCGCCTGGCAGAAGGGGATCAATATTTACCCAGTTCGGCAGATTTAGGCGTTGATATTGTTTCTTCCATTTTTGAAGTGGATATCACCCAGGGTTTACAGCAGGTCGCCCAGGCGATCGCCACAGGAGATTCGGAACAAATAAAAGCCACCCTCGAAGCGCAAACGGAAGTCTTTTTGGGACTAGCCGAATTACTCAATTTATCAGGTTTTAAAGCCATTACGGTGGCTACTCAAACTGCCCTACAACTGAGTCCCGATCAATCCCTGTTAATTGCTGAATTGGCCCTCGCCGATTGGCAAAAGGGTTGTAATCAAGTTCTCCAAAACGGCGATCGCCAACTGGGGGGTAGTCCTTCTGAACAATTGATTGCCTTTACCGTAGTCGAAGAAAAAATTCCCCTAGTGAGTGAAGCAGAAGCCCCGAAAATGTCCACCATTAGTGATCTATTTTGGGGAGAAGATGAGGAAGAAGAAGTTATCCCAGAAGTTTTGTCGGTTGTCCCAGAAACAGAATTTGCTACAAGTATTAATGCAGAAGAAACCAAGTTAGCCGAACCCGTTGCTGCCTCCCTAGAAGATGTCTTTGGGGCGGAAATGGGGTTAGATAGCTTTGCTTTTCCAGAACTAGAAGAATTACCCACTGTCCTCGAAACGGTTACGGAAATACCAGAAGAAGCGGCGATCGCGCCCAATTTAGAAGATGTCTTTGGCGGACTGATACCCGATTCGGCCGTAATTCCAGAAGAAATTTTGGCTGAAGTAACGGATATTCCCGCGATCGATGAATTAGCTTTGGCGGATATGGTGCAATCCGTTGAACAGGCCTTTGCTGAATTACCGACCTTTGAAACGAATCAAATTAATGCAATCGCCCCGACCAATGGTGTTACAAACGGACAAGTTCCCCTCACCGTCCAGCAACCGATCGCAGAACAACCGGAAATCCCCACCGTTGAAGAAAAAGCCGAAAAAGCAACGCCTACGGCCAAAACCCCAACACCTGCGGCCAATCTCTCCATTCGGGTTGACTTCTATCGCCTCGAACGGATGAACAACTGGGTGGGTGAATTGGCCATCAATCGTAATAGTTTATCCCTACAAAACGAACAACTCCAGGGTTCCGTGCGATCGCTCCTGTCCCGTTTCAGCCGTTTCCAAAATATGACGGGTAAATTGCGTGAATTAGCCGATCAACTAGTGATTATGCCCGAACGACGGGAACAAGCCGCCTGGATTTCTACCGCCTTTGATGCCCTAGAAATGGACTCCTATGGCGCGTTATCGGGTCAATTGCAGGATATCCTCGAAGAAATGATGCAACTCGAAGAAGCGGTGGATGATATTGTCCTATTCGCCAGGGCAACGGATCAGGGTTTAGAATCCCAACGGCAAATGCTCTTTTCTCTACGGGATGAACTCATGTGGGCGAGAATGTTGCCTCTGGGAGAGGTATTAAATCGTTTCCCCCGTATGCTCCGAGATTTATCGACCAAATATCACAAACCTGTCCAGCTTAAATTGCGAGGAACGGCGGTTCTAGTAGATAAACTCGCCCTCGAAAAATTGTATGATCCCATGCTGCACCTCCTGCGGAATGCCTTTGATCACGGAATTGAATCCCCCGAAGTCCGCCGACAAAATAGAAAACCCGAAACAGGAACCATTGAAATCCATTCCTACCACCAGGGAAACCAGACCATTATCGAAATTCAGGACGATGGCGGTGGCCTAAAACTAGACAAAATCACCAAACGGGCGATCGAAGTCGGTTTAATTACCGAAGAGCAATCCCAACGCATGGCTCCTGATCAAATTTATAACTTAGTTTTTGAACCTGGTTTTTCGACTGCCGAGAAGGTGAGTGAATTGTCGGGTCGGGGCGTTGGCTTAGATGTGGTTCGTCAGCAAATCCAATCCCTGAAGGGCAATGTCAGCGTCTCTTCCCGACCTGGCAGAGGCAGTACTTTTACCCTCCGTTTACCCTTAACTTTAACCATTGCCAAGTTATTAGTCTGTTTAATCAGTCAAGATAGTAACCGAACCAGTACGGTCGTGGCGATCCCCTCGGATAGTGTGTCGGAATTGATGGTTCCCCGCAACGATCAGATCAAATCATCGGGGGGACAACGCTTCTTGATTTGGCAACAACAGATGATTCCCATCTACCAACTCAATAATCTGTTGCCCTATAACTTGATGCTGACGGAACGGCTAGACAGCAAATCCTTAAATACCGTTCCCCAGCCCGAAGATTGGAATTTACCCTTGATTTTAATCCGACGGGGGGATCACTACTACGCCCTAGAAGTGACTCGTCTGTTGACCGAGCAAGAATTAGTTATTAAACCCTTTGGCAGTGCGATCGCGTCTCCCGATTATCTCTACGGTTGTACGATCCTGGGAGATGGAACCCTGATTCCTGTGATCAATGGTGGTTTGCTCTTGGAATGGTATTGGGACAAAGGAGAATCTGGCATTTCCTCTACCCTTTCCTCTCTCGGTGAAGATGGAGAAGAGATTGATGGATTTGCGGATCAAAATCAACCGCCCACTGTCCTGGTGGTGGATGACTCGGCGGCTCTCCGTCGGACATTGGCTTTAACCCTAGAAAAATCAGGTTATCGCGTTATTCAGGCAAAAGATGGTCAAGAAGCCCTGCTGACTCTCGGCCAGACCATCGGCATTCAGCTTGTTATTTGTGACGTGGAAATGCCCAATCTCAATGGCTTTGAATTTTTGGGCCAACGTCGTCGCAATCCCGACATGATGAAAATTCCCGTCGCCATGTTAACTTCTCGTGGAAGCGAAAAACATCGGCAGTTGGCTATGCACTTAGGAGCCAGTGCCTACTTTACCAAGCCCTATATTGAACAACAATTTTTGATGGATATTCAAAAGTTGCTCAGTCCTAGCTTGGATAAGGTTTAGGGCGTTAATCATCATCAAGCCCCCTAAATCCCTCAATTTTGGGGGACTTAATCGTATTAAGTGTGTCAGGAATCCCCTAAATAGTGAATAGTCATAATCCAATAATCTAAAACCCTTTGACCGATGAATACAACAACCTCTTTTCCCTCAGTATTTCCCAATAACACGGTTGACCAATCCTCTGTTAGCCAGACTGAAAAATTCCTGGTTTTTTCCGTGGGGAAACTCAATCTCGCGCTGTCAGTTCCCATTGTTGAAAAAATTCTAAACTATACAGCAATTCATAGCAGTGGAACAACCGCATCGGGCATTGTCCATTTAGAAAATCGTTCTGTTACGGTGATTGATCTGTATCAGCGTTTATTTAATATCAAGCAGCCTAATATTTCCCACGCTAAACAATTTTTGATTTTAGCGAAAAATAGTCAGCATGAATCCTTTGGCATTGTCATTAATGAAACTCCGACTTTATTTGATGTTTCCCTTTCCCAAATTCGGGTTTTACCTGCTTCCTATCGACAAAATGATACTCTAAATATTGCCAGTCATGTGATGATTATTCCCTACAAAGAGGATTCTTTAACGGTATTTCTCTTAGACTGCGATCGCCTAGTGAATCCTGTTTAAAGACTGACTATTCTTTCGTGAGTAAATATTACTCTACAATTCAAAAAATTGAGGAGGAAAGAAAGATGCCTTTATTAAGCAATTTTTCTCGAATACATCACACAAATCTGAAAAATCTTCCCCTGTAACCCTGTAAACGATAGACATTATCTATTTCAACCTGAAAGAAAAATTATTTATAAAAATTTACAAAGTTTAATATAATAAAAGTCATCAACAAAATAGGTATTTATTCTCATTATTATAATGACTCACCAATTTCCCTGGCTGACCATAATCCTGCTCTTTCCCCTATTTGCAGCACTCTTAATACCGATAATACCCGATAAGGATGGTAAACAACTTCGTTGGTATGCCCTTGGTGTAGGACTCGCTGATTTCGTTCTTATGTGTTATGTCTTCTGGAAAAATTACGACGTTAATCAATCTAGTTTCCAGATGGTCGAAAAATACGATTGGATACCCCAATTTGGACTCAGTTGGGCGGTTTCCGTCGATGGTATTTCCCTTCCCCTCGTTCTCTTAGCGGGACTCGTTACAACCTTATCTCTATTCGCGGCGTGGCAAGTTAACTATAAGCCCCGTCTTTTTTATTTTTTAATGCTAGTGCTTTATTCAGCACAAATCGGGGTATTCGTTGCCCAGGATATTTTACTTTTATTTATCATGTGGGAAATCGAACTGGTTCCCGTTTATTTGCTCGTTTCTATTTGGGGTGGTCAAAAACGTCAGTACGCTGCGATGAAGTTTTTGCTTTATACTGCCGCCGCTTCTATTTTTATTTTGGTTGCCGCTTTGGGCATGGCCTTAACGGGCGACAATATGACTTTTGATATGGCAGAGTTGGGATTAAAAGACTATCCCCTGGGTTTAGAAATTTTTCTCTATGCAGGTCTCTTGATTACCTTTGGGGTCAAGTTGGCGATTTTCCCTCTCCATACTTGGTTGCCTGATGCTCACGGGGAAGCGTCTGCTCCTGTGTCGATGATTTTGGCGGGTGTATTACTCAAAATGGGAGGATACGGATTAATTCGCATTAATCTCGGCATTCTTGACCACGCCCATGTTTATTTTGCTCCCCTTCTGGCGATTTTAGGGGTGATTAATATTGTCTATGGCGCATTCAACTCTTTTGGTCAGAACAATATGAAACGCCGTTTGGCTTACTCTTCCGTTTCTCACATGGGTTTTGTGCTGTTGGGGATCGCTTCTTTTACCGATTTAGGCATTAGTGGCGCGATGTTGCAGATGATTTCTCACGGTCTGATCGCGGCGGTTCTCTTTTTCCTTGCAGGTGTCACCTACGATCGCACCCATACCCTATCTTTGATGGAAATGGGGAATATCGGAAAGTTCATGCCGACGGTGTTTGCCCTGTTTACCATTGGTGCGCTGGCTTCTTTAGCCTTGCCTGGAATGAGTGGTTTTGTCAGTGAATTAGCGGTTTTCGTGGGTATGGCAACCAGTGATGTTTATAGCACGACTTTCCGTATTGGCACGGTGTTTCTCGCGGCGGTGGGCTTGATGCTAACTCCGATTTATCTGCTCTCTATGCTCCGTCAGCTATTCTACGCGACCGAGGGTTTTCCGTCTTGTTCTTTGGAGCCAAAGGTTATGGAGCCAGGATTGCAAGAAGCGGTTTGTTTTGGAACCAGTTGTGTGTTGCCTGGGGATGCCAATTATGAAGATGCAAGACCGAGGGAAGTGTTTATCGCGGCTTGTTTTATTGTTCCGATTATTGCGATCGGTTTGTATCCCAAGTTAGCAACCCAAGTATATGATGCGACGACGGTGGCGATTAATACTCAATTACTTGAGTCTCGTGCGGAAGTTGCCCAAGCTAATCCTGATATTTATGCTGATTTCTTGAATGCTCCTGCGATCGCAGATTCTAAGATTGCTTTAACGTCGGGAGTGGTTCAATAATTTAACAAAATTTGAAATTGTTTTTAAAGGCGATCGCGTTTTTCTCTTTTCGGGAAGGGGCGATCGCTTTTTTATGACTTGGAGAAGGGCGATCGCGGAAATGCTAGAATTTACCCATGTTTGATAACGTTTGTAAATTTCTCGCCGAAAACTTTTCTGAAGATTACGCCACTTGGCTACTTGGTCGTCCCATTACCTTGACGAAACTGAGTCCAACGGAATTATCCTTAGAACCGATCCGCGCCGATTCTTTAATTTTGGAACAATCGAAAGATTTGGTTTTACATCTAGAATTTCAGACGGAACCTGACGAAAAAATGGGTTTTCGGATGTTAGATTATCGAATCAGAGTCTATCGCCGTTTTCCGCTTAAAACCATGCACCAAGTCGTGATTTATTTGAAACCTACTAAATCGGCCTTGGTTTATCAAGATAGTTTTCAATTAGGAGAAACGATTCATCGTTATCGAGCGATTCGTTTGTGGGAAGAATCAACCGAACTTTTTTTAAACAGTTCAGGGTTATTGCCGTTGGCGATATTAACTAAAAGTGAGGAGCCAAAAATACGATTACAAGAGGTTGCTAAGGGATTGGATACAATAGAAAACCAAGGGGTGAGGGCTAATCTCATGGCTGCAACGGCAGTATTCGCAGGATTAGTGATGGAACCTGAAATGATTAAAACGATTTTAAGGAGTGACATTATGAAAGAATCAGCTTTCTATCAGGAAATTCTTCAGGAAGGTCTTCAGGAAGGTCTTCAGGAAGGTCTTCAGAAAGGTCGTCAGGAAGGTCTTCAGAAAGGTCGTCAGGAAGGTCTTCTTGAGGGCAAGCTTAAAACAATCCCTCTACTTAAAAAATTAGGATTATCGATCGCGGAAATTGCTGAAGAATTAGAGATTGATGTTGCTTTAGTCAATCAGTTTGTGGCTAATCAGAATAATTAGAAGTTTAGACAACCATTGGCGATCGCATTTTTCTTCATTGGGAAGAGGTGATCGCTTTTTTTGTGCTTAAATTTTTCTCTATGTCAAGTAGTTACAGAAGTCAAGCTTTTTTAAAACAAATCTTACCTTTTTCGCTGAAAACCCTATTCTCTCGTTGGAAGAATGTTACCTTTTTAGGTGTAAAAAGCTTGAAAAAATATTCATTTTTGTGTTAATTTTGTGAAGAATATTATTTTTATTGAATAAATTATTATGTCTACTTTTTCTCTTTCTTCTGTTTTTGCCCAACTGACGAGTTTTGCTAATCTGGAAAATTTCGGCACTGGTTCAGTCTAATTATTAGAATGAAATCCTTACAAGACAAGGACTTAAC
>QBMS01000110.1 GCA_003249095.1 Snowella sp.
TGATTGGTTCCAACATTGTGGTCTCTACTTTGAGCCTTTGAGATAGCTTTTTCGTGGTGTGTTTGATCGGAAATTGCTGTAACGAAAAAAGTCAGGCTCTTAAAATCATCCTTTCCCCCGATCGCGGATGGAAAAAATGGAGTTCCCTCGCATGAAGACACAAACGATCGCCCTCCTTGGCAACCCCATATAAGCGATCGCCCACAATCGGCATCCCCAACCCTTGGGAATCCGCCGCATGGACACGGAGTTGATGGGTGCGTCCCGTTAAAGGAATAAATTCAACCTGAGTATCATTTTCTCCCCTAGAAATTACCCGAAATTTAGTCACACTAGGCTTCCCCCGTTGCCAATCCACCACCTGATAGGGTCGATGACTCGGATCTCCCCAGAGCGGCAAATTAATCGTTCCTTCGGAGAGAATCATCCTTCCTGCCAACAACGCATCATAGATCTTATGGACTTGTCGCTGTTCAAACTGCCGACTCAGGGAACGATAACTCTCCAAATCACGAGCAAATAACAAAACTCCTGAAGTATCTTGGTCTAAACGATGAACAGAGCGTAAATTCATGCCATCGGCTAACAAATTTCGCAATCGACTCAAGGCACTATCCCCCTTCCCCGAATGACGACCAGGCACCGATAGTAAACCAGCAGGTTTCGCGATCGCGACTAACCATTCATCTTCATAAATAATGGGCAGAGAATCGTCTTTAATTTTAGGAATATCATCAAATTTACTTAAACCCGACAATAAAAATCCCATGATGGGTTGACAGCGTTCTGCACAAGCTCCATAAAATTTTCCCTGTTCCTTGCTTCCCCACCAAAATTCTGCCATTGCCAAAGGCTTAAATCCCTGAGTCGCCGCATAGTGGAGTAATTTCGGCGCACAGCATTCCCCCGTTCCCGTCGGTAAACCCTGGGGCATCAACTGATGCAGAGAAAGGGAATTTCCCGCAAAATTCGTGAGGGAATAGGTACAGTGCATTTGGGTTTGCAGTTGGCGCGATCGCATTTTTCGTTCTTGCTTGAGTTGCTGTATGGTTTGATCGGCTTCTTGAATGCTTCTTTGTAGTGGTTGTAGTCGCTCATCTCGTTGGCGCTTCAAGCGGCGTTTTTCCATGCCATCCCGCTTACTTTGTTCCTGCAATTCATTTAATTGATCAGCTATTTCTTCATTTTGCGGATGTGAAAATAAAAATTCACGCTGTTTTTTTCGATCTTCCTTTCGTTGAGCATGAATCAAATTTAACTCCACTAACTGTTGACTAAAATCTTTAAATAATCTCTCATATTCTTGACGTTCGGGAATAAATTGTAACTGCAAAATTTGTTGTTTAATGTGTTCTAATTCAGCGAGGGTTTGATTCTCGGCTAACACTAATTTTTCTTGTCCTGAAATTGGCGGAACCCAACCTTCTTTTTGGGACTGACCTTGTAATAATCCTGAAAATGCTCTTAGTACCTGATTTCCATTCTGGGTTTCGACTAATAAAACACCATACATTTTTCCTTCTTTTGAAAAAATCGGATCTTCTGCTAAACATTTCATCAATTCTCTAGCGATCGCTTCTATTTGATGAGTGCGGGGTAAGCGCAGTAATTTTCCTGTATTGGGACAATATCCTTCATACCAATAGGTAACCATTCGGTCATTAATATCGGCCCTCGTATTGAAATTGAAGACATTATAAAATGAGGTTTGAGTCTGAAAAGTCATCTTAATAGTCCCCAATTATTTCAAAATTCAAAAAAATGTGCGATCGCTCTTATGTAAATTTTAACAAGCTAGTCACATAGAAAAAACTAGAAAAAACGCGATCGCGCACCTGTATCGGTTTTCTCTCCTAATCACCCCACCCAATTGAGTTAAACTAAAAGAGAAACGTCATAAATGGTCGTCAGAAAATATTTCGGACAGATTTGCCGCCCTCTCTATCTTGAATCGGTGAAATTTTATTGAATTGATGAAATTACTCAATCCTTTTCCCCTTCGTCCCCACTTACCTTCCTTAGTTTACTTGCCTGGCATGGATGGAACGGGTAGGTTATTGCATCGCCAGAGTGAATCCCTCGCCCCTTTTTTCAATCTTCATTGTCTTTCTCTGCCCCCCGTTAGTATTAATAGTTGGGATGAGATGTCCCAGGGTGTTATTTCCTTAGTTTCAATGGAAATCAAACAAAAACCTGTTTATCTCTGCGGTGAATCCTTTGGAGGATGTTTAGCCCTTAAAATCGCCCTCAAAAAGCCTGAAATCGTTGATAAACTAATTTTAATTAATCCCGCTTCTTCCCTACGTCAAGCGTCCTGGCTAGGCTTGGGCATTACTCTCAGCCATTGGCTACCCGAAGCGGTGCATCAAGCTTCTACCTTGGGTTTTCTCCCCCTTTTAGCCTCTTTAAGCCGTATAGAAGCCCCTGATCGCCGTCAATTATTGCAAGCCATGCGATCGTTGCCCCAATCAGTCGTGTGTAGCCGATTATCTTTGCTTTATGACTTTGTGGTTGAGCCATTTCAATTACAGCAATTTAAACAGCCGTCCTTGATTATTGCCAGTGGAGCGGATCGTCTTTTGGCTTCAGTAGAGGAAGGAAAACGGTTACAGAATTTTTTACCCCAAGCTCAACTAGAGATTTTGCCCCAGAGTGGCCATGCTTGTTTATTAGAAAGTCAGTTAAATTTGACCCATATCCTTAAAAATCAAAATTTTCTTCCTGCTTAGCTCGAATTTTGAGCATTTGCGAATATTCCGCAATGCTAAATTTAGAACATCAGGAAGAATACAGATTAAAAATAGACAAAAAAAGGAGGAGCAAATTCAAGCATCCTCCCTTTAATGGAATTAATTAAACTCAGGAAAAGTCACAGAAAAATCTTCAATCAAATCATCGAGTTCACTGAGAGCTTGAACAACATCTAGCTTGAGAATACCCAGATTCGGTTGTTCGGATAGTTTGACGAGAAATTCGCGTTTGGCTGTAATGAGATTGATTTTTTGTTGAATAACGATCTTGTCCATTGTTAAATTATCCTCGCTTAATCGTTCATCATTATAACCAAGTTGCTTCTGAAATCTGACTCAGGCTGATAAGCTGTCACAAATTTAGATTGCATCATGATTCTGCTGAAAGTCTTGTAACTAGGGGCTTAAACCCTTTACCTGTAGGTATTTTTGAGAATTAACAGCTTATCTGCTTTGGGAAGAATACTATCAACGAAACAAGTCGCTTGCCATGCCGTGAAGTGCGATCGCGTTCTTGTCTAGCCAGTTCCTATCATGCAAGATTATTCAAGCCGCAACAAATCGCTTAAGATTTATAGGACGAGTGTTCACTGATGATCTCCTATGCAATTAACTCCCCAGGAAAAAGATAAATTATTGATTTTTACGGCGGGCCTCCTTGCCGAAAGGCGTAAAGCGCGGGGCTTAAAACTGAATTATCCCGAAGCCGTTGCCTATATTTCGGCGGCAATTTTAGAAGGGGCCAGGGAAGGGCGAACCGTAGCCGATTTGATGAACTATGGCGCGACCCTGTTAGGCCGTAGCGATGTCATGGATGGCATTGCCGAAATGCTCCAGGAAGTGCAAGTAGAAGCCACCTTCCCCGACGGCACAAAACTCGTCACCGTTCACGACCCAATTCGTTAAGCTAAAATCTTTTCAGTCCTCTCAATATTTCTATTCAGTATTTCCTAAAAATTATGATTCCTGGTGAAATTATTACTCCCTCTGGCGATCTTGAACTCAATGCAGGTCGCGAAACTCAACAAATTACGGTTTCCAATAGCGGCGATCGCCCTATCCAGATCGGTTCCCATTTCCACTTTTATGAAGTGAATCCTGCCCTATGTTTTGATCGAGAATTAGCCAGGGGAATGCGCCTCAATATTCCTGCGGGAACGGCTGTTCGTTTTGAACCTGGTGATGAGAAAAATGTAGAACTGGTTAATTTTGTCGGCGATCGAGAAATCTATGGATTTAATGGTTTAATTGAAGGAAAATTGGATAAAAAGAAAAAAGATAAAAAATCAAAATCATAATTTTTTACGATAAATTTAATAATGAAACTTTTCCGTAGGAACTGACAGCAATTTGCAGTTAAATTGCCTATAGGGTAAGGAAATATAAGGACATAATAGTATTATGTCCCTACAAGAACTGGTAAGTTTTAAAATTTTAATCATAAAACTCTAACTTAAATCTTAGAGATCTTTCACCATGTCAGATATTAAAAAATTAAAATTAATGGGAGCCAATATTCTCCTCAGTTTAGGGGGAATTGCCTTTGCCTTAGTGATTGCAGAAATTGGTTTACGGATTGTTGGTATTTCCTATCCCAGCTTTTATCAAGTCGATGAATATCGCGGTCATACCTTAATTCCCAATTTTTCGGACTGGTGGATCAGTGAAGGAAAAGGCTACGTTTCTATTAATAGTGATGGCCTAAGAGATAAGGAACATTCCACAACAAAACCCGAAAATAGCTATCGCATTGCGGTGATTGGCGATTCTTTTTCTGAAGCGATTCAAGTCAATGCAGAAGAGACTTTTTGGTCAGCGATCGCCCAACAACTGCCTTCCTGTCCTGCTCTCCAAGGAAAAAAAGTTGAAGTCATTAATTTTGGGGTGGGAGATTATGGAACCGCCCAGGAATTGATGACTCTAAAACATCATGTTTGGAAATACTCTCCTGATTTAGTTTTACTAGAGATTTTTACAGGAAATGATATTGTCAATAATTCCCAAGCCCTGAGTCCTGCGGATCGATTTAGTCCGTTTTTAAAAAAAGAAAATGGTAAATTTAAAATGGATTTATCCTTCAAAGAAACAGAAACCTATCGTCGTCGTGATAGTTTTGTTAGAAGATTTGTTTTCTCTGTGATCAATCATTCTCGCTTATTACAAGTTATTAATGAAGCTAAACGAGTGATGAATTTAAAAAAGGAAGCAAATAGAAATTTATCTACCAATCCTGCTAATGATGACATCATCCCTGCCTTAGATTTTGATATAAATTTATATCAAGAATCACAAAATAAAGATTGGCAAGAAGCCTGGGAAGTCACCGAAGAATTAATTAAACAAATTAATACTGAAGTTAAATCAAAAAATGCTGATTTTTTAGCCGTTACCATCAGCAATCCGCCCCAGGTTTATCCCGATCTCAAAATTCGCGATGCCGCAGGCACACTTCGTGACCGTTTAAGTCAGTTGGGAGCAACAAATTTATTTTATCCCGATGAAAGAATCCAAAAATTAGGACAAAAAAAAGGATTTACGGTATTTAATCTCGCTAAACCCATGCAAGAATATGCGGATAAAAATCAAGTTTTCTTACATGGATTTGATAATACGCGAATGGGGGTTGGACATTGGAATAAACAAGGGCATCAGTTAGCAGGAAAACTAATTACCCAGAAATTATGCCAACACCTCCTCTAGGAAGATCTGGCGATCGCTGTGACATATACCACTTCTCCTAACTCTTCCTACTTTTGACTCTCTGGGAATTGGGGTGATAGGTTTATCCTATATAACCCAAGGGCGAACGCAATTCGCCCCTACATAAGGCTTTTAGGGGATCGTAGGGGAGCAATACTTGCGCCCAAAAGTAGCGAATTAACAACTGACACCGTTAATCCAAAAAAGTCTTTTTTTACATCAAATGAGGATTTATAAGAAACAAAGCGCGTCTGAATTATTAGGACAAAGTTTATCTGCAACAGGATTTCTACGGAGATAAACTTTGCTTAATTTAGGCAATTTATAAAGGGGAGCAACATTTCTAATTTGATTATTCACCAGGGATAGAGTCGTTATCTTTGTGAGCGGAATCAAGGGAGCTAAATCGGAAATATTATTGCTATCTAAAGAAAGTTGGATAAGATTCGTTAAAGAACTGAGGGGGGCGAGATTAGAAATTTGATTATGAGTAGCATAGAGTTCCGTTAAACTAGTAACAGAACTAAGAGGAGTCAGATCGGAAATTTGATTGCGGTTTAGCAAGAGGATACTAAGATTACTGAGGGAACTAAGGGGAGTCAGGTCAGAAATTTGATTGTTAAATAAAAATAGTCGGGATAATTTTTGTAAATTACTAAGGGGTTTTAAATTAGAAATTTGATTATTTCCTAAAATAAGGTGATCTAGATTTTTAAGGGAACTTAAGGGGGTTAAATCTTTAATCTGATTATTATAGAGATTGAGTTGGGTCAGGTTAGGAAGAGCAGCGAGGGGGGCGAGATCGGTAATATTTTGGTTGCTCAAGTTTAGGGCGAAGGTGAGGGGAATTTTTCTACTGGCTTGTTGGCAATCCTGAGTTCCGAGATTGTTTAGAATCTGATCAATGGTATTGACGGTCGCGGGAGCTAGGGTCTTTTTAGCAGAACACCAATCTAAAAAAGTGTTAAAGGTCGCAGGAGTTGCAGCAAAAACAGTAGAGAGGGGACTAAGCGCGAGAATCGAGCTTAAAACGATGGTAGAACCTAGTTTGAGTTTGGAAAGGAACATGGGTTCGATGAAGATAGTTTAGCGATTGGTATTGAAAGAAATTATATCAGTCTCAAGAATCTTTAGAAAAATTCCCCTCTGATCTTACAGTTTTTTTGATTGATAGACTGAGTCGTGATACTTTTATATTGCGTAGATTTAATAGAGGGATCTATCTCAGCTTCTACAAAATTTTTGTTCCTCGTTAAATTACAGCCTACTGTAGAGCAAAATAAACTGGGTGGGTGATCCTGTCTAAGCCTTAATTTTACCGAGAACTTTGGGATTTTAGTTCCTTTTAGGTGGACTGTTCCTTTAGCCTTAATCTTAATGGGAAAAAAAGGCAAAATTTCGGAAAAAACGAACAACTATACCTTTAATAAATCCTAATCATTCACAAGATAAGCACTCGTTCCGTAAAAATGATTACAAAAGTTGCATCTTTTTGAGGGTAGTATGACCAGTAATTTGATTGTCCTCAAAGTACATTTTTTGCTTTTCAATCAATCGCCATGATATCTCAATTTAAGGAAACTTTTGAAATCAATATTTTGATTTTATATTTAAATATTGCTGACCTTATCTGTCGTTGGCATCCTTAACTTAATTTACTGGTATTTCAATCTCCTAAAATTTATTTTTGATAGGTGTGAGTTATGACTTTACTTTCGGCACAAGAGGTTTTACAGGGGTTGGATAATTCTGATCGCCTTCATCATTTGTCGAATCTGTCACCTTCTTGTGATATCTGCGGAAAACAACACTTCAGCACAGATCATTCGGAATTTATGCAATCAATGCCCCAGGATCCCGTAGATTTAGTCGATGATCTGGTAAAAATGGGCATTTATAAGGAAAATCAGTTCCGAGTAGCCGAGACAATCAATACCTATGAACTGCGGCAAGCTTTATTTTTAAAGAGAGTCGGTCAAAATAATCCCCAACGAGAGAAGTTGATTTTAGCTCTGTGTGAGCAAGCTGGAGGTTTAGAAAATGCCTTTGCGGCTGCCTTTGGCCCCCAAGCGGGTTTGTTTTTTGCAGATTCTATTCGCAATAGTGGGCAAACTCGTCGGGAATTTCTGAGAAATATGGCTGTGGGGGCGGCGTTGGTGACGTTAGCCAGTTGTGGAACTTCGACGACTCCTCCTGTGGAAGAATCTCCTACGGGCGGGGCGGCGGCTCCTGGGAACCTCGAAAAAACGGATTTAAAGATTGGTTTTATTCCGATCACCTGTGCTACGCCGATTATTATGTCTGAACCGTTAGGATTCTATAAAAAGTATGGCTTTAATGCAAAAGTTGTTAAGATGCCAAGTTGGGGAGCGGTCAGGGATTCGGCGATCGCGGGAGAATTAGACGCTTATCATATGTTAGCCCCCATGCCCATTGCCATGACCCTGGGATTAGGGTCGGCGGCTTTTGGGGTAAAACTTGCGAGTATTCAGAATATTAATGGTCAAGCCATCACCGTCGCTAATCGCCACAAAGGGAAAGTGAAGGGGCCTGCCGACTTCAAAGGATTTACCATTGGTGTTCCCTTCCCCTACTCGATGCATAATTTGTTGTTGCGCTATTATCTCGCGACGGGTGGAATTAACCCCGATACCGATGTGCAAATTCGTCCTGTTCCCCCACCAGATAGTATTGCCCAATTAATTGCAGGAGATGTGGATGCCTACCTCATGCCAGATCCCTTTAACCAACGCGCGGTCTATGAAAAGGCGGGCTTTATTCACCTATTGACGAAAGAGCTTTGGCCAGGCCATCCTTGTTGTGCCTTTGCCGCCAGTGACCAATGGATTAATGCTCATCCCAATACCTTCCGCGCCCTGAATAAGTCGATTATCGAAGCGGCGGCTTATGCCCACAAACCCGCTAACCGTAAAGAAATTGCGCTCGCTATATCTGATCGCGCTTTTCTTAACCAACCCCCCGAAGTTGTGGAAGCCGTTCTGACGGGTAAATTTGAAGACGGCAACGGTAACACCCTCGATATTCCCGATCGCATTGATTTTGATCCCTATCCCTGGCAGAGCTTTGCCAATTGGATCTCGTCCCAATTAGTTCGTTGGGATTTGCAAGGGGATGGTTTAGCGGCCAAGATCATTTCAGAGAAAGGCTATGATGCCATTGGACAAGAGATTTTCTTAACGGATTTAGCGAGGGAATTGGCAACGGAACTAGGTCAAACGCCACCACAGGAGAGTTATCGGACAGAAACCCTCAAATTTGGCACTTTTGATCCCACCGATCCCGCGTCCTACGTGAAAAAACAAATTGAAAAATACGGCTTTTAGTCACTAGGAGATTTGTAAAATGGCAATGAGCAGTGATCTCTCCTCCGAGCAGTCCGCCTATGAACCACCGAAAAAGTCTTTCTTCCAGAATGAAAATGTTCAAGCATTTCTCCTCTTTATTGGTTCTTTAATCCTCTTCCTCTCCTTCTGGGAAGTGGGAGCCAGGATGGGGCTTTTTTCCAAGGGAATGCCCACAGCCTCCAAAACAATTCAAGAATTGTGGTGGTGGGTCACCAATCCTTTTTTTGATAATGGGCCCAATGATCTAGGTATCGGTTGGAATCTGTTGATCAGTCTGCGGCGGGTGGCGATCGGTTATCTAGCGGCATCTCTGGTTGCTGTTCCTTTAGGGATTTTAATTGGCATTTCCCCTGTCGCAAGAAAGGCTTTTAATCCTTATATCCAATTACTCAAACCCATTTCCCCTTTGGCATGGCTACCCCTGGGGCTTTATATATTGAGAGATTCGGAGCAAACGGGGGTTTTTATTATCTTTATCTCCAGTATTTGGCCGACTCTGATTAATACCTCCTTTGGCGTTGCCAATGTAAGTCAGGAATATTTGGATGTTTCTAAAACCCTGGGAGCTTCTCGCTGGAGAACGATTTTCAAAATTATTATTCCTGCCGCTCTCCCCAATATTTTGTCGGGATTGCGGATCAGCATGGGCATTGCCTGGTTGGTGATTGTGGCGGCAGAAATGCTGTTAGGGACGGGTTTGGGTTACTTCATTTGGAATGAATGGAATAATCTTTATATTCCGAATATTCTGGTGGCAATTTTGATTATTGGCTTAGTAGGGTTGCTCTTGGATAGTTGCTTTGCAGCGGCCGAAAAATTCATTGCGTTTGGTCGAAAATAATGGATACTACTTCTGTGAATTACCCAACTTCTTTAATCTCTGGGAATACCTTTTCCGAATCGGCTCAATTGTCGATCCGCAATGTGACCAAAGTTTTTCCTGGTAAGCAGGATTGGTTGAGTAAAATCTCCCATCAGACTTCTAAAGATTTTGTGGCGATCGAGAATATCACTCTCGATATCGAACCCAATACCTTTGTGACTATCATTGGCCCTTCGGGTTGCGGAAAATCCACCCTACTCAATATGATCGCTGGATTATCTTCCGTGACGGCGGGGGAAATTTTACTGAATGGAGTACCGATTACGGGGTCTGGCCCTGATCGCGGTATGGTCTTTCAAAATTATGCCCTGATGCCTTGGATGACAGTGGAAGGCAATATCCGCTTTGCTGTGGAAACGGTCTATCCGAAAATGTCTGCCCAATCTATCCAACGAACCATTAAAGAACATATTCAATTAGTGGGACTAACGGGAGCCGAGAAAAAACATCCTCACCAACTATCGGGGGGAATGCGTCAACGAGTCGGCATTGCCCGCGCTTTGGCCATTAATCCCCAGATTCTTCTTATGGATGAACCATTTGGGGCCCTAGATGCCCTGACCAGGGGATTTTTACAGGATGAAATTGAGCGGATCTGGGAACAGGAACGCAAAACCGTGATCATGATTACCCATAGTATTGAAGAAGCTTTACTGCTTTCGGATCGGATTATTATGATGACCAGGGGCCCAGCCGCACGAGTCGATGAAATTTTGGAGGTTCCCTTTCCCCGTCCTCGGAATCGAGAGCTATTGGATCAGCATCCAGCCTATCATGATCTGAAAGTGGAAATGGAAAGCCATCTTTTCCGAGAAACCCGTGCCGTAGAGGAAGCCAGAATTCGTATCTAGGGTCTTCGTTTTCCTATCTCTATAATTGACTAATTTATTGACTATTTACATCAACTGAGGAACTAAAATGGCAATTTCTGCAATTACTGAAGCACTGTTAGCGGCGAAAAAAGCATCGGGCGTAAGCTTTTCGGACTTAGAGGCAAAATTAGGACGGGATGAAGTCTGGATTGCCTCGGTTTTTTATCGTCAAGCGACTGCTTCTCCCGAAGAAGCAAAACAGATTATTGAAGCGATCGGTGCGGATGAATCTTTAATTGATGAGTTAACGATCTGTCCTTTGAAGGGTTCCTTAGAGCCTGTTATTCCCACCGATCCATTAATTTATCGTTTTTATGAAATCATGCAAGTTTATGGGATGCCGCTTAAAGCAGTTATTCATGAAAAGTTTGGTGATGGCATTATGAGTGCGATTGATTTTACTTTGGATGTGGAAAAAGTCGAAGATTCCAAGGGCGATCGCGTCAAAGTCATTATGTGCGGTAAGTTTTTACCCTATAAAAAATGGTAATCAAAACATCAACATAAGAATTTTTTGTCTTTACCTAAATTTCCTAATGGCAAAAAATTTTTGGTGCTAATGGTTAGTGCAATCTTAAAGGTTTACATTCCTGAAAACTACGACGGCTTAAACAAATTAGGTCATCTTTCAGCCAGACAATTTCTTTTTCCCGTAGTTTAACCATCAGGCGAGTGATCGTCACTCGTGTTGCTCTGATTGCACTGCCAATTTGAGCATGGGTGAGGGGATAGGGTAAACGATAACCGTCGGCAATGGGTTCTCCATCCTGGGTCATTAACAAGGCTAAAAAACTTAAGAGACGATCTAGGGTGGATTTTTGTCCTAACAGTCCTAACCAAAGGAATTGAAATTGTTGTTGTTGGCGAAAGGCTTCGAGAATGGCTAGGTGGAGGTTGGGAGATTGGATTAATTCATTCCAGTAGAGCCAAATCACGGAAGTCTGATCGATATGGGCATAGGCTCCGAAAACCAAGGGAGGCTGGGCTAAAATTTCAAAAGGACGATTTGCTCCCATTAATCCTAAAAGAGTTGATGGAGGAGATTTTCCTGGGAGTTCCATCGGCGTTGCAGGGTGGCTGGTTAAACGGACGACTCCTTGATGGACAAAATAGATTAATCCCTGGCGAGTGGGAATAAAATCCTCTTTATTAAAGGTGCGATCGCGGTAATGGGCTTGCCCCCACTGCACCAGTTCGGGGAAAGTCAATAAGGGAGGTTGATCGGATATCGCCATAGGCTTCTGCTATCAAAAAAGACGCAATAATGATGAAAACGGGTTGTTTAACGCTAGATCTAGAAAAAACAAAAGATCTATCTTCTGTTCTGTCCTTAAAAAAAATTCTTCAAGTTGAGATATTAGGATTATTAACTCAAGTCTCTGATGGGTTGACAGATTCCTGGGTTTATTCGGATATTCCCCTCTTGCCAACGGTAGCGGAGCGCGATTTAACCTATCGTTCCGCGATCGCCTTGAAGCTCGGAAAACAAACAAGGTGGGAACAAGAAATCCTAGCAGAAAGAGTATTTAACGCATTGATGAATCGAACTTTTTCCCAAGACATCACGAATCCCATTGAGCTAGAAGTGCAACTGATTGATCGGGTTTGGTTAACTTTCATTCTAGATTGTTCCAGTCTTCAGGTTTGGTTACGGGCTTTATTCCACCAATTCAATTCAAGGGATGATCTCAACAAGCGACCAAAGACGACGGGGATTACCGAAAACGCGATCGCGGGTTACTGTCAATATGCCCATGCTCGCGCCTCTGCCTTACTCAGATTAGCTGAACAGGAAAAAATCCTACCTCTTTTGCCTTCAACGGAATCAGTCTCCATTGTTGAGTTATCCTCTCCCATGCGATCGCTACTAGAACAAATGCTGAAAGTTATTGATCACCAGCCCGAAAAGACTCCAGAAAATTGTCTCAAGGTCAGCAAAAATTTAAGTCAAGCACTGTTGTTTTTTGAGCAGCATCATCGTCTATTTCATCCTAAAAATCAGTCTCATAACGAATTAGCCTGGCTTTTATTAATCAATACCCGCGCTATTTTAGCAACACTACTTCTAACAAAACTTCAAATCCCAGCCCCCGATGAATTGTAAACTTTTTTTAAATTCAAATGTCATAATTAGGTAAAGATACTGTATATTTAAAATCAAGTGTGAGGAGCGAACCAGATTTAGAGAACCGAGACGAAACACGGAAAGTCGTCGGTTCTCTTTCTGATCTTAGGGAGGTAAAGCTTTAACATTGTGGTCAGACTAAAGATAGGATAGGTTGTTGAGAGTGCCAATCACCCAGACCAATCTAGACAGACCTAATGCTCCCACTTCCCCTATTGAATGAGGCCCTAACGCTATTTTTTAGTCAGTTATTGCTATCGATCCCCTTCCTGCTCCTGGGAATTATTCTTTCCAGTGCGCTGTTAGTGTTTGTGGATGAACACAAGCTCATCGCCCGATTTCCCCAAAATCGAATTCTTAGTAGCATTGTCGGCAGTAGTTTAGGGATTTTGTTGCCCGTCGGTCAGTATGGCACGATTCCAGTAGTTCGACGTTTACTATTACAGGGCGCACCCATTCCCTTGGCGATTAGTTTTCTCGTTGCTGGCCCTACAGTTAATCCCATCGTCATTTGGTTTACCCTATCGACCCTCGCGATTCAACCTCGTTTAATTTTTCTGCGAATTATCCTGACCTGGTTCATGGCGGTAATTATTGCTTTGGTATTTAGTTCCTATCGAGAAAAACCCTCTTCTGAACTGATTCTTAACCCTGTAAGTCGGGTTCCTTTTTTGCGTTCAGGGACTTTTTTAATTGATGAAGCCAAAGGTGATCCTCTGCAACGGAGTGGCAATTTAATTTATGAATATGCTGGGTCAGAAGTTCATCAACGCTCTTGGCTAGAAAAGTTAAGTTTATTTTTTAGAAATGGCATAGAAGAAAGTCTGGAGTTAATACCTTTTTTGCTCCTGGGTTCGGCGATCGCGACGGGAAGTCAACTTTATTTACCCCAAGCCAGCCTTTTAAATTGGGCGATCGATCCCCTCACTCAAATTTTAGTAATGATGGGATTAGGAGTTATTCTCTCCTTGGGTTCACTCTTCAGTGCTTCTTTTCTAATGCCTTTGACGGGAACTCTCTGGATTGGCTCATCGTTGGCTTTCTTATTAATCGATTCGGTGATTAATCTTAAACGTTTAGCTCTTTTGTTGGCGGTCTTTCGTTTTAAACCCGTATTTTATTTAACGATTTTAACGATTCAGTTAGTTTTACTGTTTGCCTTAGTTTTAAATTTTTATGTTAATTAATTTTTATTTTTAACTTTTTTTATTGTTTTGAGATTAATACTTATCAATACTGGAATCAAGTGCGAATTTTATCGGGGATGTCTATGCCATACAAAAAAAGATGCAGAATCTCAATCGGAGACATAGGTGGACTGTGAATCATAATGTCATCATGACCAGGATGAAGATGAAAACGCATATTTTGTAGTTCGTTATTATGGTTTGGTAAATTCAGAGGCAATGGTTCAGCCTGATTAAAGGCAGAAAGGATTACTGGGCAAAGGATTAGAGAAACAAAGAAGCAAATATAAGCTTGGAAGTAATGGTTATAACTTTACAGGGGTGTTAAGGGTAATAATACTATAAATAAATCGGTAAAAAAAGGAGAGAGAGTATGTCAATCCAAAAGATAAAGCCAATCCAAGAGTTTAATGATTCTATATTTTGCAATGGGAAAGAAAAAGAATTATTTAAACGAGACTGTCCTCATTGTCACAGCGAGGAAGTGAAAATTCATTCTCATTACAAAACGAAAAATAATGGAGAGAGAAAAATATTTATCTGTCAAAAATGTGAGTCACTATATTCAGAAACGTATAATAC
>QBMS01000111.1 GCA_003249095.1 Snowella sp.
TTTTGCTAAACCTCTTTGAGTATTTTCTTGGTTTTGCCATGCCGTTAGTATTCTTTGGCGTAAATCTAGCGAATATGCTGCCATATCTCATTAATTTCTTTAAGTTTTTTTCATGTTACCATACTTATAGCGGGTTTGAACGAAATTTGCTGTATTTAACAATCCAAGGTATTTTCGATTTCCCAAGCTGTAATGCGATCGCAGAAATTTCGCCATTCCTGATGTTTGAGTTTGAGATAGGAAGCCACGAATGGTTCACCCAAAGCTTGAGCAATCAGGGGATTAGAGTTTAAGCAACGCAGAGCATCTAGTAAATTGCCTGGTAATTTTTTGGCGACTTCTTCGGGTAACGGATCGGTATAGGTATTGTTGGAATAGGGTTTCCCTGGATCGCGTTTTTGCTCAATGCCATCCAGACCCGCCGCAATCAATGCCGCAGGTAAAAGGTAGGGATTGGCTGAACCATCGGCTAGGCGAAACTCAAATCTGCCTGCTTCGGGGATGCGGATGGTATGGGTGCGGTTGTTGCCACTATAGCTAATGGAGTTAGGCGACCAGGTTGCACCAGAGGCGGTGATGGGGGCATTAATGCGTTTGTAGGAATTGACGGTGGGATTAGTAAAGGCGCAAATCGCGTCGGTAGAGTGCAATACTCCGCCGATAAAGTGGTAAGCCAGACCCGAAAGCCCTAATTCTCCCTGAAAATCCTCAAAAAGATTGATATTTCCCGCTAAATCCCAGACAGAAAGGTGGGTATGGCAACCATTCCCCGTTAGGTGGGCAAACGGTTTAGGCATAAAAGTCGCTCGCATTCCGTGTTTTTCGGCGATCGCCTTCACCATATATTTAAAAAAAGCATGACGATCCGCCGTCACGAGAGCATCAGCATACATCCAATTCATCTCAAACTGCCCATTGGCATCTTCGTGATCATTTTGGTAGGCTCCCCAACCCAAGGCCAGCATGGCATCACAGATTTCTGCAATAATATCAAATCGTCGCATCAAGGATTGCTGATCATAGCAGGGTTTACTTTGGCGATCGCGTTTATCAGAAAGTTGTTCACCGTCGGCGGATAAAAGAAAAAATTCGCACTCTACCCCCGTTTTGATTCGATATCCTTTCGCTTCTGCTTGATTGATAACTTGCTTGAGAACCAGTCGGGGCGTTTGCATAATGGGTTCTCCCGTCGTTGTGTGCAGATCCGCAGCCAACCAGCCAACATCCGGTTGCCAGGGTAACGGGATCAGACTAGATTGATCAGGAATCGCCAACACATCAGGATCGGCGGGTGTCATATCCAACCAAGCCGCAAAACCTGCAAAGCCCGCCCCATTGGTCGCCATTGTATCGATCGCCTGGACAGGAACCAACTTTGATCGCTGGACCCCGAAAAGATCGGTAAAACTAATCAGGAAATAACGAATACCTTTTTGGCGGGCAATTTCAGAAAGAAGAGTCATAGAAATTTAAAGTAGGTTTTTCGGTTTGACGGGCAAAATTTAAGTATCGAGTAACTTATGAACCACTTGACGAATAAAGGCTTGATCCCCTGAATTTTGATAGGGATTTCCCGCTCGATGTCCCCAAATGGAAGGAATCGCGAAAAATTCAGCATTGGGAATCAAATTTGCCTCGGCTTCACAATCTTCTGAAGTAAAATATAAATCCGTTGTTGAGGGCATCACGAGGGTTTTGGCTTGAATCGAACTTAAGGCACGATGATAATCCCCTTGATAAATAGAATTATTGCTCACATCACAGCGTAACCAGGTATCAATCATTGCCAATAAGTTATGGGGATCGCGTTTACGATAGCCCGCCTCCCAGCCCCGTTGCAAATAATCTTCTAAAGATTCATAACCCAATTGATAATAAATTCCTTCTCGATAAAAGACTTGAGATGCAGCCCAACTGGCATAAATCCGTGCAAAAGTCCGAAAACCCCGTTCTGGAATGCCTTCAAAATGAGTCCCTGTCCAAGCACGATCGCCGGTTAAGGCTAATCTCAGACTTTCTAAAAAAATACGATTGTGGTCAGTGGTTCGAGCCGTTCCACAAAGAGCGACTATTCTCTCGACTTTATCTTTGAATAAAGCTCCCCAATGATAGGCTTGTTGCGCTCCCATCGACCAGCCATAAACCATTGCCAGTTTTTCTATTCCAAAAACTTCTCGGAGTAATTTTTCCTGAGCGAAAACATTATCCCCATGACTAAACCAAAACCCCTGTTCCGCTAAACCGCAATTCTGACAATTACTCGGTGAACTGGATAGCCCATTACCAAACATATTGGGAATAATAATAAACCATCGCGTTGGATCAAGGATTCCATTGGGACGAATTAGCCACTCAATATCTAGGTGAGTTGCGCCGTAGGAAGTGGGATATAGAATGACATTACTGCGATCGCGATTTAATTGACCATAGGTTTGATAGACCAACTTTGCTTGGGGCAGAACGGCTCCGCATTGAAGAGCGAAGTTTTCAATCGTAAAAGTGCCAGCACTAGTTATCATTGAACAGTCTCAACGGATTGACCGAAACTAGCGATAATATTGCGATTTACCTTCACATAACCCGATTCAACTCGTTCTAACTGGGGTAATAACTTGGCATGGGCTTTTGACAGAGAATGAAAGGGAATCGAGGCATAGAGGTGATGCTCGGCGTGGTAGGGCATATTCCACATTAAAAACCGAATCGGCCAAAGGGTTAAGGTTGTGCGGGTATTGGTTAAAGGATTTTCATCATAACTACAGCCCGTATGTTCCGCCAAAAGAATCATCCGTAAAATCGGTTGTCCGATCGCCAAGGGGAATAACCAATAGATTAAAAACCAGGGTTGTTTAAAAAAGATTGAAACGGCGATCGCGAGGAGATAAACCAGCAATTGTAAGCGAGTGGAACGAATCACTTCTTGTCGTGCTGTTTCTGAAATATAGGGACAATTCTCTAATTTTCCTAACGCAATGCGAAAATGCCCTTGTATCTTGCCTCGCCACCAGGGAAGCGCGCTAATTTCTAATAGATATTCGGATAAATTTTGGGGTTTGGGGTCTTCCAGTTCGGGATCTTTATCGGGAATTTGGGTATAGCGATGATGCCATTTGTGATAACGCCGATAAAAAGTACTGTTATAAAATGACAAAAGGCCAGCAAACCAAGCAACGCCGTCATTCAGGCGGTTATTCTCAAAGGCCGTGCGATGACTACATTCATGCAACGTCGCAAACATCGTCGCTAAACTCAAACCATAAACCACCACCGCAGGCCAAGCAATAAACCAGTGACTATTTCCCGATAGGTAGCCACTAGCAAGGATTACTGCTAAATGTCCTGAAAATTGAAGCATTCCTTTAAGATTAGAACGCTCATTCAGAATTTTTAGCTCTTCTGGGGAAAGAAGCGGATTTTGCTTAGTTTTATTATCATTCTCTGGTGGCGATAAAACAGGTTCGGCGATCGACATTGGGATTAAGGCAGATGAATGGGAGAAAATTCTAGTTTATAGCTTTGGACGGACTATGAAGTTGTCATTAAGGATACGAAATCAACAAAGAATGCTTCTGCTTCCTTGTAGTCTTCTAGTTGACTTTTTCTGGTTGAGCCTACTCGTTTCGGTTTTAGGTTACCCTATTATCGTTACAATTTCAGCCATTGATTAACTGTACTCTTATTCACTTTAGGCGATCGCCTGTGACCTAATTACAAAAACGCGATCGCAAGTCTTTTGTTTCCAGGGAATAAATATTAGTTAATTTTTATTGCTGCTATTCAAAAAAACTCTAACGATATTTTTGTAAGAGTAATGCGAGTTTTTCTTTCGTCGCTTCGGGAGCTTTAGCTAAGGGAGTAAGAATAGCGTATTTTAAAGCAGAATGGGCGGCAGAAGAAGGGAGATTTTCAGCTAGTTTTCTGACAGTTGCTTGAATGACTTTTTGGGCATTGATCGCATTTTTATGCAAATTATCAATGATCATTTCTACCGTAACGTGGTCATGGTCGGGATGCCAACAATCATAATCCGTGACCAAAGCGAGGGTTGCATAGGCGATTTCCGCTTCACGGGCCAGTTTTGCCTCCGTTAGGTTAGTCATGCCGATAATATCCGCTCCCCAACTACGGTAGAGATTGGATTCAGCGATCGTCGAAAAGGCTGGGCCTTCCATACAAACATAGGTTCCACCCCGATGTAGCTCAATGTCGGGCAAGTTCAGACCAGCGACAGAATCCGCTAGAACTTGGGATAAATTTTGACAAAAGGGATTCCCAAAGGCTACATGGGCGACAATGCCTTCCCCAAAAAAGGTAGAAATGCGATCGCGGGTACGGTCAATGAATTGGTCCGGAACAACGAGATCGAGGGGTTTAATGTCTGCTTTTAAGGAACCAACGGCAGAAGCTGAGAGGATATATTCTACGCCTAAGCTTTTAAGGGCGTAAATATTGGCACGGAAGGGAATTTCAGTAGGGGTTAAATGATGGTCACGGCCATGACGAGCTAAAAAGGCAACGGAAACGCCTTCTAGGGTTCCCACAATCAGGGCATCGGAGGGCGTTCCAAAGGGGGTATCGATACGGATTTCTTGGATATCCTTGAGCGCATCCATTTTGTAGAGACCACTACCGCCGATAATGCCAATTTTTGCTTGTGTCATGGAAAATAGGGAAAAATGAGATTTTTGGGTTATGGCTGTTCATTATAGTACGAGGGCTGGGCGATCACCCAGTGCCGCTTCGCGATCGCGGTGGAATATCTGAGTTAAGCTTTGCAAATTTAGGGTTGATCCCCAGGTTGAGGGGAATTTTGCAGGTTAGAATGGGCAGAAGCAATGTTGGAGGTTACGCTTTATGTCTGAAAAAATGGAAGCTCGTTGTCTCGTCGAACTAGAAAAGTTGGATCAAGTTGATCCCGTCCAAGGAGCCGCCTGTCGAGAAGAAGCCCAAGAACTTTTGGCAGATTCCTCTGTCACCTTGAAAGTCCGCACAGCGATCGCGGACTCATTAATGCAAGCAAATCAGGCTCTCAGCGTAAAAAATGTTGTTAGCGAAGATAGTTACTAGGATTAATGCGCTTTTAAGTCACACAAGACTTTTTTTATCGATTACTGGGGTTTTGTTGATCTTGACGGGATGCAGTAGAGCCGTCTTGATCAATCCCCAATTGCCCAGTGGTGGCATTAATAGCACCGCCCCCGACGAATATCCTGCCTATAGTGGCGACGGTCGTTATCTAGCCTTTGCCTCTGACCGAAATGGTCGTCGCGAAATTTTTCTCTATGACGTGCAGCAACGTCGCTTAGTATTCCTACCAAATTTGAACCAGCCCAATGCCAGTCAGGATCAACCGTCTCTTAGTGCGGATGGTCGATTTCTGGCCTACGTTTCAACGGCACGGGGTAAAACCGACATCATGGTTTATGACCGCAATAGCCAACGTTCTGAATTATTAAGTGCCAATGTTCGTGGCTCGGTCGCCCATCCTACCATTAGCGGTGATGGAAAACGGGTTGCTTTTCAGACGAATCAAGTAGGTCAATGGCATATCGCGATCGCAGAACGTTAATAAAAACGGCGATCGCTAAAAAGATTATCTTCCCTCCTGAGAGCTTGCCATTTTCCTGCAAGGCGATCGTTAGCCCATTTTTTCAAAGATTTTAAACATGGGTAGGTACATCGATAATAGAATCGTTCCTACCAAGGCCGCAATAGCAACCATCATCAGGGGTTCAATGACACTGGTTAGGGCTTTGACGGCTTGTTCAACTTCATCCTCATAAAAATCTGCTACCTTCATCATCATGGAATCCAATTCCCCTGTTTCTTCTCCAATACTAATCATCTGAATAGCCAAGGACGGAAACACCTTACCCCTTTGCAGGGCCAGACTCATCATTCCCCCTTGTTGAATTTCAGTCATCGCATCCGCAACCGCATTGGAAATCACTTTATTAGGAATGGTATTACAGACAATTTCTAGAGCCTGAATAATGGGGACTCCAGAACGGGTCAGGGTTCCAAAGACTCGGCAGAAACGAGCCACGGCAGTTTTTTCATTTAAAGGGCCAAAAAGGGGCATCTTGAGCATCATGCCATCAATTTGTAATCTTCCCATAGGTGAAGCATAGTATTTCTTAAAAAGAAAGCTGGCACCTCCAATCCCAATAATCGGAAGCACTACCAAGGGACTCCGCAAAAAACCACTTAAATCCAGCATAAATTGGGTAAGAGCAGGCAACTCAGTCCCTAGACTCTTGAAAATGTTAGCGAAAACAGGAATCAAAAAAATCGTCATCCCTAAAAACGCCAGGATTGCCAAACAGCCCACTGCCACAGGATAGGCCATCGCTGATTTAATTTGGTTTTGTAGGCGGGCCATGTCTTCCAGAAGTTGGGACAAACGATTTAATACTTCGTCTAATACCCCCCCCGCTTCTCCCGCTTCTACCATGCTGACGTAAAGTTGGTCAAAACATTCGGGATATTTAGCCATTGATTCGGACAAATTATTTCCCTGCTGAACATCGCCACTGATGCCAACTAATGCTTTCTTGAATTTGGGATTGGGACACTGTTCTGACAATACTCCCAGGCATCGGACGATCGCGACTCCCGCATTGATCATCACGGAAAATTGCCGAGAGAAAACGGCTCGATCTTTGACGGTAACTTTATTAAGAAGAGCTTCTAAAAACTCAAGATTGATCTCTCCCCCCACGGGCTTAACCGAACCGATCGCGGCGTATTGTTGTTTGAGAATGGTACGGGCCTGTTCGGGAGACATGGCCTCAATTTTTCGCTTGGTAACTTTTCCGCTATTGTCTTTAACTTGGGCAACAAAGGTAGGCATGGATTTTCTTCCTATCAGACATAATTTAGAAAAAACTTAGACAAAGTATTCCAGGAGCTTAGCGGGTTTTGGCCTTAGCAGGAACGGCGGTAGGAACAGCCCCCGCCACTAGACGTTGTAGTTCATCGGGTTTGGCACTTTTAGACAGCCCCTCTTCTAGGGTAATCACACCAGAAACAATTAAATTGCCCAGGGATTGTTCCATCGTCTGCATTCCCAATTTCATTCCTGTTTGGATAGATGAATAAATCTGTGGGGCCTTTCCTTCCCGAATTAGGTTAGCGATCGCGGGAGTAACAATCATGATTTCTTGAACCATCGCCCGACCGAATTCTCCTGGTTTGGGGGCTTTTTTCTTCACTAAATTTTGACTAAACACGGCTAATAGAGAATTAGATAACATGGCACGAATTTGGGGCTGTTGGATCGGTGGGAAAACATCTAACATCCGATCTACCGTTCCTGATGCCGAATTAGTGTGGAGAGTTCCAAAGACTAAGTGACCCGTTTCTGCCGCACTAATAGCTAAAGAAATCGTTTCTAAATCCCGCATTTCTCCCACCAGAATAATATCAGGATCTTCCCGTAATGCTGCCTTTAGGGCATTCGCAAAACTCTTGGTGTCTTCCCCTTTTTGGCGTTGATGAAAAAGACTTTTAACATTGGGAAAAACATACTCAATGGGGTCTTCAATCGTCAAAATATGTTCTGCTCTCGTTCGATTGATCAGATCCAAGACGGCGGCAAGACTAGTGGTTTTACCCGATCCTGTTTGGCCCGTCACCAGAATTAATCCCCTGGGTCGTTCGGCCATTTCCCGCATAATAGTGGGAAGTCCTAATTGCTCAAAATTGGGGATTTTAGAAGATAATGCCCGCAAACAAGCCGCGTAGCATCCCCTTTCTTTATAAACATTAACCCTAAAACGCGCTAACCCCTTAACCCCGTAGGAACAATCTAACTCCCAATTTTGTTCTAACTCTTTGCGTTGAGTATTATTCAACATACTAAAAATCAGTTTTTGACTATCCTGGGGAGTGAGAACCTCTTCATTGATCGGGTTAAGCTTACCGCTAATCCGAAAATAAACGGGTGCGCCCGCCTGGAGGTGCATATCTGATCCCCCCATTTCAACGAGTTGCTCCATCAAGTCTTCGATCATGTAATCTACCACGGGGTTAAGGCTCCTAACGTTAAAAAAATAAGAATGTTTGCAAAACGAAAATCTATAGTTTTAAAAACGAATGAATCGTTGATTACTGGGTAAAACGTGGGGTCATACAATAGGGACAATCTATCCATTCCTGTTGGAGTTCGGCTTGACAAACTCGACAACTTAAAGCACTTTTTCGCTTTGCCCTTAGTTCCGATTCTAGCCCAGTATCGGTAAATGTCACCCGTTCTACCTCTTCCAGGGTGGTGTGGCCTTCCTGAACGAGATTTAAACTATAGGCCAATAGGGTTACCATGCCTTCTTCTACAGCACAATCCTTAATGCGATCGGTAGTGGCTCCTTCGTTGACTAAAGCGGCGAGTCGCTCCGAATTTCGCATGACTTCATAAACCCCGACCCGTCCCTTATAGCCGCCGCCATTACATTTTTGGCAAAGGGTTCCCTGCTCACGGGCGGTATTGATTTCATCGAGAGTGAGGGTGTTGGCCTTATAAAAGGTGACCTGTTCTGTGTTAGAAACTCCAAAACCAAAGCGCAGTAGTTCCTCCCTAGAGGGATGGTAGGCAACTCGACATTCGGTACAGACTTTTCGCATCAACCTTTGGGCCAATACTCCGAGTAACGCCCCCGAAACCATGAAGGGTTCAATCCCCATTTCATCTAAACGGGCGATCGCCCCTGCGGCATCATTGGTGTGGAGGGTGGTTAACACTAAGTGACCTGTAAGAGCCGCTTCAATAGCGGTTTTCGCGGTCTCCTTGTCTCTTGTTTCTCCCACTAGAATCACATCGGGATCTTGCCGCATAAAAGCCCGCAAGATTGAAGAAAAGTCCATTCCCTTTTCCCGAATTACCTGTACCTGGGTAATGCCAGGTAAAGAATATTCGATGGGGTCTTCCGCCGTATTAATATTCACCGTCGGTGAATTGCGCTCTGCTAAAACCGAGTACAAACTGGTGGATTTTCCCGATCCCGTTGGCCCCGTTACCAAAAACAAACCGTAGGGACGACCTGCTAATTCTCGAACAGTTTCTAGGGTTTCTTGACTGGTAATTAGTTTATCTAAGCCCAACTGGGTTGCTGAGTTATCCAAAATCCGCAGACACACTTTTTCTCCGTAGCGACTGGGGATGGTATTGACACGAAAATCCACATTACGTCCTTGAAATATCCGTCGAATTTTTCCATCCTGGGGCAAACGACGCTCGGCAATATCCATATCCGCCATAATCTTGAAACGGGCAACGATCGCGGGGATCAATTTTTTCGGTAGGGGATTAAAGGCTTGGTGGAGAATACCATCTCGGCGAAAGCGGATTTTGAGTTCTGTTTCCTGGGGTTCGATGTGAATATCGGAGGTTCCCTCTTGAATGGCTTTAGCTAGGATCTTATTCACTAGGTTGATCACAGGGGCTTGGTTAGCGGCACTAGAATCCAGTACGTCTGCATCATCGGCTGGGCCTTCTTGAATACCATTATCGAACGAATCAACAATATCCGCGATATCCCCTAGTTTTTCAATTTCCTTCTCTTTATCCGCTTTTTTGTGTTCTTTTTCTATTTCACCTTGAATCTCGTAATATTCTTCTATCAGACGGTCATAGTCTTCCTGGGTAATGACCAATCGGCGCATCTCTAGCCCTTTAAAGCGCAAAATTCGCTGTAATTCATCCTGGGCGGCCAGATCGTCGGGATTGATCATGGCCACTAGAATAATGGGGGGATCGCCGTTTTGTTTGGCTAGGGGCAGTAATTTGTAACGACGGCAGGTATCGAAGGGAATGAGGGAGTGAATGAGTTCCGCCATTTCTCGATTGGCGATCGGACTAATTTCTGGGTCTAGACTATCGACTCCGTAGAGAATTTTAAGTTCAAATAGATAATGTTTTTTATATTGTCGGACTAATTCAGGAGAGAGAGCATGGCCAGTAATCGCTTGGATTTCCTGGGGAAGGGAGCGGCCCGTCTTCCGCATTTGCACTAGAGCCTGTTGAAGCTGTTCAGGGGCAACGTGTCCGCCTGCGACTAGTTTGTTGCCAAAGGGAGAAAAATAATTGCGGAGAGCAACTGCACGGGTTTTCTTAGAGGATGAATAGGTCATAAAATAACAGTCGTGGCTCTTGATGGCTCCTTGTAGTAGTCAGTATTCCCGACGCAGGAGAATAAATTGCTATTTTAACCGAAAATTTTTGCCAATTTACTCCACTTTAACGAACGGCTCTCTGTTGCGATCGCGAAATGTGCCTGCGGCATTGCGTCTAGTTCTATTTTTTGTGACTCTATCCCAAAAAGTTGATGGTTAATGTTAACTGACATCATTCATGGGTGTTATATTTTGAGAGTCTTATAACTTTGAAATTCTGATACCGTAATCTAGGGAATTAGTCTGATCAGAAAGATAGTCTGGGTTAATCGGTCAAATTGTGTCAAACTGTATGAACCCTTGGGTTTGGCAAAGGACAGAAAAAGAATGAGGATTTTAGTGCTGGCTTGGGAGTTTCCTCCCCGAATTGTCGGGGGGTTAGCCCGTCACGTCGCGGAACTTTATCCAGAAATTGTCAAATTAGGTCATGAAGTCCATCTGATTACCGTCGAGTGTAACGGTTCTCCTGCCTACGAAAATGTGGAAGGAATTCATGTCTATCGAGTGGCTGTCGCGGCGGGGAGTGATTTTTTTCACTGGGTTGTTAATATGAATCAAAGTATGGATCAACAGGGGCAGCGTTTAATTGCCCAAAAGAATCCCTTTGATCTCATTCACGCCCATGATTGGTTAGTAGGAGATGCGGCAATTTCTCTTAAAAATCATTTTCAGATTCCCCTGATTGTTACTATCCACGCGACTGAATATGGACGTTACAACGGACTTTATAATGACACCAATCGTTACATTGCGGGTAAGGAAAGCACTTTAATTGAGAATGGGTGGCAGGTCATTGTTTGTAGTGACTATATGCGCCACGAACTTCAGCGAGCTTTCGGGACAGAGTGGGAAAAAATGAGTGTCATTTATAACGGCATTCGCCCAGAGAAAAAGCATCGCGATCCCGATTTTGATTACATCAATTTTCGTCGTCGTTACGCCCAGGATCACCAAAAAATTGTTTATTACGTGGGTCGTATGACTTATGAAAAAGGGGTTTCTGTTCTGTTAACGGCGGCGCCCAGGGTGTTAGACGAAATGAATCAGTGTGCAAAATTTGTGATCGTTGGCGGCGGAAATACGGATCGATTGAAACAATTAGCCTGGAACTTGGGAATTTGGAATCAGTGCTTTTTTACGGGTTTTATTTCCGATGAAGATTTGGATAAATTCCAAACCGTCGCCGATTGTGCGGTTTTTCCCAGTTTATATGAACCCTTTGGCATTGTTGCCCTGGAAAGTTTTGCGGCCAGGGTTCCCGTTGTCGTGTCCAATACGGGGGGACTAGCGGAGGTAGTGCAACATGGCAAAACAGGGGTTGTCACCTATACTAATAATCCCGATTCTCTGGCCTGGGGAATTCTCGAAGTTTTGAATAACCCAGCCTATGCCCAGATTTTAGTCGAGAATGCCTATCGAGACTTGGATTTGCGTTTTAGTTGGACGAGGTTAGCCAAGGAAACGGAGATGGTTTACAACAAAATCGTTGAAATGCGATCGCAGAATGAATAATTCTGATAACACCTCTGGATTAACCCGTTAACCGAGATCCTTAACAAAATTCCGTAATAGGGCTTTTCCTTGACTCGTTAAAATACTTTCGGGATGAAACTGCACCCCTTGAATATGGGGATAGTCTCGATGACGCAATCCCATAATCATGCCATCTTCTATCCAAGCGGTGACTTCCAGACTGTCGGGTAGGGTATCCCGCTCTACGATTAAACTGTGGTAGCGTGTCGCGTTGAAGGGTTTATCTAAGCCTTGGAAAACACCTTCTGCGCTGTGGTAAATTTCAGAAGTCTTACCGTGCATCAACACAGGAGCGGCAATCACTCTGCCCCCAAAAATTTGACCGATACACTGATGACCGAGGCAAACCCCCAACAAGGGTAATGTTGGCCCCAATTCTTTAATAATCTCTAGGGAAATACCGGCATCATCGGGACGACCAGGGCCTGGCGAAATCACAATCCCATCGGGTTTAAGGCGGCGAATAGTTTCTAGATCAATTTTATCGTTGCGATAAACTTCAATTTGTTTAGCAACGGGAAACTCTTCCCCTAATTCTCCCAAATACTGAACTAGATTGTAGGTGAAACTGTCGTAATTATCGATGACGATGATCAAGTTTGATTTCCTCGCGGTTCCCTGTTGGCAATAAACTGCCAAAGCTATTAAAACACTAAAGCGATCACGGGGGGAACTAATAAACAAGATCCGACAATCACGGCGGCGATCGCGGCGATAAAAACCGCACCTGCTGCACAATCTTTGGTAATTTTCGCTAACTCATGGTAGGACTGACCAACCGTGAGATCAACCACAGACTCTAATGCCGTATTTAGTAATTCTAACACCATCACAAAAGCAGACGTTAAAGCCAAAATTGCCAAACAAACAGGGGCTAACTGGAGCATAATCCCTGCACTCAGGGTTGCAATACCGATAAAAGTATGAATCCGAAAATTTCGTTGGGTAGCATAAGCATAACAAACCCCCGCCCAGGCGTATTTGAAGCTAACTAACAAATTTGGAGCAATTTGCCAAGCGAGATCTCTCCTGGGAACAGTACCAGAGACAGAATGAATCAAGGTGGGTTGGGTGATTTTATTGGTCATAAAAGGAGAATTTCCCGTCAAAAGCGTCGTTCTAGCCAGGGAGGTGGAGTGAGATTGAGTCATAGGTAATTGAGATTTCATAATATTTCTTTGCTCCAGAAAGCGTAACTAACAAATAAATCAAATATCTGTTCACTAAGAACAATTGGACATCAAAAAATCGTGGCAAAACCGACCTGTTTGAGCAGATTAGCTTGTTGAGCTAACATTTCCTCTAGGCGTTGATCGTCAGGATGATCCCAGCCCAACAGGTGAAGTAATCCGTGGGAGGCGAGCCAAGCAAGTTCAATGGTGAGTGAATGATTGTTTTGTTGAGCTTGTACGGCTGCGGTTTCAAGAGAAATAATAATATCTCCTAGATAAAGCGGTTCGGGGTCGTCGGATTGAAAAATCGGCATCTCAGCTTCTAGGGCAGCAAAGGCCAATACATCCGTTGGTTTGTTCTGTTGACGATACTGGCTATTAAACCCTTGAATTTCAGCATCATTAGTTAAACGCAGGGTTAATTCGTAAGCGTCTGCCTTGGGCAATTGGGACTTCAAGGACGTTAACCAAACCTCTAGCCAGCTTTGCCAATCATTGATCGAAATCGGATTAACTTCGACGGGAGATTTAGGGTCGCCACTAGAAACCTCCTGAAGATTGATCTCAACATTAATCGCACAAGGGGAAGAAGCAGACATAAGACGTTACCCTAGCGTGTCAGATAGGACAAACCGATTAGCACGGCGAACAAACCCACTGTGGTTAGAAAAAAATGAGTGAGAGACTTGCCTCTTTTCCGAACCATATTTCGCATCGCCAGCTTAACGTAACTGGGTTGGGGTTCGGTTGGGATCGGTTCGTCTATTTCAGCAACAGTAGATTCACTCTTTTCACTCATAGGACATAAACCAAGGTCGTTACAAATTAATTGGGTAATTTCAAAAAGTTGATATTAACATATCAGGTTATTTACCGCAAAAAGCTTAAGAGTAGAAGTACTGCTTTATTGGCAAGGGGACATTCCACGTATTACGTACTTATCCTTACGTTTTTATACTTACTACTAGGGATGATTTGAGGAAACCGATCAATTTTAGCGTAGGTTGACAATACAACAAGGTTAAGGGGGTCTTAAGTCTTCATAGGAGGGTTTACAGGGATTTATCTCTCCAACTGCCTTAATTATTAACCAAGTTTTTGAATTTGATCCATTTTTTTTGAGTTTTCATTTCATTCCACTATCATTGCGGCTGGCGTAACGGAGATAATTTTCGATAAAGTTATTTAGATCCCCGTCCATAACCCCACCTACGTCCGTAGTTTCCACATTAGTGCGGAGGTCTTTCACCATTTGGTAGGGATGAAATACATAATTACGGATTTGTTTTCCCCAGGCCGCATCCACCATATCCCCCCGTATTTCCGCGATCGCGTTGGCTCGTTGTTCCTGAAGAATGATCAGCAATTTTGCCTTGAGAATCGCTAAGGCTTTTTCTTTATTTTGTAGTTGGGAACGTTCCTGGGTACAGCGCACCGCGATCCCCGTAGGCAAATGGGTAATCCGTACCGCCGTTTCCACCTTATTCACGTTTTGCCCGCCCTTGCCCCCCGCCCTGG
>QBMS01000112.1 GCA_003249095.1 Snowella sp.
TGATTGGTTCCAACATTGTGGTCTCTACTTTGAGCCTTTGAGATAGCTTTTTCGTGGTGTGTTTGATCGGAAATTGCTGTAATTCTAATTTTCAATGGTCAACGACGAGCCGTGATGTGAAGGATGGCAATGTTGAGCATATTACCCGTGAACCTGAGCAGGTTAAGGCTTTTCGGGATACTTGGCGGGATGGGGTTCATTCTTATTTGACTTATCTGCGCGATCGCTTAACGGTGGCGAGGGAGTTGTTAACGGAAAGCGGTTCGATTTTTGTGCAAATTGGGGATGAAAATGTTCATCGAGTTCGCCCTTTTATACCAGGCTTTCATGTCCGACCCATTTTTTTGAGCAACCAATTTTAAATTCTCCCCACCATCGTTCAACATAACATTGGGAATTAGATCTCCTATCTCGTCTGAGAACCCTATTGATCGCACGCAATTGGAATCAGGGGATGCCCTAGAGGGGAATTTTCGGGCAATCCCACTGAAGATTAGGTTCCCCAGCCGCGGTGGACGCAAATGAGTCGGGGTTCGGCGGTCTTGGAATCTGTGTAGTTAGCAGGGATGCATTGGGGATCTGTATAGCAGGCGAGGGCAGGGGGTGCGCCAGTGCTTTGACCATCAATGTGGGCATCGGGACTCCAGCTGGAGCCGTTATAGATGGAGTAATAGAGTTCTCCATTGGATTTATTGGAGCGGTGCACCATAAATACCTCGTTGCCAAAGACTGCTAGGCCTGGGCCCATACTACTATACATTCCCGGTATCTGCTGTTCTTTGGTCCAACTGTTGCCGTTATAGGTGCAGTACCAAATAAATTCGTCCCCGTCTCCACGATGAACCAAGAGCAGATTTGTCCCGTAAGCGACAAGGGCGGGGGTATCTTTCGTAGAGGCGTTTGGCTCAATGCTGCTACGCCGCCAAGCATTGGTGTCCTTGTTAAAGATGCGGTGATAAATATCATTGCTACTGCCGCTCTGGTAAACCATGTGCAGTTCCTCGTTGAAAACAGCTACCGCGCAGCCGCTCTTGCTGTATTGCACTTGATCTCCCACCTTAATCATGATGTCATTGTTCCAAGTTTTACTCGCAGTGTTGAAGGTGCAGTAATACAGTGCTTGGTCATTGCCAGCTCCACGGTGAAAGCAGTACAAAGTTTTGTTGAACTCAACCAAGCTGGGGTTGGTTTCTGTCCAATGCCTGGGGAAGTCGTGGTCGTCGCTCCAGCCGTCATTGGTCGAATACACCGACCACTTCAGGAGATCAGAGGTATCGCCTCGGTGCACACAATACAAAAGATCGCCGTGTTGGGCCAAGGCAGGAGCGTTTCTGCTCAAGCATTCGTGGAACTCCGCTTGTTGTCCCCATTGTTTTTGATCTGGGTCCCACACGGTAAACCAAAGGTTTCGGTCATCCCCCGAAGAACCCTTGACCACAGTCAGCGCAAACGGTATGACCCAGGGAGAAATCAACCGAACGTAACCATCACTCCCCTCTGCGTTCACTGCATTTTCGAGGCGGCGTTGCTTTAACTGGATGCAAAACGAGATGAGTGTAAGTATTTCCCCTTTGAAATGGAGTCCTAGCTTTTCCTCAAGATAGGTCAGGCATAGGTCGAGCTTGAACACGGCCTTTTGGTTCAGTTGCACCGTATAGCCCCACCATTTCACACTTATGCTAATGTCCATATCTTGGTCTTTGCACTGCTGGGCTGTCAAGGCTTTATCTATGAGATCTAACTGTTCTTGCGTATACTTATCTAACTGTTCTTGCGTATACTTATCACGATTGCTGCTCATCAGGAAACCCCTCCAGAGGTTATAAGGATAGAAAAAGAAGATGAAGTCACAAAGAGACAAATTTGTCTTCGCGCTAATCACAATATATTACAGCGACTATTCACGTCAAGGAGTTAGCATTTCACCGAGAATACCCGTAATTTGCACAACACCTTCACCAAAAGCTTTAATTTTAACTACAAACGATTTTTCGCCCGCGATTCCACAATTTGTGAGCTTTGTCAATTCCTCAAATCCCGAATGAATGCCGATCTGCAGATGGCCGATGACCTCAAAAATACGGGTAAAGACAATATGCAACGAATCTAAATTGCCTTATCACAAATCCCGAATGCTTTGTAACCAGGGGCTTAAGCCCCTTGCCTCTATAAATTTTGGATTACGGACAGCTTATCTAAGACTGCAACGAATTCCAAGCTTCAGCAGATTCTTTCACCGCTTGTTCTACGGTTTTTTGTTTTAACATTGCGGCCTGGAGATTCTCATAAATAATCTTTTGTAATTGATTAAAATTTTTCATCGGTGGGATTAAAACTTCAGCGTCCTTGAGTTGACCCGCACTCACTTTCCGCGCCTGAGCTACGGCAGAAGCATTCTTTTCTTTATCCAATTCTGCAATATAGCGGTCAATTGCCTCGATATTAGACGGTAAAGTACCACCCTGTTGGGTAAAAGCTAACTGATTATCGGCATTCGTGACAAAAAGGGCAAATTTTAGGGCTTCATCAGCCCGTTTACTGTCACGGGGAATCACCAGATTCATGACAGCGACATTTTTCTTCCCTGTTTTTCCCGTAATTTGGGGAGCGGCGGCCGAGGCTTTGGCGATCGTTGGGGCATTTTTCTCAATGGTTTTCAAGAATTCCGCACCAGATGAGAGTAACGCCGTCGAACCAGACTGATAGAGTTCTACGCCATGACGATGGCCCTGGGTCAGCACTTCGGGGGGCAATAATCCCTGTTGATAGAGATCAACCCAGTATTTGAAAGCGGCAAAACCTTCGGGCGTATCAAAAGCGGCTTTCCCCTGCTCATCCACTAATTTGACTCCCATTTGCACCATCGATTCCAAAACTTCCCCCGAATCTCCTGGGGAAAAGGTGATGAAAAAGGCATATTTACCTGTTTTCTCCTTAATCGTTTTTGCAACTTTCGCTAATTCCTCGTAGGTCGCAGGAGGTGCGGTGATGCCTGCTTTTTTTAATAAATCCTGATTATAAATCGTGACCCTGGTGGTCAGATACCAGGGAATGCCAAAACTCAGATTATTGAGGGTATTGGCCTGCCAAATTTTGGGTAAATATTGTTTTTGAATGTCTGGAGAAACTTTACTACTCAGGTCTAACCAAGCATTTTTTCCTGCTAACTGAGACGCAAAATTGGGATTCAGATTAACGACATCGGGAGCCGTTTTCGCAGAAATAGAGGTTAAAATCTTACTCTGCATGGCATCCCAAGGCACATCTTCCCATTTCACTGTTATATCGGGATTTGCCGTTTTAAAATTGCCAATCAGTTCCGTAAAATAGGGCGTAAATTGGGGCTGGAGTTGCATCGTCCAGAATTGAATTCCCCCCTTATCTCCTGATGCCGTCGGGTTAGAGGGCGTTGACTGACAACTAACGAGCCAACTTAGTAATAGGCCGAAAAGTCCCCAGAGAGCGAGTTGTTTGATTTTTTTGACTGTCCGCATTAGATATTTCCAGAAATCAAGAGTGAATCGATTGAAACCTCTGGTAGGGGCAATTCATGAATTGTCCTTACTCAATTTTTGGAGATGTCTATTAGTCCCAGTCCCCAATCAATCGAACCTAATTATACGGCTTTCCTTCCCTGATAAGGATTTTAATGGAATTGATTGAAAAGTGCGATCGCCCTTTGACTGGTAATTTGACCGATAAATTTAAGTTGCGATCGTGGGAATCTTGGGAAGTTTGAAAAAATTGCTTGCTTTAAACTTCAGGAGTATGGTAAGTTGGATTACGGTCAAGAAAACCGGTAAGGGCTTGTAGTTCAGTGGATTAGAGCGTCTGGCTACGAACCAGAAGGTCGGGGGTTCGAATCCCTCCAAGCCCGTTAGAGCAGAAAACCATTGAGCAGATATTTTCCTCGTTATAAAGGAGATGTCTGCTCTTTTGCATAGCGGTCTTTTCCCCTACCTGTGGCAAATCGTAGGGAGCTTGTCAGACTGGGATTAGATTGACTACCAAAGATGAGAAAGGCAAGTAAGGCGAGTCCACTGGCGAGAACAAATAATCCTCGGTAGCCCAGACTTTCCCCCAATAGTCCAAAAATTGGCCCCGCGATCGCGATTCCCACATCGAAACCACTGACACAGAGCGCGAAAACTCGTCCCCGTTCATGGCTGGAAGACCGATCAGAAATCAGGGCAATAATCATAGGAATTAGAACTCCGCCACCAATTCCCTCTAACGTTGCGGCAATTAGGAACATTTGGGGACTATTGGCCCAAGCCAGAATCATCATCGCTAAAACATAGCAAAGAATGCTGCCACTGATGAAAACGCCACGCCCATAGAGATCGGATGCTCGCCCAGTCCAGACACGGGAAATAAAACTCGCGATCGCCGCAAAACTATAAAATAATCCTGCATTGAGATTGAGATGGATTTCTCGGATAAAAAGCGGTAAAAAAGTGGCTAAATTCCCAAAAACCAGTCCGATTAGTAATAAAACTAGGGAAGGAATCAACAAAGAAGGTGTACTTAATAGTTCCCAGGAACTTCGATTGTCTTCGGTATGGACTTTGTTTTTCTGAGAGAATCCCTGAGCAGGAACCATCTCCTGAACTTGATTAGCGATGAGGCAAGCCGTTAAGCCTAAGCCACCCGCCGTGAAAAAAAGAGGAACATAGCCCGCCGATTCTGCTAAATAACCACCAAGAGCAGGGCCGAGAGCCATCCCCACAGGGACAGCTAAGCTCATATAACCAATCAGTTCGCCCCGTTGTTTAATGGGAGCTAGGTCAACGACTAAAGCACTGTAACCCGTCGTAAAAGCTGCCACACTAATGCCATGAAAGGCCCTAATCGCCATCAAAGCAGGAATATTGTGGACAGTAAGATAGCCCAAAGGCGCGATCGCCCCGACAAAAGCACCGATGAGGATGACAATTTTGCGACCTTTTTCATCAGCCACTTGTCCCAACCAGACCCTAGATCCCAACAGTCCAATGGCAAAGGCCCCCATCACAAAACCCACCTGTTGGCGAGTTCCTCCCAGATCTTCTGCATAGGTCGGTAAGGTGGGCAGTAGAGTTGTTAGACCGATCCAAAAAAATAAAGCGGTTGAAAATAGGGCTAGGAAATTTCTTTTGGTCTTTGGGTCTAGGTCTTTAATGGCTTTGAGGGCTTTCACAGGCTAAAAAAATAATATTCTTAATTATTCTTAATATAGTTGATCGGTCGGAGGGTTGCGAGAGAGGACAGTCAATCTTCACAAATCTATCGGAAGACATAAGCAAGGTAAAATATTTTATTGGTAAATATGAGGATTTTGTTATGGTCGTTTCCAGGAAAAAGATTTTGGTGGTTGACGATTCTCCGATTATGGGTCTTGTCATCGGTAATATTATTAGCGAAGATCCTCTGTTACAAGTCGTTGAATATGCCTCTGATGGTCTTGATGCTTTGGCTAAAGTTGGTACGGTTAAGCCTGATTTGATTATCTTAGATCTGCAAATGCCAAAAATGAATGGTGTTGAGTTTATGAAGCAGGTTCGCTCAAAAAGCAATGCTAAAGTTTTAGTTGTCACTGCCGAAGATCCTTCTTCCCCCATTGTTGCCCAGGTAAAAGCATTAGGGGTTAATGAAATTCTTTTCAAACCCTCTGGGGCGGTTTCTGCGGAGTTAAAGGCCAAAAGAAGCCAGGAAATTCGCGATTTGATTCGTCGCATCCTGAACCTCTAAAAGGTCAAACAATCTGAAAAAGTCGGGATTGAGAAGCAACTCAGCAACAGCCTTCACCCCAGCAAGTTAAATCTAACACTAGACGATTATTCGGCTATTCGGCGATCGCGCTTGCCTGTAAATCCTGAACCAATTCGCTTAAATGTTGATCCGTCGCCTGATAAACTTCCCCACAAAATTCACAGGTTGCTTCGGCACCACCGTCTTTTTCAATCATATCCAGCAATTCGGCTTCTCCCAACGTCCTGAGAGCCGATAAAACCCGATCAAAAGAACAACGACAATCAAAGCGCACTAACTGAACATCAGGAAAAATTTCTAAGCCCAAATCACCGAGTAGTGATTCAAAAATTTCAGGTAGAGTTTTGCCTTCCCGTAGGAGGGGCGTAAAACCCTTTAATTCGGCAATACGAGCTTCTAGGGTAGAAATCAAGGCTTCATCCTGGGCTGCTTTGGGCATGATTTGTACCAAAATTCCCCCCGCCGCCGTTACGCCATCAGCACCCACAAAAACCCCGACAAGTAGGGCAGAAGGGGTTTGTTCCGAGGTGAATAAATAATGGGTAATATCTTCGCCAATTTCGCCAGAAACTAATTCGACGGTACTGGAATAGGGATAACCATGACCAATATCCCGCACCACATAAACAAATCCTTCACTGCCAACGGCTCCACCGACATCTAATTTACCCTGGGCATTGGGGGGCAATTCTACGTCGGGATTGAAGACATAACCGCGCACGGTTCCATCTAAACCCGCATCGACTAACAATCCACCGAGGGGGCCATTGCCTTTGACGCGGATATTAACCCGTGAATTTTCTCGCTTCATACTGGAAGCCAATAGCAAACCTGCCGACATGGTGCGACCGAGGGCCGCCGTTGCGACGTAGGATAATTTGTGTCGTTGCCGTGCTTCTTCGGTGAGACGGGTTGAAATGATGCCGACGGCCCGAATGCCTCCCTCGGCGGCGGTTGCTCGAATCAGTTGGTCTGCCATGAGTGCCTTAACAATTTGTAACAGTATTTTCCTATTGTAAAACCGTTACGCTCTGGATGGGTTGGTCTTTAATTTTCTGATAGGATCTATGCTCAAGAGTGATTTTTATCAGGTGTAATCCCCCTCAATCCCCCTTTGTAAGGGGGACTTTCACGCTTTGATTTGACTATTTTCGCTTTTTTAAGAGGTTTAGAAGGGGTTGGATGGTGCTAATCTCTGAAATTAACCGCGTGTTTTCTGGGCCCAAACTCTGGTGGGCAGTCCCCAAATATAGATAAACCCTTCGGCGGCTTTATGATCAAAGCGATCATCTGCGCCGTAGGTGGCAAGATCAGGATCATAAATTGCATAATCTGACTGACGACCCACGACACGGGCATTCCCTTTAAGGAATTTGACACGGACTAGCCCTGTGACTCGTTCCTGGGTTTTAAGAATAAACGCATCCAAAGCTTCTTTGAGAGGACTGTACCATAGCCCCTGATAAATGATATGGCTGTAGGTTTCTTCGACCGATCGCTTGTAATGGGAAACGTCTTTGGTCAGGGTTAGACTTTCTAGATCGCGATGGGCATCAATGAGTACGAGCAGGGCGGGAGCTTCATAGATTTCCCGTGATTTAATGCCAACGACCCGATTTTCGATCATATCCAGACGACCGACACCGTGATTTCCGGCAATTTCATTTAAACGGCTGATCAAGGCAACGGGGCCGAGAGTCAAACCATTGAGGCTAACAGGAATTCCTTTTTCAAAGAAAATATCCACATATTCGGCTTCATCGGGGGTATCCGCGATCGCCTTGGTCATGAGATAAACTTCTTCTGGGGCTTCCGTCATGGGATCTTCCAGGGGGCCTGCTTCAATACTGCGACCTAATAAGTTGCGATCAATACTATAGGGCGAAGACTTTTTCACGGGGGATTCAATGCCGAATTTTTCTCCGTAGGCGATCGTTTCTTCCCGACTCATGTTCCATTCCCGCGCAGGAGCCAAAACTTTAAGATTAGGGTTGAGGGCCAAAATTCCTAAATCAAAACGGACTTGATCATTGCCCTTGGCGGTACAACCATGCGCTACCGCATCAGCCCCATATTTTTCAGCCGCTTCCACCAGCATTTTGGCAATCAGAGGACGGGCCAAGGCGGTAGAGAGAGGATAACGATTTTCATAGAGAGCATTGGCTTGAATCGAGCGAAAGGCATAATCCCTGGCAAATTCCTCTTGCCCATCAACCACCAAGGATTCTACGGCTCCACAACGGAGGGCTTTTTCTTGAATAGGCCCTAGTTCATCCCCCTGACCCAAATCTGCGGCTAGGGTGATAATTTCTTTGACCCCCCATTCTTCACGGAGGTAGGGAATACAAACGGAGGTATCAACCCCACCCGAATAAGCTAAGACAACTTTATTGGCGCGACCCATAAATAATTTAACCCTAGAATTATGACTAACGGGCTATTGTATCAGGTATTTCTAGAATCAACTGTGAATTATGGACAGGAAACCTTGACCTTTCCACAAATTTGATCCAGTTCCCATCAAAAAAAAAGGAAGACCTAAAATCTTCCTCTTTCATTAAATTAATTGATTTTTGCCCTATTTGTTGGGCTGGGGAGTCATACGGAGATAGGGTTTGATTTCCTTAACGCCTTTGGGGAATTTAACCCGCGCTTCTTCGGTAGGAATAGAAGGAACGACTACACAATCTTCTCCATCTTTCCAGTTGGCTGGGGTTGCAACTTGGTGATAATCGGTGAGTTGCAGAGAATCAATGACCCGTAGGATTTCATCAAAATTCCGTCCTGTGCTGGCGGGATAGGTGAAAGTCAACCGCAATTTTTTGTTGGGGTCGATGATGAAAACGGAACGCACGGTCAGATTGTTGAGGGAACTGGGGTGAATCATGCCGTACAAGTCTGCAACTTTGCGATCGCCGTCGGCAAGGATCGGATAATTAACCGTTGTATTTTGAGTTTCGTTGATATCACCAATCCAACCCTTATGGGATTCCACATCATCCACACTCAGGGCGATGACTTTCACATTGCGCTTATCAAATTCTGGTTTAAGACTAGCAACCGTTCCCAATTCTGTCGTACAAACGGGCGTAAAGTCAGCAGGATGGGAAAAAAGGACAGCCCAACTGTCTCCGATCCACTCATGAAAAGAAATTGTTCCTTGACTAGATTCCTGGGTAAAGTCTGGAACCACGTCTCCTAATTGAAGAGCCACAATCGCTACCTCCTAAAAAAGTGCCTATCTATTTTAACGTGCCATGAAAACACCCCTCTCTACATCAAATTTATCAAATCTTTATGAAAGATAAGGGGGAGAAAGCCTGATTCAGTCACCAAACAAGTATTTGATAGAGTTGAGCATTGAAAATCATCCTCGATTATTCTGTAAAAATCTCAGATTTTAAACGGGAGCTTCTTGGTTTTTACCGAATAATTTTGGTAATTTCTACTAGAAGTCGATAATTTCCAAATCAAATATCAATAAAAAATTCTAGCCTCAAAATAAAAAGTGAATTAATAAATCATCTTTTGTGAATTTTTAGCTTAAATAAAGGGTTAAAAATATTTTTTATGACTTAACTCATTTTAATTTGACCTTACTAATTTAGTTTTAAAAAATAAACTCTCAAAATTCTAGACTCCGGTCTTCGGAGTATTGATGGAAATTTTTGTTAAATTCCTGATTTTCCCCATTTATCACTTAAGTATTTACGACAAGAACAAATGTACTAGTCTTGTGTGTGCGGAGCATTTAGTTCTTGTTAAAAATCGCTCAAATGATCTTTGAGAAAGGATTTTAATGACACACAACATCATGAAAGTCAAATGTCACTGGAGACGACGAGGATAGATGAAATGAGTGCTAATTTCTCCTTTAAAACTTATATAAATGAAACTAATAAGGTTTAAATAGTTTTAGTTGCTTAGTTGTAATAAATCGTTTAATTCCTTATTTAAAAGACTTTTGAGTATTTATTACATAAATTTTATTGCTATTAATTCAGAATTTTTTAACACTTCATTCTCATACAATTTACATGCATTCAGTAAATATACTGAATTTTTTAAAAAACTTGTTTTATTCCTAAGTGATTAAACGGAAGCCAAAGCTGCGATCGTTTTCCAAAATGAATTCACGCACACAAAGTTTCAGGAATTTTTATTTCTTGAAAAGTGCTTTTTATGAATCCTTGGAAAATACTAATGACTACTCAAATCGATCCTTTGACTGGTTCTAGTCCGTTCAAATCAATCGTCGCGCCATTAAATAGTAATGATTTATTCGATGCCATTCTTTACCGCTCAAACTCAATTGCTGATACTTCTATTGAGTCAATAATTTCTAGTAAAAAGCAAACAAATCTCAATAAATCTGTTGCATTAAAGAGTACAGAGAATCAATCTCAAACCCATACTGAGTTAGTTTTATTGAGTAATACGAATAATTTTTTGCCTAGTTCTCTTCAATCTGCGTCTTTAAATCCATCTCAAACGAGTACTGCGAGTACACAAAATCTTTCAGCCGTTGCAACTACGAGTTCAGCTAGTCCTGCTCTAGCCGCTATTAGTAAAGTCCGTGTGGAAGCCGAATCTATCACTAATCGGTCGGTTTTTCGTCTGGAATCTGTTACGGCGGCCTCTGGGGGAAAAGTCTTGAGTTTAGCGGGTGGAGCAAGTAATGAGGTTGGTCGTGCCACTTTTAAATTTACGGGTTTGGATGGTCTCTACGATGTGGTTCTTGGCACTTTCGATGAAAATGATGGGCAAGCTCGTTTTACCGTCAGACAGAATGGAAACGCGATCGGTTCTATAACTCTCAATCAGAGCTTGGGGAGTGATTCGCCCAATGCACAAACGGCTGTGGCTCGGAAGGTTACAACTGTGCAAGTTAAAAATGGAGACACCTTTGTTGTTAAGGGTTTTGAGAATGCTAGTGAATATGCCCGTCTTGATTACATTGACTTTATCCCTTCAGGAACGGCTAATACTCCCCCCACAGCAGTAGCGGATCAATTCTCAACAGGGGAAAAAACATCGTTAGCACTAACTTCTAGTCAATTACTGAGTAATGACAGTGATATTAATGGAGATACCCTAACAATTACTAGCATTGATAATAGTAAAACCGTTGGACAAGTCAGCTTTTCTGGAACTAGTATTAATTACTCTCCCAATGGCAAGTTTCAGTCTTTAGGAACTGGAGCAACGGCGACGGATAATTTTAGCTATACCGTTAGCGATGGGAAAGGAGGAACTGCTACGGCTCCTGTTAGTATTATCGTGACGGGAGTAAATGATGCTCCTACGGCGATTAATCAATCAGGAAGCACTAATCAGAATCAAGCCGTCACTTTTTTATCCTCTAATTTATTGATAGGTGCAATAGATCCCGATGTTGGGGATGTTCTCAAAGTTACATCAGTAACCCAAGCAGTTAACGGCACAGTTGTTCTCAATTCGAGTGGTAATGCAGTCTTTACACCGACTACTAATTTTACGGGTAATGGCAGTTTTAATTATGTTGTGAGTGATGGCAAAGGTGGGGCTACTAGTGCAAAAGTAAATGTTGTTGTTAATCCAGTTACGGTTAATCGTTCTCCTGTTGCTAATGGGGATTCGGCTACAACTAAACAAAATCAAGCGGTTACCCTACTAGCGACTAATCTTTTAGCCAATGATACCGATCCCGATGGAGATAAACTTACGTTATCATCGGTGAAAAGTGCTGTTAATGGGAGTGTAGTTCTTAATGCGAGTGGAAATCCTGTCTTTACGCCGACTGCTAATTTTAGTGGTAATAGCAGTTTTGACTATGTTATTAGTGATGGGAAAGGAGGAACTGCAACTGCAACTGTCAAAGTTCTGGTTACCAACCCAGCGATCGCCTTACCCGATTTAGTCACTAAATTTGCTCCCAAAAGTAATCCTACTTTACCGACAGGAAAGGATATTTTTGCCCCGTCTTTTGTAGTTAATGATGCAGGGAATTCATCCCGACCCGCGATCGCGGAATGGACAAGAACGGGGAAAGCAGGTGAAACCATTGTCTTAACGGGTTGGCAACTCGATGCCAGTACAAAATTCTTCGTCTATGGGCAAACGAATGATACCAATGGCGTTTTATTAGAAGCCAAAATTCAAAAATTAGATGGCAATGTAGCGGCTATCACTTTGCCAACGACGTTACCCCAAGGTTCAGACTATTTACTCTGGGCGCAAAATAGTTCGGGCTATAGTCAGCCAGTCATGATTAATCAAACTGAAGCCTGGTGGGTCAAAGATACTTCTAGCCGAGGCCAGATTGCTTCTGTCTTTGGGCGCAACCTATCTCAAGATGGCGGTACTCAAAATTCACAGGTGTATCTGGAAGATAGTGCAGGAAAAGGATACTGGGCCCAAGTGCTTGAAGTTAATCCCTACAAGATTGACTTTAAAGTTCCTGATGCCCTAGCTAACGGTGATTATCAGGTATTTGTTCATAATGGCGATGGAGGACAATACGGCTGGTCAAAACCCTTGACGATGACTATTGATAGTGGTTTGAATTACACAGGTGCAGTTTTTAACGTTAAAAATTACGGTGCGAAAGGCGATGGAGTCACCAATGATACCGCCGCGATCAATGCCGCACGAGCCGCCGCCGATAAAACTCCTTGGGCAACGGTTTATCTACCGACTGGAACCTACGTTGTTAATCAAGTCTTAGATCCAGGTCGTGACCAAGTTCGCTGGTTGGGGGATGGTAAAGATTTGACCAATATTAAAGTTGCTAACGGATCTAGTCAGAAGTATTTGTTCCTCAATGAAAGTATTGCCGCCAACCAAATTACATTTCAAGATCTCACCTTAAATGCTAATGCCGCAAATGCGACCAGTATGCTGACGACGACTTACCTCAGAAATACTTCTGATCTCCAATATTTAAATGTCAAAATCAATGGAGAAGGAACCACTCCCTTTGATTGGCACACGAATAATAATGTATCAATGAAAAATTCAGAGGTGATTGGCCAAAACGGATATATAGGTACATCCAGTCAAATTTTTATTGATGGAAGCAAATTTTATGGAACTGGCGACACAGCTACCCTCTTGTACGGTGGTGGTGTACAAGGGATTTCTATTACCAATTCAGTGGGGCAGAATTTAGATAACTCTGATCCTAACCCTGAAAAATGGGTGAAAGGACGTTTCTTTGTCGATAATGGTCGCGGAGGAGTCGAAAAAAACCAGTATATTGGTAATAACCAAACTATTGACTTGTCCGTTTCCCCTAGCTCCTGGGATCAAAATTCTGGGGAGCAAATCCTATGGGAACAAGGTGATAAGTTATCTACTTTTTTGGGGACAGTAACTTCCACAACAGATAATACAGTAAGCGTTAATCAACCTTCTAGCGCGGTGAATGATCGGTACTATCTCTCTATTGTTGGCGGAAAAGGAATAGGTCAAAGTCGCCAAGTTAAATCCTTTAATCAGTCCACTTATACAATTTATGATAGTTGGAATGTCCAGCCTGATTCATCAAGTGTTATTGTTGCCAATCGAAATATTAGTAATGCCGTTGTTTATGGCAATACCCTAGACGGCTTAAGTGATTACAAATCGCGCCAAACAGCTTCTGCTGGAGTACAGACTTACTTTGGAGCGACTAATTTAATTATTGATAGTAACAGTTTCAATCAATTGAGAAATGGTGTTCGTCTATGGACAGGATATGGAACAGATATTAACCCCGTCAACTTTACTCAAGTGAGTAATAATACGTTTACAAACGATCTGACTGGAGTTGGAATAGAAATTTCCGCACCTCTGGGAACTGCTCTTACAGGAAGTTCTATCCGTAACAATGCTTTTAGTCAAGTTGAAACCGCTCTATTTATGTCGTCGAGGACTAGTACGGTAGGTAATCTGTTCCCCAGTGTTAATATGAATGTATTTGAGAATAATACATTAGGAATAGGTAGAGTTTATGTCGATCAAGGACATGGAAATATCCAGAATAACATTTTCCTGAATAATCCCTCGTTGAATGCCCCCCTCAGTGCTAATGTAGTTAGCGGTAATTTTTTAAACTGAGTTAAAAGATTCTAAAAAAAGAATTAATTTCCTTTAGAAAACTACGGCAATGGTTCAGCCTGATTAAAGGCAGAAAGGATTACTGGGCAAAGGATTAGAGAAACAAAGAAGCAAATATAAGCTTGGAAGTAATGGTTATAACTTTACAGGGGTGTTAAGGGTAATAATACTATAAATAAATCGGTAAAAAAAGGAGAGAGAGTATGTCAATCCAAAAGATAAAGCCAATCCAAGAGTTTAATGATTCTATATTTTGCAATGGGAAAGAAAAAGAATTATTTAAACGAGACTGTCCTCATTGTCACAGCGAGGAAGTGAAAATTCATTCTCATTACAAAACGAAAAATAATGGAGAGAGAAAAATATTTATCTGTCAAAAATGTGAGTCACTATATTCAGAAACGTATAATAC